>CAZFZT010000003.1:40499-100928 GCA_964523675.1 uncultured Isosphaeraceae bacterium
GATGTGCAGGCGTGAGAGCGACAGGGCCACAAGTCCACAGGGCCACAAGTCCACAGGTCCACTGGCCTCTCTCCTTACCCCCAATTCGCGAGCAGAAGGAGCAGGTCCTGTACGCTGACTGCGCAGTTGCCATCAACGTCTGCGGGGCAGTTGTTGCAATCTCCGCAGCTGCCCCATTCACTGAGCAGAATCAGGATATCGGAGACACCAACAGAGCCGTCGTCATCAAGATCGCCTGGACTCTCAGGCGTATCGGCATCAGACTCGAACGCACCAATATCGGGTAATGCGAAGGAGTCACTGTTTCCATCGATCGGCCGCGCCGCGCCTCGCTGGTCGAGTAGTGGAAACGACAGCGGGTCGGCGGCATCGACAGCGGGGCTTCCTTTGAGCAGCGCGTGGGTATGCGTGTAACCTCCGTTATCCTGAAGCGGTCCGAGCATGGGATTCACGTTGAGGAGATTGCCGGTTGTGACGCCGCTCAATCCGAGGCCGGCCGCATTCCCGATCAGGTTGTACCCAAGCGAGTTGAAGGTGCCGCTGGCGTCAAAGGAGCCATTGCCTGCGACGATGGTGTTATGCAGGTTGATCGTGCCGCCGAAGCGCTGGAGGCCGCCTGCTGAATTGCCGGCGACGGTGCAGTTGGTCAAAGTAACAGTGCCGCCGCCGTTTCCTGCGCGGATGGCAGCGATCAGCGTATTGCCGCTGAGCGTGCAGTTTTCCATAGTGACGTTTGTTCCAGCGCCGTTGGTCGTGAGCACACCAGAGTTGCCCTTGAAGGTGGTGCGAGTTGCGGTGAGGGTGGGATTGAAGGGCGGGTTGAGTAGAATGGGGTCGATCGAGCCGGAATTGCTTTCGACCATGCAGTCGATCAAATGAAGCGTGCCGCGAAGGTGCGCCACAGCTCCGCCATTGGGAGCGGAGTTGTTCTTGATAAGGGTGCGTTCAAGCGTGGCGGCCTGGCCGAGATCGATCCACATCGCCCCACCATTGCCGAATGGCGCGGTGACTGAGTTGCCGATCAGGGCCGAGTCTTTGATTGTGGTGGGGCCTGAAACGAGAATGCCACCGGCGAAATCAGACGCCGAGCAGTTGGTGACGACGACGTTCTCCAACGTGAGTGAGCCGCTGGAGGAGACGGCAATGCCGCTCCCAACCGAACCACTCGTGCCGGGCCCGGAAAAGCCCCATGCCCGACCATTGCGAACGGTCAGGTCTCGCAGAATGAGCGTCGCCGTTGAGATCGGGGCCACGTGGAACACGCGGTTGATGAAGTTGGCGTCGATGATGGTCTGCTCCGGCCCGATGCCCGAGATCGTCACCTGGCCAAAGTTGATGTCAAGGTCGCCTGAGAGCGCTCCGTCATCGTTGCCGCCGAGCGAGAGCGTGTACACGCCCTCGCCAAGCAGGATTTCGACATCGTCGTCAAGATAACCGGTTGAGGCGATGACCGCCTCTCGCAATGTACAGCTTTCGACATTACAGGCCCCGTCATTGCCGTCCGCCGTCGTGTTGACGATAAGGACAACGTCCCCTTTGGCGGCGGCCACGACCAACGGGAGGACCGTCAGAATGGCATACATCCAGGTTTGATGACTTCGCGATCGGTACTTCATTGGCATGTCCTCCTCTCGAGATGGTGTCTTTTTTGTGGGACGCCTGTTGAGCGCTCCAATGAAATAGGCGAGAATGAACCGGAACCTCCCCGGTTTTTTTCTTTCGGCTGCTTAAATGCCCATGGATGATGAGAATGGCGAACCTGTGCATGCCGATGCTCTGCGGGCAAACGGCTCTGGTGACACCGCTACGCTGCTCGCCCTGCTCTACGATGAGTTGCGCGAACTGGCAGGCGAGTATCTCCGGCATGAGCCGAGCAGCGGCGCGGGGCACACGCTGCAGCCCACCGCGTTGGTTCACGAGGCCTACCTGCGCCTTGAGAAGCTTGAGCACGTGCAGTGGCGCGATCCCATGCACTTTCGCATCGCAGCGGCCGGTGTGATTCGGCGGGTTCTGGTCGATCATGCCCGGGCCAAACGAACGCTCAAACGCGGCGGAAAGCGCAAGCGCATCACGCTTGCCGAACTCAGCGCGCCGATCAACGACGCCGGCCTCGATGTATTGGAACTTGATGAAGCCCTGGTGCGCCTGCGCGAACTCGCCGAACGAAAGGCACAAGTCGTGGAACTCCGCTTCTTCGGCGGATTGACCATCGACGAGACCGCCGCTGCCCTCGGCATAGGGACGACGACCGTGGAAGACGACTGGGCGTTTGCTCGCGCCTGGCTGCGGCGCGAACTCGGAGGTTGAATCATGCCCGATAATCGTCACCACCAGTCCGAAACGCCTCCTCCAGGTTCGCGCACTGCCCATGACTTATCGCCGAGCCGATTCGAGCAGATTGAAGAGATATTCCAGATCGCGCGCCGCCTGCCGCAAGGCAAGCGAGACGCCTATCTTGCGATGCGGTGCGACTCAGATGATGCCATGCGCAGCGAGGTTGAATCGCTTCTCGCCCAACTTGACAAGGAACGGACGAGCGAGTTTCTTGCGGAATCCGCGATCAGTGACAGACTTACCCTTGAAGACTTTGCCCGTTCACAAGCAAGGCATGAGCCGTTGCCCAACCGGATCGGCCACTACCGGATCCACCAGCGCATCGGAGAAGGCGGCATGGGCGTTGTGTACCTTGCGGAACAGGAATCGACGGGACGCAAGGTCGCACTCAAGGTAATCGGATGCGCGTTCGGCACACCTCCTGCTTCGCTGCTTCGTCGATTCGAGCATGAAGCCCGATTGCTTGGGCGGCTCCGTCATCCCGGCATTGCGCAAGTGTACGAAGCCGGCGTTCACGAATCCGATTCGGGGAGACTTACTCCGTTCATCGCCATGGAACTGGTCGACGGCGAACCGATCACCGAGTACGCGATGAAGCACGAGCTTTCACATGATGATCGTCTCTCGCTTCTGGTGCGCGTGTGCCGCGCTGT
This sequence comes from uncultured Isosphaeraceae bacterium, assembly GCA_964523675.1. GTDB lineage: Bacteria > Planctomycetota > Phycisphaerae > Phycisphaerales > SM1A02 > CAZFZT01. Next base: position 43,487 of record CAZFZT010000003.1, read on the forward strand.
GCAGCACGCGCATCAGAGCGGCGTGATTCATCGTGATCTGAAGCCGGCGAACGTGCTGGTTGACAACGGAAACCCAAAGATTGTCGATTTCGGGATCGCCCGGCAGACCGATTCAGAAGTGGACGTGCGAGACACCGCGGCTCGAACACAGGCAGGTGCGATGCTCGGCACGCTGCTGTACATGAGTCCCGAGCAGGCGTCGGGCAACTCGGTGAACGTGGACACTCGCACTGACGTGTATGCGCTCGGTACGCTGCTATATGAATTGCTGGCGGGCCGGCCGCCACATGATCTGGAGGGTCTCAAGGTTCATGAACAAGTGCGCGTGATTTGCGAGTGTGAGCCCGCGCGCCTTGGAGCGATTGATCGCAGGTGGCGTGGCGAACTTTCAGTGATTGCGGGCAAAGCGTTGGCGAAGGAACCGGAGCAGCGCTACGGTTCGGCGGAAGAACTCGCTCGGGACATTGAGCGTTTCATGCACAACGAACCGATCCTCGCCCATCCACCGAGCGCGGTGTATCAATTTCGCAAGTTTGCTCGGCGAAATCGGTCTTTGGTGTTTGCGGGATGCGCCACCGTGATCATCCTTTTCGCAGCCACGGTGTTCTCGGCGCGTCAGGCACGCCGAGCAACCGAACACCAGCAGGTAGCGGAATCGCACTTCGCTGATGCGAACGAGTTGGCGCGAACACTGCTCTTTGATATTGACGCCTCGCTTGTGAATGTCTCCGGAGCACTGCCCGCACGACGACTGCTGGTGGAGCGCGGCCTGGCGTACCTCGACAAGGTGCGCCTCGGCGGAAGTGCGGATCCGTCGCTGCTCATGGACGTTGCAGCGGGATATGTGTTGATCGGCGACGTACAGGGTGACCTGCAACGGCCGAACCTGGGCGACTACGACGGCGCGCTGGCGAGTTACCGTACAGCTGTTGCAGTGCTCGAGGAGAATCTTCATGAGTTTCCGAGCGAGGCGCGGCCGACGCTGTTTCTCGCGCTCAACAAGATTGGTGATCAACTCGCGCATCGCAACGATCCCGTGGGAGCGATCGAGGTGTACACGCGATCACTCTCACTAGCGATCGAAATGGCCGACCTTGACGGCGAGGCGACAGCGCACGAGCGCCTGGCGAATCAGTATGGCGCACTCGGCCGACCTGCTCTCCAACAGCATCACCGCGACCGCTACGAGACGATCACACTTGAAGCGATCGATCGCGACCCGACGAACCTTTCGCTTCGCCGAAACATGGCGGTTTCACACTTCAAACGTGGCATGGCGCTGCTTCACGAACAACCGGCCGATGCGCTCGATCGCTTTCAACGTTACCTTGTGATCGTCGAGGAACTTGCTGCCGCCCGCCCCGATGATGCGGTGTATCAGCGCGATGTCGCGATCGGAGCGCAGCGCGTCGGCAACGCGCTTGAAGCACTCGGCCGGCGCGATGAAGCGTTGGCCTTCTATGAGCGCGAACTGGCGATCCTGGAGCGGCTCGTGGCCGGTGATCCTGAAAACTACCAGGCACGTGCTGGACGCGCCGCACCATGTTGCAAGATTGGCGAACATTACCTCGCGCGCGGCGAGTTCGATTCGGCCATGACTTATTTTGAGCGTTATCTGGAGATTGCCGAATCATGCGCGATATCGAATCCAGCCGATGCTGCGATGCAGCGCGAGGTCGGCGTAGCGCAATACAAGATGATGGAGTGGCACGCAGGTCGGGCCGATGATGACACCCTGCCGCGCGAGACCCGCCGCAAACATGCTGAACAAGCTGTCCAGTGGATCGAGCGCTGCCGAACGCACTTCCTGTCAATGCGCGAGAGCGACCTGCTGCCTCCATCCGACGCTGAACTTCCTGAGGTGCTGGAAACCGACTTGGCAAGCCGACGCGAGGCAGCCGGCCACCTTGCCCAAGATTGAATTGATTCGACCTGTGGATCTGTGGATTCGTGCAGTTGTGACTTTCGGACTCTACCGGCGAGGCCGTTTGCTCACGCGTGCCGAGCCGCCGAAACTTCCGATGTCGATGAGGATGGCGACGATCACGATCACGAGGTAGAGGTCAGTCACCGAGCCGTGCGTGTTGATTGCGAAGGCGTAGGCGAGTGTCGTGAGCGGCAGGAAGAAGAAGCCGAGGATCGGCCAGACGAGCGAGACGCCTGAGTACGCCGAGTGCAGGTACCCCGTGAACAGGAACAGGAGCACGATGACGATCCGCGGCGTGATGAGCGCAAGCAGTGCGAGGATGCATCCCATATGGACATGCTAGCGTGAGAGCGGTCGGCTGTTGGCTGTTGGCTGTCGGCTGTTGGCTGTCGGCTGTCGGCGGTCGGCGGTCGGCGGTTGGCCGTTGGCCGTTGGCTGTCACTCTCGTTCGACGTTTCCTCGTTTCCCTCTGCCCCTCTGCCCCTCTGCCCTCTGCCCCTTTGCCCCTTCGCCCCTTCGCCCTTCCACCTTGAGGCAATCGCAGGGATCGCGTATTCTTCCACGTTCCAATGCAACTGCCGTCCGCCAATCTCGACTCGTACCTTCCGATCGGCATTCTCGTGCTGATGGCGGTGATTTTCGCTGTCGTGAATCTGATCGGCACGCACATTCTCGGGCCACGTCGCCAGGGCGCGGTAAAAGATTCGACATACGAAGCGGGCATGGAACCAATCGGCACCGCGCGTCGCCGCTTCAACATTCGCTTTTACATCCTGGCGATGACGTTTCTGGTCTTCGATGTGGAAATCATCTTCCTCTACCCATGGGCGGTCTCATTCACCCAACTGGCGCCGCAGTCGCCCGAGGCAGGATTGTTCCTCGGGCGCATCATGTTCTTCATTGCTGCATCGATCATTGCGTACATCTATGCCTGGCGCAAAGGTGTGTTCCGCTGGGACTGACTTGAAGGGGAGGCATCGAGGCGTCGAGGCACCAAGGCATCAAGGCACCCAGGCACGGAGAGGTTTCACTGTCTCGCAGCTTCACTCGATCACGCACTCCATGCGACAGATGCGCAGCCAGCGGCGGAGCGCGGCTGAGGGAATGATTGTCAGTTGAGCGCCGGCAGCGCGGGTGCGGCGACGAATGTCAACGAGAACGGCGACGAACTTGGTGTCTGCATCGCTCACGTTGGACGCATCGATCACAAGGTTCTCGCACCTCTCACGCGCATTTCGCAGCCGGGCTGTTGCACACACCACGGCGCTCTGAGGCGTCATGTCGCCTTCAATGCGAACCCATGAAGCGGCGCTGGCGTCGCCTATGGCTGCGCGGCATGGCTCGCGCAAGCGAAAATAGGTTGCGATCGTAGCCATGGCGGGAGTATGCACTCACTCTTCTCTCTCCCGTTGGCGATCTCGCTGTCCTCTTGATACTGATGAAACGGCAGCGGCCGCGATCTCGCTACCGGTATCTCATCCGGTTGTGAGAATGGCCGGTGGCTGGTGGCTGGTGGCTGTCACTCTCTTTCGACGTTTCGACGCTTCGTCGTTTCCCTCTGTCCTTTCGTCCCTTCGTGCCCATGTTCGTGGCTGCGATACGATGATCGGCTCATGCGAAGCGATCGCGACTATTTGCGTTCAGCGGCCCGGCTCGCTTTGCGCGGCCATGGACGCGCAGAGCCGAACCCGCTCGTCGGCTGCGTCATTGCTCAGCGCGACGGCAAGGTCGTCGGCTGGGGGTATCACGAGCGTTGCGGTGGGCCGCATGCCGAGGTCCACGCGCTGCGCCGAGCCGGGGCAGCGGCTCAGGGTGCGACTGCATACGTCACTCTCGAACCGTGCAACCACACCGGCCGGACCGGCCCATGCACGAAAGCGCTCATTGATGCAGGCATTGCTCGCGTCGTCATCGCACGTGAAGACCCACACCCCGCAGCGAGTGGCGGAGCTGCGCGCTTGCGGCAAGCGGGTGTTGTCGTCGATGTCGTTGATACCTGCCCCGAAGCGATTGCAGTGAGCGATCCGTTTGTGTATCGCCAACGGACCGGCCTGCCGTGGGTGATCGCCAAGTGGGCACAGACGATCGACGGACGCGTCGCTACACGCAGCGGACAAAGCCAGTGGATCAGCAGCGAAGCGAGCCGGCGAATGGTGCATCGTGAGCGAGGCCGCGTTGATGCAATCCTCACCGGGATCGGAACAGTGCTTCAAGACGATCCGCTGCTCACGGCACGAGGCGTTCGCATCCGCAAGCGCGCCCGCAGAATAGTCGTCGATCCACTGCTGAAGACGCCAACGACGTCACAGATCGCGCTCACAGCTCGTGAGGTACCAACGACGATCGTTCATCAATCAGGGGTGAACGACGTCGAAAGCCGGGCTCAGACGCTAGGCAGTGCCGGAGCCGAGTTGATCGGCATTCCGGGTGACCAGAACTCGTTCTCCCTTACGGACGCGCTTCGAACCCTCTCGGAACGACACGAGGTGACCAACGTATTGGTCGAGGCCGGACCGGGGCTGCTGAGCGGCCTCTTTGAAATGAACCTGGTCTGCGAAGCGTGGGTGTTCATGGCAGGACTGCTCCTAGGTGACGATGCGGCTTTGAGCCCGCTGAGGGGCTATCAACGAGATATTCTGGATCAGGCATTGCGGTTGGATTTGCTGAGCCACCGCCAACGGGGCGGGGACGCGATCCTGCGGTACCGTGTCAGAAACGGCACTTGAGTCCCGGCACCCGCCGCAGGAACTCGAATTAGCGGCCCCCCGGACCGGTTTTACTGGCAGTGAAAACAATTGCCATTATGATGTCCTAGTGGCTCATTTGCCGCAGTTTGGTTTGGGAATGGAGCAGGTGGAAGACATGGGCCTTTTGACACGACTGGCATCTCAAGCGCCTCTGCTACTGGCAACAACAGTTGGCCTTTGCAGCCAAGCGTTGGGTGATAGCCAGATCAGCATGCCGAATCGGGCTGTGGAGGCCAATATCAGCGATGGCTTCCTCCCGATCGGCCCAATCGCTTCAAGCTGGACGGCGGCTGGCGGCGCAGCTGGCGACTTCAACAACGATGGCCTCCCGGATTTGTTTCTCGTCAAAGGCAGCGCGTCAACGGATCGACTCTTCATGAATCAGGGCGACGGGTCCTTTTTGAATAAGGGCCTTGAGTGGGGGCTGACGCAACAGCATTCCGGCAACGGCGCCGCGGTCGCTGATTACGACGGTGACGGGTGGCTTGACATTTATGTCACGAGTTTCGGCGATGTCGGCGACCCCGGGTATACCCCCGGTCGCAACAAGCTGTATCGCAATATGGGCGGAACGGGCTATGTCAATGTTGCCTTGGATGCTGGCGTCGCCTGGATTCATGCAGTGCATCCAGCCGGGCACGGAGCGTGCTGGGGAGACTACAACCTTGATGGTCGTCTCGACCTCTTCGTCGCACTCTGGTGGCCGAGCGGCGCACTGCCGCAGAAGTTGTTCAAGAACAAAGGCGACGGCACCTTTGCCGACGTGTCGAATGCGGCAGGGATCACCGGAGACATCTGGGGCTTCCAAGCGGCCTTCGCAGATATGAACGGCAACGGCTGGCCGGACTTGCTCCTGTCAGCCGACTTCAAGACTTCGCGGTACTGGCGCAACAACGGCAACGGCACCTTTACCAATCTGGCCGCTCACCCTTCATCCCCCAACTGGCCCGGCAACGGGACGGGGCAGGATTCCAACGGGATGGGGCAGGCCATTGCCGATGTGAACAACGACGGGCTGCTCGATTGGTATGTCACGTCGATCTATCCATCCTTTCATGCGCCGTATGACGGCAACATGCTGTATATCAACCAGGGCGAACACACCTTTGAGGAAGTGTCAAAGAATGTTGATGTTTATGATGGCGGGTGGGGCTGGGGTGCGGTCGCCGTCGATCTTGACCATGACGGCCGCGTCGAGTTGGTCGAAGTCAACGGCCGACCCACTGCGCCTTGGAACGCAGTACCCCCGCGTCTCTTCCACAACAATCCCGATGGCACGTTCGAAGATATTGGCCCGGCTTGTGGCATGACGCATCTCGACCAAGGTCGCGGTCTCATCCGCTTTGATTTCGATCGCGATGGGCAGCAGGACTTGTTCGTAACGAACTACGGCCATCCATGGCGACTCTACCGCAATGAAACCGCGAACGCAGGCAATTGGATCGGCATCAGCTTCGACACCTCCAACAACCCGCTCCTCCCGCCCAGCGGCTACAACACACATGTCAGGTTGACGGCGAACGGTGAAGCGCAGGTGCGCTACATGCACAGCGACCCGAGCTATCTCGCAACAAGCGAACTCAATGTTCACTTTGGTCTGGGCGCGGCGCAGATCATCGAAGAAATTGTCATCACATGGCCGCGCGGGTACGTGACGACTTTGCACAACGTGCCGGTAAATCAGTACCTCGAGATTACGAGCCCCGCACCTGCGGATCTCAACGCTGACGGATCGGTTGGCGTGCCGGATTTGTTGCTGCTCCTCTCCAAATGGGGAGCTGTGACCGACGCGCATGATCTCCATGCTGACCAAAACAACGATCACAATGTCGGCGTGGCGGATCTGCTCATCGTACTGAGTCAGTGGGGTTCGTGATCGGCTCTTCTTGTGGAGGCCATGAGCGGTGAATCGATCAGAAGTGAATATGCGCCATCAGGAGAGTATGGAGAGGCAGTTGCAGGGCACTACGCTCGCAGGAGTGCTTGCGCTCGCCGGGACATGCGGCGCAGCGCCACCCCAAATGCCGGAGCGAGCGGCTGACGTGGGCTTAGTGGGATCCTTCACGCCGAACATGCAGATTGCGACTGGACAGGCGTGGATGTTCGCCGGCGGCGCAATTGCGGACTTCAACAAGGACGGCTTTGCCGATGCGTACCTGATTAGTGGCGGCAATGTGCTTGATCACCTGTATATGAATCAAGGCAATGGCACGTTCGTTGACGAAGCCACCGAATGGGGCCTGACTGACGTTCATTGCGGCAACGGCGCTTCAACCGCTGATTACGACGGCGATGGTCATGTCGATCTGTACGTGACCAGTTTCGGCAACCTGGGGGATCAGGGTGGCGCCCCAGGACGCAATAAGCTGTATCGAAACACCGGGCAGGGCACGTTCGTCGATGTGGCAGCCGAAGCAGGTGTCGCGTGGGTCAATCCCCACCACCCCTGCGGCTATGGTTCATGCTGGGGGGATTACAATCTCGACGGACACCTTGACATGTATGTTGCATGTTGGTGGAACTGGATTTTCCCTAAGTCAGGCGTCTTGTTCCGGAACTCTGGCAACGGCACCTTCGAAAATGTCACCAAGGCGGCTGGCGTTCATGACGTGGGTGTGCTGGGTATGCAAGCCACGTTCACCGATATGAATGGCAACGGCTGGCCGGATCTGCTGTTGGCCGGCGACTTCGGCACCAGCCGCTACTATCGCAACAACGGCGACGGCACCTTCACAAACATCACCCTCCAATCCGGGACCAACCTGACCTTCGACGGCATGGGCACGGCTATCGGCGACGTTGACAATGATGGACTGCTGGATTGGTACGTCACCGCCATTTGGCCCACGCAGCATCCGACAGGCAACACGCTCTACATGAACCAAGGCGGGCACATTTATACGGAGATAGCTGCCGCTGCAGGTGTACGGGATGGTGGCTGGGGCTGGGGAACGGTCGCCGTGGACCTTGATCATGACGGCTGGCTCGAGCTTGCAGAAGTCAACGGCCGGCCGGCAACAGGCATCTGGTCCTTCGACCCTCCGCGGCTCTTCCACAACAACGCCGACGGCACCTTCACCAACATCGCCATTGAAAGCGGCATGTCGCATCCGGATCAAGGTCGCGGCCTGGCTCGAATCGATGCAGATCGTGATGGCCGGCAGGATCTGATCGTCATGAACTTCGTGCAGCCAGCCAGGTTCTATCGCAACGAAACACCGGACGTGGGCAATTGGATCGGTATCAGTTTCGATACATCGGACAACCCTTTGCTTGCGCCGAATGGTTTCGGAACGCATGTCAAAGTCGATGCCGGCGGTAAAGCGTATGTCCGGTACATGCACGGCGATCCGAGCTATCTCTCGACGAGCGAGCTCAATGTCCACTTCGGACTCGGCGATGCCCAGGTGATTGACACGATCACCATCACTTGGCCGCGCGGCTATGTCACGACGCTGCACGATGTGCCGGTGAATCAGTACATGGTGGTGAAGAGTCCAATCCCTGCGGACCTGACGGCAGACGGCTCTGTCGGTGTCGCGGATCTGCTTGAACTCCTCTCCAAATGGGGACCCGTGCCCTCCGCGCTTGACAAGTATGCCGACCTGGACAATGACGGTAACGCTAACGTCGGAGACCTCATTTTTCTCCTCGCAAACTGGGGGTCGAGCAAGTAAACTGTTGCTAGAAGTAGGGATCATGCCGAACAAGAACCACGCCAAAATCATTCTGATCACCGCTGTTGCCGTTGTGACAGGCGCCCGGGGTGATGACACGATCGGCCTTCCATACATGCCCGATCGCTCGCAGGAAGTCAACTTCCATCATGTCTTCAAGCCGAACCTGAACATTGCGCTCGGAATCGCTTGGACGTTCTCTGGGGGTGCCGTCGCAGATTTCAATGATGATGGGTTTCCCGATGCGTTCGTCGTCAGTGGGGGAAACAGCCCCTCGACCAAGCCAGACCAGTATCAGCTCGATCGCCTCTTCATCAACCAAGGTGATGGAACATTCGCGAACGAAGCGGAAGCGTGGGATCTCACGCAGATTCACTGTGGAATCGGAGCCGGAGCAGCAGACTATAACAGCGACGGCTACGTCGATCTTTATGTCACCAGCTTTGGTGACCTCGGAGACGTGGGCGGCGAACCAGGCCGCAATAAACTGTATCGAAACAACGGCGGCAAGTCGTTCACGAACGTCGCCACTGAAGCAGGCGTCGCATATGACAGCCCGACGCTGCCTGCAGGTTATGGCGTTGCGTGGGGAGACTACAACCTGGACGGCCACCTCGACCTTCATATCGCGTGCTGGTGGCCTCTACCAAGTCCTCAATCTTCAGTGCTCTACCGCAACAACGGTGACGGAACCTTTACAAACGCCACCGTTGAAGCAGGTGTCTATGACAACACCGTCTTCGGATACCAAGGGGCGTTTGCTGACATGAACGGCAACGGCTGGCCGGATTTGCTTCTCGCGGCCGACCTTCTCACCAGCCGTTTCTACTCCAACGACGGCGATGGAACATTCACCAACATCACACATTCGACGGGCACTGGTGTGGACTTTCACGGCATGGGTCAAGCCATCGCGGATGTGAACAACGACACGCTCTTCGATTGGTACGTGACGTCAATTCATACGGGGAGTCCGACCTCGCCGGGCAACACGTTGTATATGAACCAGGGGAACAACCAGTACATCGAGATGGGCTACAAAGCGGGTGTGATCGACGGCGGGTGGGGCTGGGGCACCGTTGCGGTCGATCTGAATCACAACACCCGCGTAGACCTCGTCGAGGTGAACGGACAACATGCCATGCCCTGGGCAGTCATTCCGCCACGATTGTTCTACAACAACGGCGACACCTCGTTCACTGACATCGCCATCGAAGCTGGGATGTTCCACCAGGATCAGGGGCGAGGGCTCGCACGCATCGATGCCAATCGTGATGGATTGCAGGATCTGATCGTCATGAATTATGTCTTTCCATCGCGCTTCTATCGCAACGAAACCGCGAACGCAGGCAATTGGATCGGCATCAGCTTCGATACCTCCAACAACCCGCTCCTCCCGCCCAACGGCTACAACACACATGTCAGGTTGACGGCGAACGGTGCGGCGCAGGTGCGCTACATGCACGGCGACCCAAGCTATCTCGCAACAAGCGAACTCAATGTTCACTTCGGACTCGGCGCGGCGCAGGTCATTGAAGAGATCGTCATCACCTGGCCGCGTGGGTACGTGACGACTTTGCACAACGTGCCGGTGAATCAGTATCTGGAAGTCGCAAGCCCCTCCCTTGCCGACCTGAATGCAGATGGCATCGTCGGGGTACCTGACCTTCTCAAACTGCTCTCATTATGGGGCGCGGTGATTTCGGCGCACGACCTCCATGCCGACATGAACAACGACGGCATTGTTGGCGTCGCCGACTTGCTGCTCTTGCTGGCGCAGTGGGGCTCGTAGCATCAATGAAGCATTGCTCAAGGTCCGCGTGACCGCGTGGAAACTTGCGATCGCCCGGCTGCCCTGTGGTTGTCGTGCCACACCCTTCGGCGAAGACCGCGGCCGACAACGCAACTCGGCCTCGAGGTTCTGGATGCCCGGGGATGGCGACCGCTATACTCACGCTCTTCGCCCGCTCCACGTCTTTTTCCGCGGAACCCACTTAGTCATCAATGGCCCCTTCCACGACAACCACCACGTCGCTACCCCCGCAAACAGGTCGGTATGAGCCGCCTGCACGTCCTCTTCGGACCGAGCCGTTCGACGCCAGCTTGGAGTCGGCCGCTGCCTCGATCGGTCGCGAACTGCTCAACCTTGCGCGCAAGCACCGTAGCGGTATTTTCTCCTCCGCCTTCTGGTCCGACAAACTCATGGACTGGGCCATGAAGGATGAAGCGTTCAAGGTGCAACTGTTTCGCTTCGTCGATACCTTTCCCACGCTGAAGACGCCCGCGCAGGTCCATGAACATCTCGTGGATTACCTCACGCAGCCGGGCGTCACGCTGCCGCCGTTTCTCGGCATGGGGCTCAAGGCGGGCGGACTGCTCAAAGGCACGATGACGAAAACCGTCTCCGGTCAGATCACATCCATGGCGGAGAAGTTCATTGCGGGCACCGACGCCGCCGATGCACTGCCAAAGTTGAAAAAGTTGTGGTCGCGCGGCATGGCGTTCAGCGTCGATCTGCTTGGCGAGGCGTGCGTGAGCGATGCCGAAGCCGCCGTGTATCAGAAGAAGTACCTCGACCTCGTGGAGAACCTGCCGCGCGAAGTCAGCTCATGGAAGGCCGCGCCGCTGCTCGAAACCGATCATCTGGGGAGCATCCCGCGCACGAACGTGTCGATCAAGATTTCCTCCCTCTACGCGCGGACCAATCCGATCGACATGGAAAGCTCGATACGCGGCCTGATGGATGCCATCGTACCGATCCTCGAGTCGGCGAAGAAGCATGGCGTGTTCATCAACTTCGACATGGAGCAGTTCGCGCTCAAGGATCTGACACTTGAACTGTTCATGCGCTGCTGCGAGCAGGTGGATTTCCACGCGGGGCTGGCGATGCAGGCCTATCTGCGTTCAGGCGACGACGATGCCGCGCGCATCATCGAATGGTCGAAGCGCACCGGCCGGCAGGTGACGGTGCGGCTGGTCAAGGGCGCGTACTGGGATTATGAAACCATCCACGCCGAGCAGCAGGGTTGGCCGGTGCCCGTGTGGAGCCGCAAGCGCGACACTGATGCCTGCTTCGAGCGCATGTCGCGACAGTTCATCGACGCGATTCCAACATCGCAAAGTGAAGGCGGCGTGAAGTTCGCGCTTGGTTCGCACAACGTGCGCTCGATTGCTGTCGCACTGGCCATGCTCGAGAAGCGCGGCCTACCGACCAGCGCCATTGAACTGCAAATGCTGCATGGCATGGCGGATCAACTCAAAGGCGCCTCCATCGACTACAAAGGTGGCCTGCGACTGCGCGAGTACGTGCCCGTGGGCGAGATGATCCCAGGCATGGCATATCTCGTCCGCCGCCTCCTCGAAAACACCTCGAACGAATCATGGCTTAAGGCCGGCTTCCTCGACAACGCTTCGCCGGACAACTTGCTCGCGTCACCTCACGCTGACCCAAAGACCACCACCGCCGATCCCGGTATCGAACGGATCGAGAACGCGCCCGAGCGTCATCAACTCTCGCCGGCAGTCGAAGGTGTCGGCGACGAGCGGCCGTTCTTCACTGAACCGCTGCGCGACTTCGCGGAGCGCGAGCAGAACGCTGCGTTCAAGCGCGCAATCGCCTCGGCTTCAGTGGCTCAAGTAGCCAACGACGGAACCGTCGATCAGGCACACACGATGATCGGCAAACTTCACAGCGCGTTCCCCGCATGGCGTGATACCGATCCACGCAAGAGGGCCGAGGTGCTGACGCGAGCCGCTCAGATCATGCGCCGCCGCCGTGATGAACTTTCCGGCATCATCATCAAGGAGAACGGCAAGGGCTGGACCAACGCCGACGCCGATGTGTGCGAGGCAATCGACTTCTGCGAGTATTACGCGCGCATGGCTGTGCCGCTGTTTGAACATCAGCGCCTTGGCCGATTTGTCGGCGAACTCAATCAGCAGTTCTATCAGCCGCGCGGCGTGGCGGCGATCATCTCGCCATGGAACTTCCCGCTTGCAATCTGCTGCGGCATGACCGTTGCTGCGCTCGTTACCGGGAACACGGTCATCGTCAAGCCCGCTGAGCAGACACCGGCGATTGCGAAAGTTATGTGCGAGATTCTGTGGGAAGCCGGAGCGCCGCGCGATGTGCTTGCCTTCCTGCCCGGCCAGGGTGAAACGGTCGGCGCATCGATCGTGCGCGATCCGCGCATCGCCATCATCGCGTTTACTGGTTCCAAAGCCGTCGGCCTCGACATCATCAAGGCCGCGGGCATAACGCCCGACGATCAACCGTTCGTGAAGAAGGTCATCTGCGAGATGGGCGGCAAGAACGCCATCATCGTGGACGCCTCGGCTGATCTCGATGAAGCCGTCCTCGGCGTGCGCGACAGCGCGTTCGGCTTCCAGGGCCAGAAGTGTTCCGCATGCAGCCGCGTCATCGTCGTCGATACCGCGCACGACCTGTTTCTTGAGCGGCTGGTTGAATCAACGCGATCGCTCGTGATCGGCGATCCACTTCAACCCGGCACGGATGTCGGGCCGGTCATCGATCGCGAGGCGAAAGAAAAGATCCTCTCGTATATCGAGATCGGCAAACGCGAAGCACAGCTCGAACTTGGAATGGACGTCCCGGCCGGTCTTGAAGAGCGCGTGGGCAAACCATACGTCGGGCCTCATATCTTCAGCGGCGTGCGGCCGGAGCATCGCATTGCCAACGAAGAAATCTTCGGCCCGGTCCTGGCGGTCATGCGCGTGAAGAACTTCGATGAAGCGCTGGCCATGGCAAATCAGCCGCCGTACAAACTCACCGGCGGCGTATTCAGCCGCAAACCGTCGCATCTTGATCGGGCCCGGCGTGAGTTCCGCGTCGGGAATCTTTATCTCAATCGCGGCATCACCGGCGCGCTCGTCGGCCGCCAACCCTTTGGCGGTTTCGGCATGTCGGGCATCGGCTCCAAGGCCGGCGGCAGCGACTACCTGCTCCAGTTCGTCGAGCCGCGCGTTGTCACAGAGAACACCATGCGCCGCGGCTTCGCCCCCGGCTTGTAACGATGCGACCGCGTTGAGCACCATGTGAGCGAACTTCGCAATCGCCTAACGGTGCACCTCCTCACCCACGGCGCGCGCCAGTCCGCGCCGCCGGCAAATCCAGTCCATCAATCGTCCACAACAGCGCAAGCGACCCGCGCAGGCGCGGCGGCAGGAGCGCGCGGATCGCAAGACGCATCACGCTGCGCCCGATCAGGAGTCCGACTACGAACGAAACGCATGCAACAACAAGGAACGCCAGCGCAACTCGCGGGCCGATTAACTCCATCGCCGCGTCCTCAAGATCGCTTGGCAACCACGGGCTCCACATATCCGATGCAACCAGCCAGTACGCGGCGCAGACTCCGAACATCACAGCGCCCGCCAGCGGCAGCCATCGCCGCCGAACGTGCGGAAGCGCCAGCGACCACACAATGCCCAGCGCCGTCATCGCGAATCCCGCAATCGTCCACTGGCGCATCATCCGCCAGTCGACAAGCCGCATCCAGCCGCCATGCTCTGCGAAGAACGCGGCTCGATCGAAATCCTCCCAGAACTCGCGATGGAGTCTTGTGTACCTCGAGTGCCTTGTCGCGCTGGTGGAAACCCAGTCCCAGGACGGCGTTTCGACCTCAACCTCGAGTTCGGCGGCCCACGCCTCCTGCGCATCGCCCAGTGCATCTACGGCAGGGTTTACTGATGCGTAAGCAAGGGCGAACGATCCCCCCACGAGCGGAATCGGAGGAACGGTCAGAAGCATAAGGACACACAAAGCCCAAAGCGCCGCAAGGACAACCGCCCAGCGGCCGGCCCACCTGCCCAGCAGGGGATACTCCTGCACCGACGCGACCGTGCCGCACTCCGGGCAGCGCACGATCAGCATGTTGTAGTGGCTCTCGCGCACGATGTGCTGACCGCTGAGGTTGTAGCCGCACTTCACGCACAACCGATCGCCGCAGAGTTGACCGATCCGCTCCTCCGCCATGGTTGACGCGACCTGTTCCTGCATCACGTTCCGCTCCTGCTTCTGCGCAGCCGCATGCGGCGTTTCCGCCAGCGCTGCCGCGCATTGAAGTGCACGATTCGCCGCAGCCGTGTCGCAACCGGCAGGCCCGCATACGAGATGATGCACATGATCGCAAAGATCGCAAGTGAGTTCCGCCAGTCAACCCAATCGAGGGACGGCGTGCGATCAGGCGAAACCCGTTCCATACGGTGGACGGCGACCGGCGCGATCCATCCGATCGCAACAACAAAGACGACCCATCCGAGCCACTGCGTCTTTCGCGGCCAGTGGTTGAGCGCGCTGCCAAGCCACGCGCCCGTCACAATCGGCAACATAATCAGGCCGATCGCTGCAAACGCCCTTCCAATGTCATCAAGCAACATGATCCTTCGCGGATCGATCAGCTTAGCGTGCATGTTCGCGCTCATAATCGTAAAGCCGGCAAGGAGAAGGATCACGACAACTTGCGCGGCGGCGACCAGAAGCGACTTGGTCAGCCGGCGAATGTCACGCCACCGCCGCTGAATCGGATGACGCCGCCGCACCTCCGAACGGCCGCAGCGCGAACAGGTTACGAGCGGCAGGCCGTAATGCGGTTCAATCCGCGCGCGATGCTGCGCCAGATCCAACCCGCACTCCAGACATACATGCGCAATCGCCATGTCTTCTCCAACTACACACCCCGTTCACGGTACGACGGCGGCGCGGCCCAGCGGAGTTTGTCGAGAAGAATTCGCCAGTACGTCGTCTTCGTGTTGACGACCAGGCGCGTTCGCATGCGATGTCGCTTGAAGACGATGTGCTGTCCCACCTTCACCGGCCAGGCGTCCTGACCGTCCGCAACGAGTGTGGTGCCGGGGTTCGCACGAAGAACCGTCGCGCGAATCTCACTGGCGCCGCTGACGACGATCGGCCGGAACGCAAGCGAATGAGCGGCGATCGGCGTAATGGTCATGGCGTCGACGGCAGGATGCACAATCGGCCCGCCGGCCGAGACGTTGTACGCAGTCGAGCCGAGCGGCGTGGCGATGATGACGCCGTCGCCGTTGAGGTGCGGCCCTTCAGAGCCGTCAATGTCGATCGCCATCTCGATCATGCGGAACGGCTCGCCTGCGGTAATCACGCCGTCGTTGAGTGCGATTCCCTGACTGACGACGTTCGTCGATTCATCGTCGATCCTCAGCTCGAGCATCAGGTGCTGGTGGATCGGCGGGTGCGGGCCGAACGCGACATCGGCTTGCTCAATCAATGACTTCTGGTCGAACTCAGCGAGGAAGCCAAGGCGGCCGATGTTGACGCCGATGATTGGCAGATCGAGGCCGCTGTTCGCAAGTCGCCGCGCCTGGCTGATGAGGGTGCCATCACCGCCGATCGCCAGCGCAACGTCCGCTTCAATTCCGGAAGGCAGCGGCTCGCCGTTCGCGCCGAACTGGCAGGAAATCTCGATGCGTGCATCAAGCCCCCTGCGAAGCGCATCGAGCGTCTCGCGCACCTTCGGCCGATCGCAGTTAGCAAGCACCAGAACGCGCGGTCGCGACATGATCGCTATTGTATGGGCATTGCCGATCGCGGCCGGGTCTGACGAACCCCGTGAGGAAGACCCGGATCGGCTCTCGGATAGGCGGCTCTGCGAAAACATCCGGACCTTCCTCCTTCGTCGTCAGGTCCGGCGTCTTCTGGATGTGATGAATCACGCTCAGAACCAACCTCGATTTCAGCGTGACGGCGACGATCTGCTGATCTTCATCAAGGCGGTGCCCGGCGCTTCGCGCGATGCGGTGGCCGGTCTTGTCGGCGATCGGCTCAAGGTTCGCGTCGCCGCACCGCCCGAAGGTGGCAAGGCCAACAAGGCGATCTGCGCCGTGATCTCCAAGGTGCTGGGACTCAGGTCACGCGAGGTGACGATTGAATCAGGTCATGCGTCCGCCGAGAAGACGCTGCGCATCCATGCCGGCGATGACGCAATCCTGAAGAAGCTGCTGTAATCGCGGCTGCTATTTCTTCTTGATGATCGACCGCCAGCCGGTCGGCTGAAAGTTGCGCACATACGCTGCGGAGGTCATCCGAATGTCGTCAACGATGAAGTAACACTCCGGGTCGATTTCGCGCGCGATCTCGGCGACATCCATCGCTTGCCGTCGCTTGACTTCTATGAAGAGCAGTTCAACCGGTCCCTGTCTGCCCCGACCGTCGATCTCGGTCACACGGTACCCCAACGATCGCATCAACCCGGCCATTTCACTCCCCTTTCGCGTGAAGATGCGCACAATCTGCTGCCCGAAGGCGATGTGCCGCTCGACCATAATGCCAAGGTAGTTCCCCGTCGCTGCGCCGAGCGCGAAAGCAACGGCATACATCGGCGCTTCATGCACATGCTGAATCACCTTGGAGACGGCGACCACCCAGACGAGCACCTCGAAAAATCCGAGGAGCCACGCCGCCTTCGCCCTGCCGTTGATGACGCACACCGACCGAATCGTGCCGAGCGAAACGTCACAGATACGGGCAAGAAAGATGAGAATTGAAACGAGGGCGATGTAACCCCATTCCATACGAGAGAGTCTCCATAAGAATTGCGAGTGCTCGTCAGGTCAGCCCCACGCACAGGAATCCAATGGCTGTCCTACGCAAACAATCCCTCCAGAAGATCGACCACGCCCTTGCCCTGTGTCGCGATCGTCTCGTAGATCTTCCTGCCTGCTGAGATGTCGAGCAGTTCGCGCACGAGCTTGGATTCCCCGGCGAAGTCCGCCTTGTTGACGACAAACACATCGGCAATCTCGAGAATGCCGGCCTTATCCATCTGCACCGCATCCCCCATGCCCGGCACAACGACGACGGCGGTCTTGTCGACGTGCTGTCTGATGCGCGTCTCATTCTGACCCGCGCCGACGGTTTCAATGATCAACTTGTCAAAGCCGGCACCGCCGATCAAGTCGATGATCGCGGGGAGTGTGGAGTAATCCTCACCGCTGATCGCCAGCGAGCGATAGAAAACGTTCTCATCAACTGTATTGAAGTCCACGCGCAACCGATCGCCGAGCAGCGCGCCGTTGGTGATCGGGCTCATGGGATCGAACGCGACGACCGCCAGCCGCTCGCCGCGCCGAACAGCTTCGTTGGCCATGGCCGCAACAAGTGTTGACTTTCCCGCGCCTGGCGAGCCGGTAATGCCGATGACCTGCGCCGGCCGCTTGGTCGGAGCGGGCGTAAAATCCTTCGGCCGCTCTCCAAGCGTATGCGCGATGCTCAGGTCGCGCGCCAATCGCGCAATCGGATGCGCCTCTGCCCTGTACGGCTCATATGGCTTCACGACCTCGCGCACACCGTCAACGATTTCTTGCATCGATGTGCCGGTGTGGTAGAGCCGATGGACGCCGGCATCGCGCATCGCCTGCACGTCTTCCTGCGGAATGATTCCGCCGACGTTGACGATCATGTCAGGCCGGCCGACCTTTGCGCATTCGTCGATCAACCGCGGCACGAGCACGAGATGCGAGTTCGACATCATTGAGCAGGCAATGACATCGACATCCTCATCGCGGGCCGAAATCGCCAGCGATCGCGGCGTCTGCCAAAGCCCGGAGTAGATCACATGAATGCCGCTGTCGCGCAGCGCGCGGGCGATGAGTTTGACGCCCCGATCATGGCCGTCAAGGCCCATCTTGCCCAGGAGAACACGCGGCCGATGCGGCAGATCGGCGCAGCGGTCCAGTTTCTCAACAGCAGTCGTCGGCTCAATGGTGGGAACAGGCATGGGTGGCAAGTCTAGACGGTGAAACGGCGAGACGGTGATCCTCTGGCGCGGCAAGACGGGGATTTGACTCAATGGTACGGTCGTTGATGCGCAATCGTCTGAACCCTTGGACGGCCCCACACAAGGACCGCCCCGCTCTGAAGAGCGGGGCGTTCTGAGGAGGACTCGCAAACTCAGGATGGAAAGGAGGTCTTCGTCAGCCGGCCGCCGGTACAGGTGCGGAGTCGGCTTGCCTCATCGCAGCCCTCGTGGGCTTCGCAATGCGGCTCGCTTCTAGACGTCGCTGCGCCTGCGTTTGTTCGGAGAAACCTTCACCGAATCGGATCAATCGCATCGAATTGGCGATCACGATGATGTACGCGCTGATGTACCAGGCGATCACGATCGCGAAACCGGTCGTGGCCTGACGGGTCAGCACGCCCGTTGCCGCGAGCGCCAGTCCGAACATCGCCCACGCCAGCGAAACCCCGATGTTCTGCCCGATGATGTTTCGCGTCTTTCGGGCAAGCTCCAGGAGGAACGGCACATGCCGCAGATCATCATTCATGAGCGCGACGCCAGCCGAATTGGTGGCGATATCGGAGCCGGTAAGGCCCATTGCCACGCCGACGTCAGCCGAGGCCAGGATCGGGCCGTCATTGATGCCGTCGCCCACGACCAGCGTGCGGTGCCCCTTGCGAATGAGGTACTTGAGTTCCTCGTGCTTCTCTTCGGGCAGGCATTCCGCTTCGATGGCGTCGACGCCGACGGCCTGTCCGACGCGCTTGGCGACAGAGAGTCGGTCGCCGGTAAAGATGCACACACGCCGCACGCCGAGATGCCGCATCTTGGCGATCACCTCGTGTGAGTCGCGGCGGAGTTTGTCTTCAAGCCCGACCGCGCCGAGATACCTGCCGTCTTTGACGACATGCACGGCCGACATACCTTGGGTCTTCTCATCGACCGCGCTGATCTGCTCGCGTAGCTGCGGGTAGAGCTCCGCCAGCCACTCAGGGCGACCGGCCTGAATCTCGCCATCCGAAGATTTCGCAGTCACCCCGCGGCCGTGAACTTCTTTGTAATCCTGCACCGACGCCGGCACAATTCTCGCTTGCCTGGCTGTTTCGAGGATCGACCTGGCGAGCGGGTGATTGGAGCTTTGTTCCACATCGGCAGCCGCCTGAAGCAATGCCGCACCTTCGACATCCCCAGATGGCACGAGCCGGCTGACGGCAAACTTGCCGGTCGTAAGTGTGCCGGTTTTGTCAAGGACCACGGTGTCAATCGTTGCCGCCGCTTCCAGCGTCTTGGTTTCCTTGATCATGATGCCAAGCCGCGCAGCAGCTGCGAACGCTGCGACCATGGCCGTGGGATACGCAATGAGCAGCGCGCCGGGGCACGTCACCACCAGCACCATGATCGCCCGCATGGCCGCTTCCTGCTGCGCGCCCGGATCGCCGCTGCGGGCCGTGAAGAACCACACCAGGAACGCAATGGCGATGACAACCCAGAAGTAATAACCCGCAAGCTGCTCCAGCAGTTCCTGCCGCTGCGTCCGGGCCGACTCTGCTTCGCGAATGAGCTTTTCGACCTTGCCGATCGTCGTATCGCCTGCGACGGCGGTCACCTGCACATCGATCTGACCGGTCAGGTTGGTGGTTCCTGCGTACACCTCGGTGCCGACTTCACCTTCGATGGGCATCGCCTCGCCGGTGAGCGAGGCCTGGTTGATGTTGCTCGATCCGGCCACGATCACGCCGTCCACCGGAAGGTTTTCACCAGGTCGCACACGCACGATCTCGCCGATCTTGAGCTGCGCCAGCCGGACCTCTCGCTCCAAACCATCTTCGATCAAACGGGCGACGTCAGGCGTCAAGTGAACAAGATCGCGAATGGCACGCTGCGCGCCCCACGCCGTGCGGCTGAGCACAAGGTTCGCCGTCCACAGAAACAGCGCAAGTACTCCCGCAATCAAATAGAACTGCGAAACAAAGGCCGCCATCACCGCCAGTGAGGCAAGCGAATCACTCGACGGCCGGCCGCGGCGAATCTCCTGCCATGCGCCCATCAAGAGCGGAACGACCAGAATGATCGCGCCGATCAGAGCGGGAAGCTGATACACGTGTTCATGCTTGCCGGCGATACTCAAGATCCACGACACGAGGAGCAGAACGCCGCCTGCAAGGGCGACGAACAGCCGGCGTTCGAGCTTTTCGGCCCCGCCGGCGTCGCCTTCAATGCCATCCGAGCGGCCAGTGCCGAACATGGGGCTGTGGCTAGGTGCGGTCAGTTGCGACATACAGAGGAGTCTCCGGGATCAGACGAAAGCCAGATACAGCGGCCTCGGCGGCCGCGCAGCAGGGGTTTCTGCGCCGAGAAATGGCCGGCCATCATACCGGCAGGGGTCGCGCTTGGGTGAATACGCCGTGCCTGGCGGTCGTGTTCGTACGGTGGTGCAGAACGCAGGGTGCGGCCTCCTGGAGGAATCGTCGCCCATTCCGTCCGGTGATGATCCACCACTTATCCACATTCAACAATGTGATCGCGGTGCGCGCTCGAGGTCGCTTGGGTAAGATGGAAGAGTTGGGAAAGCCGTCATTGGCCGAGTTGCTTGCCAGTTCGATCATCGGTTCTGTCCTTCTACCGGGGCTCACATTGAACCTCAACCAATTTCATCGCGAACGGGAAGAGTTCGACTCGAGGGTTCGGAAGCTCTCAGCTTCGGTCGAGACGACGCGCGCCAAAGCGGCGGCCGGCGCTTCTGCGCAAAGCATTGACCTGACGAGAAGACTCTTTGATGAGATCGGCGTCGCACTTGAGGAACTCTCCGTCGCCGAGGAAGAGATGCGGCACGCGAATGACGAGCTCCTCTCATCGCGCGATGAGTGCGAATCGGAGCGACGTAAGTATCGCGAACTATTCGACTTCTGCCCGGACGCCTACATCGTCAGCGACAACGAAGGCGTGATCCGTGAGTCGAACCAAGCTGCCGCAACTTTGTTCGAGACGCAGAGCGAGTTTCTCATCGGCAAGCCGCTGTTGTCGTTCGTGCTCGAACAGGATCGTCCCAATGCTCGTCGGCAGCTTACGGCGCTCGTCGAACGCGCCGGCACGACTGGGAGAAATCCAACTTAGCGGCCGCGCATCGAGCAATTGCAGATCCGGCTGCGAAGTCGGTCACGCCGGAATTGCATCGGGTCGGTCAATGCCGACGTCATGCTTAGTGACCGAGGCGAGGCCGAGGGCATCCGCTGGATGATCCGCGACATCACGCGCGAGAAAGAGTGTGATGCCGCGCTTGAAACCATGCGCCAACAACTTCGCGATGGTGAACAGCTTTGCACGATCGGGACGCTCGCTGCAGGACTCGGCCACGACGTCAAAAACCTCCTCTTCCCGGTGCGTTGTCGACTCGATGCGCTGTCCGCGCAGCAGATTGCGCCCGCCGCTCGCGAGGATGTGGAGATGGTCAGGCAGGCGATCAAGTATCTGCAGCAACTTGCGGCAAATCTGCAAATGCTCGCCGAGAGGCAGGGCGCCACCGCAGCCACGTTCCCCGGACATTCGGTCACGCATCTCCCCTCCTGGTGGGAACACATCTCACCGCTGCTGATGGCGAGCGTGCGCAAGCAGATCACCATTACGAGCAACCTCGAGCAGAACGTGCCGCCCGTTGCGGCTCCGCCACATCTCCTCACCCAAGCCATTGTCAATCTTGTCAACAACGCCGGCAAGGCAATCGTCAATGAAGGGCACATCCTGATCTGGGCCGACTCTGCCGTCCAGGATGCGCCGAAAGAGGGAGCACAGCAGCGCGGTTTCATTCGAATCGGCGTTACGGACAATGGACCCGGAATGAACAGTGAAGAAAGACAGCGCATTCTCGCGCAGAAGACGGTCGTGCCCGGCCATGCGCATGGACTCTCCACGGGCCTTGGCTTTCCGCTCGTACGCAGTATCGCCGAGCAAGTCGGCGGCACGCTCAGCATCGACTCAACGCCGGGACGCGGCACCACGGTTACGCTGACGATCCCCGCAGCCGCAGAGGATCCAGAGCTGACCGATGCGTCGAAGTTTCCTGATGGCAGCTTCGCAGCCGTTTCGCTCTCCGACACGCACATCGCTTCGTCAATGTGCACGTTGCTCAACCTCTCACGGTTACCGGCCGTGCGCACTTCGCCTGACGAACCCGGACCGTGTGCCCTGTGGGTGACTGAACCTGACCTCGTTTCACCCGCCAGAGCGAAAGCATTTCTTGAAAGCGCTCCGGTGCGACGACTGGTGATGATCGGCTCGCAGGAGGCCACGGGTGACCACTGGCGGGACATTCCTGCGGTCTGGATTCAAAGGCCGGCATCGCCTCGCACGATTCGTGAAGCGATCAGCGAAATCGTGCATGAAGTTCTGCACGGTTGATGCGAGTGAGGCTGCCTGCTGAACCGGCATCGCAAGCGTCTATCATCCGCCCATGAGCATGATCGTCGGCCAAGGCATTGATCTG
Organism: uncultured Isosphaeraceae bacterium; assembly: GCA_964523675.1. GTDB lineage: Bacteria > Planctomycetota > Phycisphaerae > Phycisphaerales > SM1A02 > CAZFZT01. Next base: position 66,091 of record CAZFZT010000003.1, read on the forward strand.
GTGGAGGTTAGCCGCATTCAGCGGATGATCGATGAGCATGGTGAGCATTTCCTCGATCGCGTGTTCGCGCCCGGCGAGCGCCTGGCATCGGCCTGTTCAGAACGAATTGCCGAACACTACGCTGCTCGGTTCGCCTGCAAGGAAGCTGTTGTCAAAGCCATGGGAACGGGATTGACGCGGGGAATCGCGCTGACCGAGATTCAGGTGCAGCAGGAAGCGGGAGGGCGCCCCGTCGTGCAGCTCACCGGCCGTTGTGCGGAACTCGCACGCGAGCTCGGAATCCAGCATTGGCATATTGCGATCACCCACACCGCAGGTCTCGCCATGGCAAGTGCAATTGCGACAAGTTGATGAGGGATTGAAGCTTGAGGAGTCAGGGCGAACCCTGAACGCGGCAAGGTGCTCCGGGCTTCGCGGTTGTTGACACGCCCTCTTCTGGTATTATGCGGCTATGGCCAAGCGCGGATCGCCGGCTCTGTATGAACTGATCCGGGCTCGGGGGTCCGAGCCGCGGCTTCCGGCTACCGGCATGGTCGATCGACCGGCCGATCTGCCTGAGGACGAACCGCTCCCGGGAGGTTGGTTGCGGCCGGGCCACATGCTGCGAATCCCGTTGGGCTATGTGTTCATTGCCGTCGCCGTCGCAATCATCCTGGCGTCACTCACCTATATGGCTGGCTACAGCCGAGGCAGGGATGAAGCGAGGCATCTACAGGATGCAAGCGAACTGCTTCTGGGCGGAACGTCAACCCCCGGCCCACAGCCACACGGTTCGCGGCCGGTCTCGAATGTGCCAGTATCCCCGGACTCCCCGGAATCCCCGGACTCCCCGGAATCCCGCGATACCGAGCCGTCCCAGCCATCAACCTCCGGCGGCTCGCCCTCTGACGAGCTTTGGGGGCCCATTTTGAGCGATCCGCGCCAGACCGGCCTCATTTACCTGATGCTGATCACAACGCGGCGAAGCGGGGCGGAGCGGTTCATCAATTTCGCTCGGGAGCGGGGACTTGAAACCTACATGATTCGGGCCAACAATGAGCTCTTTCGCGTCTTTGCCTTGCCCGGCTTCGACGACCATACGTCCGACGCCGCTGCCGCCTTTCGCGAAGAGGCCCTGCGGATCGGGCGAATGTATCAGGAGCAATATCGCGAGAGCCAGAACCCTGTCGCGATGTCGCAGTGGAACAAATACGTAGCGCGGCAGGAATGACCACGTCGCGATGAGCAAACGGCCAATCAACCACCGGATCACCCCATGAGTCTTCACCGCAGTCTGAAAACCGAACCCTCCGCGTTAAACCAGCACCGCAATGTCCTCACTCGAGCCGAGCGCATTGCGCGGCTGACGGAAGAGGGCCGCTTTGCTCCCGGTGAGAAATCACCACTCGGCCTCGTGAAGGTCGCCTCGCGTCAGGTCGTAACCGGCAAGAAGAAGAAGTCGAAGGATGAGACCGCCGAAGCCGGCGCCGCAGAAGAGAAGAAGTGAGTTTTCAATTCCTTCGTCGATAGCCGCGCCTGCAATGGTGCGGCTCATTTGTGCCGTACAATCGCGCGACCTCGCGCGATCATGCCTTCTTCCACTGCACGCAAATTGCGCATCGCTGTGCTTGGCCTGTTGGTCAACGCGCTGCTCGCGCTTGTGAAACTCATTGCGGGCATCGTCGGCAATTCATATGCGCTCATCGCCGACGCTGTGGAGTCGCTTGCGGATATCTTCGGCTCGATTGTGGTGTGGTCCGGCGTGCGCATAGCTGCGGCGCCGCCTGATGAGAATCACCCGTACGGTCACGGTAAAGCGGAAGCCCTTGCTTCGATGATCGTGGTCATCTTCCTGCTTGGCGCAGGAATTGGAATCGCCATTCAAGCAGTTCGACAGATCGCCGAGCCCGCAGGAACGCCGGCTCTCTATACGTTATGGATACTGCTTGCGGTGATCATCGTCAAGGAATCGATGTACCGGGTCGCACGCCGCGTCGGACATGCCGAGTCCAGTGATGTCATTCTGACGGACGCGTGGCATCACCGCAGTGATGCCATCACCTCCGCGGCCGCGCTCATCGGCATCAGTGTCGCCATTTTCGCTGGGTATCCGGCGGCCGATGCATGGGCGGCTCTTTTTGCCTCAGCAGTCATTCTGTTCAACGCCTTTCGCCTGTCGCGATCCCCGCTCCACGAGCTCATGGACAAAGAAGCGCCGGAGCCGGGCGATTCAATACGCGATATTGCGATGCAGATCGCTGGCGTGGAAACGGTGGAGAAGCTCATCGCCCGCCGCAGCGGTGGGCGCTATCTCGTCGATATGCATGTCGAAGTCGATCCCGACATGAGCGTTCGCCATTCACACGCCATCGCGCACGATGTGAAGGACGCTGTCATGAAGGCGATGCCGAGCGTCCTCGATGTGCTGGTGCATATCGAGCCGCATGCACCGAACAACAACGAATCATGATGAAAGGCAGGCATAGAGGCACCCCGCAACGCGCCACTGCGCCCTCAGCCGACAGCCCTCACGTATACCGCATCCAGCGGAGCAGTTCGAGCGGCGAAGGCGGTTTGCCGTACATGAGGACGCCCACGCGGAACACACGCGCGGCCATCCATAGCATCGCAAGGACACCTCCCGCCCCCACTGCCATGGCCGCGACCACCTGCCAGGCCGGCGGCGCTTGCGATGACGTCACCCGCATGATCATGACGAACGGCGTCAGCGGCGGGATGAAACTTGTCACCGTGGCAAGCGCTCCGTCTGGATTCTGACTCACCGGAACAAACAGCAGCATCGGGATGAACAGGATCAACATCGCCGGCGTGATGAGCGCGTGCGCCTCCTGGAGATCGCTCACCGCACTGCCCACCGCCGCCATCAGGGAGGCAACCATGAAGTACGCCATGAAGAAGAACACCGCGAGGTAGACGATCTGGAGCGGTGAAATCAGGTCTTGCATGCTGAAGTACCACAATGCGCCGAAGCCCAATGCGCCGTACACGGCGATCGTGAACAACCCTACAACGCCCTGCCCCAAGATTTTCCCAGTCATCAATTGCCATGGGCTGACCGCGCTGAGCAAGACCTCCATCACCTTGTTTGATTTCTCTTCGATGGTGGTCGTGAGCAGGTAATTGCCGCTGGCGAATGACGCGATCCAAAGCAGCATCATGAACGCGATCGGCAACAGCCGCCGCAACTCGAACCCGCCTGCCGCTTCACCCGCTGTCGTCATTCGGCGAACATCCATCTCCGGCGCTTGCAGGAGAACCCGCATCTCCTTGAGATCAAGGCCCGCGCGATCGGCCCGAGCACGCACCACGGCGTTGGCGATCAGCCGGCGCAGCCCGTCGGCATGGTCTGGATTCAGCTCCTCCTGAAGCAGCAGCGTCAGGCGTTCACCTTCCGCTGCGGATGGCGACTGCTCTAAGACGCCTTCGGTCACGATGGCAAGGCCCAGCATTTCCCCGGCGCGGACCGCATCGCGCAGCCGGCCCATCTCTGCATCATCTCGGTGAATCTCAAGCTGAACATCAAGCCGCGCCACCGGCCCGAATGCGCCGGACTCGGCGGCCGTGCGGAGTTCGTCGAGCGACGCCGCTGCAGAAACGGCAACTCTGCTTCGCTCCTGCTCAAGCTCCTTGGTGGCGGCCTGCGCGACTCCACCTGTTGGATCGATCAGTGCGACAGTACCCTCCAGCGGTGGAACGGTCTGCTTGACCAGCAGCGGCACCACGGCCATGCCTCCCCAGATGATGAGTGGGAAGATGATCGTGCCGATGATGAACGCTTTGGTGAGGGCGGTGTGTTTGAACTCGCGCCAGGCGATGCCGAGGATTTTAGACATGGCTCAATTCCTCCCGAGCCGCTTGCGCCGCCGCTCTGCCTTCGTCCTTCATCACAAGCCGGACGAAGACTTCATCAAGGGAAACCTGCCGCAGTTCCACCGCCCGCACCGGCAACCGAGTGACGACCTCTCGCATCACATGCTGCGCGTCGGCATCGTGGTGGAGATGCAACTCAAAGCCGCCATCGTCCATTGGGCTCGCATCCATGACACCTTCAATGGGACCGACGCCTGCCGCATGTTCTCGCAGCCGCACAACGATCGTTCGTGGATCGAACTGCGCCCTCACCTCGTCAAGCGTGGCGTCGAGCAGTTTGACGCCATGATTGATCAGGAACACGCGATCACACAGTTGCTCGGCCTGGTGGAGAACATGAGTTGAGAAGATGATCGTGCGGCCGTCGTCGCTCATCTCCCGGATCAGCCGCGCAAGGAGCGCCGCATTCACCGGATCGAGACCGGAGAACGGTTCATCAAGAATGAGCAGTTCAGGTTCGTGGATGATGGCTGCGAGGAACTGCACCTTCTGCTGCATGCCCTTGGAGAGTTCATGGCATCGCTTGCGCAGGACACCGGGCAGTTCGATTCGCTCAATCCACTCTGTCGCCCGTTTCGCAGCCAGACGTCTGGGTACGCCTTTCAAGTGCGCGATGTATTGCAGGAACTCACCGACGCGCATCTTGCGATACACACCTCGTTCTTCGGGCAGGTATCCGATGCGATCCTTGGCATGGAGCGCCGATCCACCGAGCACTTCGATCGACCCCGAATCGGGATAGATAATCGACATGATCATGCGGATCGTTGTGGATTTTCCCGCTCCGTTTGGGCCGAGAAACCCGCACAGTGAGCCGCGCGGCACGTCGAGGTCGAGCGCCTGCACCGCGCACGTCGAACCGAACGTCTTGTTCACATTGCGGATGCGAATGGCGAGGTCGGTCGGCATGCTTCGTGTCGAGTCAACGTGCCGGTGATCTTAGCAGGTCGACCAGCGCCCGCGCAGCGTTCCCCAACCCTGTGGACCAACCCGTGGACCTGTGGACCTGTGGACTTGTGGACCTGTTGAAGTAGCTCACGGCTCGCCCATCGTGAACATCGTCGTCTCACCGTCATCACCAACAGGCGGCGGCTCGACCGGCGCTTCAAGCACATCCGCAATCAACTCCAATCGGTTGAGTACGAGGTCCATTGATTCAGGCCGATCATTCGGATGCAACTGAACGCAGTCGAGGATCTGCTTCGAGAGCAACGGATGGATGCGCGGGTTCTTCTCATGCGGCGGAATTGGCGGCTTCACCATCTCCGCATCAAGTGCGCCGGAGTAGAGCCCGCCACCATTTTCATTCGCGCCAGAAGGCGGCATAGCCGTCGGGATCACCTCGCGCACGAGTACCCAGTACATCGTCGCACCGAAGTTGTAGATGTCCGTCTGCGGGGTGATCGCCTGGCGATGCGCCTGCTCCGGAGCCATATAGCCGGGCGTTCCCTGTATGCGCTTCTTCACCGTGCCGATCGGGCAACCCTGCCCCAGGTCGATGATTTTGATGACGTCATCCTCAGTGACGAGAACATTGCTCGGCTTGATGTCAGCATGCACGAACCCCCGACCGTGCATGTGCGCCAGACCGCGTGCGATCTGGATAAAAAGCCGCACCGCCTCGATCTGCGACTTCGGTAAGCGATTGTCAAGCGCCTGCGCATCAACGAGTTCGAGCAGCAAGGAAATCGACTGCACGCGGAGGAACTTTCGATGTCGCACAATCCGGTGGACGCCGCGCACATTGACATGCTGCAGCCGTGCGCCAACCTGATACTCAGTCTCGACCTGTTCGAGGAAGCGTTGATCCTTTTCGTCGTGCTTCACGACATGCTTCAGTGCCCAGACCTGCTTCGTGCGAGCATCCTGTACCGCATACAGGTGACTGGCGGCGCCTTCGCCGATTTTCGCCAGTACCCGGTAACCCGCGATCTGCCTGATGTCCCGCATGAGCGCTGTTGAGGAAGGACTAGCCATAGTTACACCAGCCGAACCCGCCTTTCTCCGATCAGGCGAAGCCGGTAAAAGAGAAATGACCCGGACAGTTCCCACGGCAGACATGTCGATGTCGCGGGATGGGCTTCCGGAGCACTTGCCGGACGCCGGGCGAAGGAAATGTACAGCAAAGGGTAATCCTCTCGGACCGTTTGAGCAACGGCATGACCCGAAATCAGCGCAATTGCTCTTCCAGCATCGCCGCGGGGAAATACCTGCCGGGGCTGGAGACGCCGGCGATCTCGCGGTGCAGGTAAACTGCTTCGGCCGGAATGCCGAGTTCGCGCTGCAGCCGGTTCACCAGCGCGATCAACTGGCTGATCTGGCTGTCAGTGAACGGCCGACGGTCCCCGTTGCCGATGAGGCAGATGGCAATGGAGTGCTCGTTATGGAACGCCGCGTCTGGGCCAAGGGCATGAGCGCCCGCGCGTTGTTCGGTCCATCGATAACCGACGTGTACGATTCCATCGCCGAGGCCGCTTCCGTTGCCGATCAGGAAGTGGAAGCCGAGTCCCGGCTGTCCGAGTGCCTGATGTTGCCGGTGAATCGTTTCAGGATCGCCAACTGGGGCCCCGAGATGATGGATCACGATGCTTTTCCATCGATTGCGATCGAGCGGCTGCGAGGTGCCCAGAATGGGGTCGATTTCAGCGGATGCCGCGGCAGTTGCGAGGTTCGCCGCCAGGAATCCAGCTTGCGACGATTCCCGATCCGAGATGGCCAGGAGCCCGCCCACGATTGACATCGCGGAAGCAAATGCGATCCACACGAGTCGCGTGCGCTGCGCGACCTCGGGCCGTTGGTTTGGATGTGTGTCTTTGCTCTCCACTCGATCTTCCAACTGAAGCGTTCCGTGCTGGGAAGAATAACAGAAGGTCCGAATTGGAGTATCGGATCGAAAATGCAGGCCCCGCCAACTTGAACAAAAACTTTTTGATGGATTTTTCGACCGGGAACCCGGGAGAATTGCAACAGACGGAGCAGATGGCATAGCTCTACACAACTTGTGGTGTGTACCTGCTCCGCGCCCCTCGAATGTAGTGCGATTATGGGTTCTGTGAAAGCCGCGCCCGCAAGGCAGGTTGCGGGTTGCCGAAGACGTCCGGCTCAGTCTCCGGCGCGACCCGGCCGCGCATCCGGTGATGGTTCTCAAACTGCGTCCGCGGCGCATCAGCAGGGAACAGCGCCTGCTGACACCCCGGAGCCGCCACCGCAAGTGTTCCGAGCAGCGAGAGCAGGAGAATTGAGTGCGAGCGAATCCGCATAGTCGGAGTATAACAGCCACGACATCCCGATGTCTCACGCCGATGATCGCTCTCCCGGCTCAGCCAGCATGCGGAGTTCCGCCATGGCCATGCCGCGCAATCGGTTCTCAGCCGCCTGCAGATGCAGGCGGTGCATGGCCTCGCTCCATTGCGGGTACTCCTGCTTCGCGGCATAGGCCGCCCGCTGCGTGAAATTGAACACAAACTGGCGAATCTCTCGTTCGCGACGCGACCCACGCCAGCGCACCGGCCAGATGTGCCGCAGCGCTCGCGCGAGCCGCGCCGGCCAGTCGCTGGTGCGAACATCCGCGCGGAATCGCCGTCCGAATGCAGCGATCTCGACGCGCGTCAGGTATCGTCGTTCGATATGGTCGCCTCGAGCATGCTTCACGTTCAGCCGTTCGCGCAGTTGCCGCCGTCGCTCCGGGTTCATCGCCATGGTTGCAATGTAGATCGGGTCATGAATGAGCATCGCGTCAGCAAGTGGGAGCACCGCACACCTCGTGAGTGCCCTTCCAGTCTCGCCGCGATCAGTGTTGTATAGAGAAGTGATCGCATCCGCAAAGCGTGTCGCCTCATCGAATCCGCCCCACTCAATCGCGCGGTACACACCGGTGATGAAGTCAAGTTGCGCCTTGCGCCCTGAGCCGGTCTCAGCAAGGCCGGGCATCGATGCGAGCGAGCGGTGCACCAGACTATGAAAGCGTCTGGCCGCTGCCCCGCCTCCCCATCGACGTGCTCGCAACCCCAGTGCGAGACGGCGAATCAACAGGCCGGTGTCTTCTTCATGTTCATTTCGGCGCCTCTGTAGATGTCGCGGGTGGAGAGCCAAGTGCCGCCCGAACGTGAACGCCTCAAGCGATCGGCCGAAGCCGTGTGCTTCTATTCGGCGAAGTGCGAGTTCGAGCGCCTCCAGAGTCAGCGGAACAAGTCCGCGTTGATAGGCCGCGCCCAACATGACAAGGTCGGCAATTCGATCCGTATAAAACCAGGTGCGTGAGATCGACGCGAAGTCATCGACGATGCACTGATCCGGCCGGCAGACCGCTTCAATGGACGACCGATAGGCGTCGATCGCAGAGAACGCATGATCGCCATCCTCTTCATCGCCGAAGGCGCCTGCGTTGACGACCGCGCAGGTTCGCCCCTGCTGAGCAATGCGCAGCGCACCGCCAGGACCGATCGCGCGAAGCGTCTCCTGCGCATCAAAGCCGATGAGCAGGTCGACTTCACCGTATGGAGCAGCCGCGAGCAACCGAATGCGGTGTGGCTGGGGGGTCTGATTCCCGATCGTCTCCGCTGCCGAATGCGCGCTGCCTGCTTTTGGTTCAGAGACCCATCGCCTTGTAAAGACGAGCTGCGCCCAACCACGTCGGCCTGGCCCGATCGGCGACGGATCGTGAATAGAGGCGACGTCGTATCCCATGGTAAACCCCGCCTCCTGCAAGACAGTCGCAGCGACGCCCGGGCCAGGGCCCCGAAAACCTGCCATGTGCGCTCGCCAGAGGGGCTGGCTCCGGTGAATGGGTGTAGGCAGCTCCAGCCGTGTGGATGCGCCCGAAGCAGGAAACGCGCTCAGCCACGCCCATGCTGGCGGATTCGTCCGTACGACTTCGATCTGTTCGAGCAGCGGCCTCACATGAAACCGAATTCCGCCTCGCGCTGCGGTGGAGCGGTCCATCTGAACCTCAGTGCGCACCGCTTCCACGTCGAGCGTCACCACGCGCTCTTCCACATCATCTTCATCCTTTCGCGCGAGCAGGCACGCTTCATCGGCCGGCCAGACCAGGCGCTGACGCGGCTCGAACCCGGCCCGATCAATCGTTGCCATCTCTCGTTCTATCTTGGCAACGTCATACCTTGCCACAGGTCGGTCCTGCAGAATCAGAACGGTCAGCCCGTTCCGAGTTGCTGCCTGCTCCAGTTGCGTGCGAAGCCCGGTCCGATCTTGAAGATTGACAACGCCAACGGTCACCCGATCGGCCCGCTCCTCCGGAATCAATCCTCGGGCCAGTCGCTCCATATCCTGATTGTCAGGCACATCGAAGCCGCAGACGAACATGACCCAACCGCCGTCTTCGCGAGCCGCCTGCCGCAGTGCGGGTGCGCCGCGTTCCAGGAACGACTGGCCGCTCCAGAACTCCACGGGGACGATGCGCACGTCCGTCTTTGCTACGGCAACCGGTTCAATGCCGTCAATCGCCAGCGCGGTCGGTTCGATCAAACGCTCATCTGACTGAGCGGTCTGACTGCGCAGCCATTGGTCGACGTCAGCCGCCATGCGCCGCAACATCCCGATGGCTGCTGCCGCGCCGATCTTGCCGCCACGTCGTTTGAAGCTCGGCTTGACCAGCGGAATGGGAGGCGGGTCGGGCGCCAATCGCTGCGCGATCTTCATCGTGGGGCGCACTGCATGGAGCAGATGCACGATGCGCCGCGCCAGAGTCGAAGGGTGCAGGGCCTCATTCTTCTCAAGCCGTTGACTCACGCCGCTCTCGTCCGGCGGCAAATGTCGCCCCCACACCCTCGCCGGCTCGCTGCCGCCCTGCCGCATTCGCTCCGCCACACGCAAGACCGCCCCCTCAACCGTCCCCGCATCAGGGCGCGGCTCAAGGACAACCACGCGCTCGCAGCGACTCAACAAGCGGCTCACCGCAACATCATCGATCGGATTGAGCAATCCCAGTTGCAACACCGGCAACCGGCCATGCAGATCAAGCGCGTCGGCGACATACGTGATGGCTTGGTCGCTCGGCCCGACCGCGATGAAGCCGATCGGCACGCGCTCCCCTGGATTGGGTATCGCTCGAGCGCGGTTCAGCTCCATCCGCCGCGCAAGCCGCATCACGTCGCGGCCCACCGCCGCCTCAGCCAGCCGCGGTTTGCGTCGCTGCCGCGCGAGGACGAGGTCAATCGTACTCGCACGGCGATTCGGCTGAACCTCGAGCGTCTGCGTACTTCGCAGGAGCGATGCATGCACCACCACCGCCGCTGGCGTATCACCGGCTCGACTCAGGCGCAGGGCATGGTCAATCGCCTCGCGCAGGTCGCCAAGGTCAGCCGGCTCGATGCATGGGAGGTTCAATCGCATCACGACTTGTCGCGGACACACCTCGCTACTCTGCGGCTCGTCTTCGAGCAACACGCACATGGCGCCGCTCTTGTGAAGCAGCCGTCCTCGCAGTTGCGCGAGCACATTCATGCACACGTCGAGCTGGTCATTCGGCACAAGCGCGGCGGCGACATGTCCTGATTGGGCAGCTTGAGAGGCGAGCGTGATTGCGCGGCTGGCATCGGATACGAGCTTGATGTTCAGCCGGTGCTGCCTCAACAGCGTTGCGACGGCTTCCTCGCTCGTCGCGGCGAAAAGCCCGGCGAAAGTGTCGTGCCTTGGTCCAGCAATGAGTGCGATTTCTCGGTCAGTCTCGAGCGCCGCCTTGATGATGACCTGACCGCCGGACAGAAGCGCAACCCCTTCGGCTTGCGCCAGTGGATGAATCGCCGCTTGTGAGCCGCCTCGTTTCACGAGTTTCGCCTGGTGCCCACGTTCTCATTTGACGGTCCGATGAGATGCCGGTGAAAGAACTCCCACGTCAGCGATCTGGCCCTGCGGCCGAGACCGTGCCCGCTGCGCGGGAACATCCGCATCTCGAACGGCTTCTTCGCGGCATCCAGCGCGTCGATCAACTGCCAGGCGTTGGCCGGATGCACGTTGTCATCAAGCATGCCGTGCATGATAAGCAATCGGCCTCGCAAGTTGTCTGCGAACGTCAGACACGAGCCGTTCCTGTAGCCCTCCTCATTCTCGTGCGGCTGGCGCATGAAACGCTCGGTGTAGATGGTGTCGTAGTTCCGCCAGTCGGTGACGGCTGACTGCGCGACGGCGACATGAAAGACGTCCGGATGTTTGAGTACGGCAAGCGCAGCCATGTACCCGCCATAAGAGCCGCCATAAATGCCGACGCGAGCACCATCGATGTACGGCCTCTGCGCAAGAAATCGCACGGCAGCGGCCTGGTCACGCAAGTCCACATCGCCCAGCCGCATGTACGCCGCATCTTCAAACGCCTTGCCACGATCCGGCGTTCCGCGATTATCAACAACGGCGATGATGAACCCGAACTCGCACGCCGGCTCCGCCGCTTGCCATCTATTGTGAACACGCCGGAAAAGCGGCCCGCCATACACGTCGATGATGAGTGGGTAGACACGGTTCGGATCAAATCGCGCCGGCTTGAACAACACACCATAAAGATCAGTCTCGCCATCGTCAGCTTTGAATGAAAACAACTCCGGAGGCGTCAAATCCATGCGTTCGAACTGCTCCCACCGGCCCTCAGCCAGAGTGGCTAAACGTGTGCCTTCTGTGTCATAGAGAGCCGTCGTCGGAAGCGCCTCCGCGGACTCGTACGTGGTGATGAACCACCGGGCGCATGGCGAGAGCGTGACGGAGTGATTCATCGATTCCTGCGTCAGCCGCCGCTGATCGCTGCCATCGAGGTTCACGCGGTGCAGCTGCTCGTTGAGCGGGTTCTCATCGCTATAAGCGGTGTAGTACAGGACGCCACTTTCCTCGTGCGCGAGCACGATCGATGAGATCGGATACTCACCACTTGTGAGCGAGTTGATCAGCGTCCCATCGAGATGCCGCAACTCAAGCTGCCGCCACCCCGAACGCTCTGTCTCCCAGATGAATCGCTGTCCATCCTCGAGGAAGTGCATGAGCGGACGATTGTGCTGCCACGCAGTCTGCTCTTCACGAACGACAAGTCGTGATGCGCCTGTCTGAACATCGGCAGCCATCACCTCGAGAACGTTCTGCCTGCGGTTGGTTCGGCTGAAGAGCAACGCTGACCCGTCAGGTGAAAAGCGAACGTTGTACACGTACTGCTCTTCACCGCCGCGCGCCTCGGCTGCAGCGTTCTCACCATCGCCTGTTCCTGCTTCGCCGACGACACCCACCTCGACAGGAATCTGCGCAGCCGTCTGAAGATCATAAATCCACAAGGTCGCAATCGGATTCGGATCGCCGGGCTTGGGGTACCCCTCCACCAGCACTTCCGTGCGCAACTCCGTAAGACCTCCAACGAGGTGATAGTCCGGCACCTGACGTTCATCGAACTCGTAGTACGCCAGTTTCGATGAGTCGGGCGACCACCACATGGCGTCGCGCTGATAAAGCTCCTCGCCGTACACCCAGCTCGCTTTTCCGAATCGGTGCTTCCGCCGACCTTCGGTGGTGACGACGATGGACTGCTCGCCGTCGGCCGATTCAATCACGATGTTCCAATCGACATGCCGCGCGATCCACCGACCATCGGGCGATGGTTCAACGTCGCGCTGTCGCCCCCGACCAATGCCGCGGCGGGAAGGGCCGCTGCGCTGCGCCTGCTCAATCGATGACGGCTGATCGGCTCTTGCCAGCTCGCGCCCAGGCAAATCAAATCGCCACGTCGCGCCCTCCCTTTGAAAATACACCGCACTGCCGTCCTCCATCCAGTGGATGTCATGAATGTGGCCCTCCATCCCGATCGAATACATCTGCCGCGACAACTGCTGATATCGCCGATATCCCGGCAGATCTTCGATCGGCAACTGGCCGCTGACAAGAGTGTTCAGCGACAGCGCGCAGAGAATGCACAGTGTGAAGCGTGACCGGTGCGAGTTCATGCGAGCAATATCGCGAGAATTCAGTTGAAGTCAATGCTGGGGCGCTTTGACGCAGCGAGAAAGCAGGTGGCGAAGAGGCAGTGGGACGAAGGCCGGCGCTGCCTCAGGATCTTCATGTCTGAAGCAGTTCCACCTGCGAGAGCGGCTCGCCGATGCGGGCGGCTGCCTGGAAGACGCGCATGCGATTGTTGAGCTCCTCATTGGTCAGTTGGACCAGACCGTCAAGGCCGAACTGCTCGATGGTGAAGCTTGCGGTCACAGTGCCCCACGCCATCGCCGTTTGAATGGCATGGAAATCCATCTGGCCCCGCGAGGCGAGGAAGCCCAGCATGCCACCTGCGAAGCTGTCGCCGGCTCCGGTGGGATCGACCACTTGCGAGAGGTCGGCCGGATACGCCGGCTGCGTTGCGACACCCTTCTCATGGACCAGAACCGCACCGTGTTCGCCTTTTTTCACCACCACCCATGTTGGTCCACGATCGAGGATCGCCCGGCCGGCGCTCACTGCGTTTGGAATCCCGGTCAGTTGCTCCGCTTCCGAGTCGTTAATGATCAGCCCGTCGACGTTGCGCAGCAAGGCGATCAGCTCGTCATGAGCGATGTTGATCCACAGGTCCATCGTGTCAGCCACTACGAGCTGACGCTGCGGCAGGTGGGCCAGGAAGTCCATCTGAACCGCCGGATGCGTATTGCCCAAAAAGATGAACCGGCTGTCACGATACGACTCGGGAATGACCGGCGGAGCTTCTTCCAAAACGCCCAGTTCCGTGAAGAGCGTCTCGCGCCTGTTCATGTTCTCGAAGTACTTGCCGCCCCAGGCGAAGGTCTTCGAGTCTTTCCGCTCCTCAAGACCCTCAGTGCTGATGTTTCTGAAACTGCCGAGAATGTTTCGGTGCTCCTCCGGCCAGTCGCCGCCTACGGCTCCGACAACCCGGACCGACGTCTGATACGACGCAGCAGCAGCGAAATAGGAGCAAGAGCCACCTAACACGCGCTCCCGCTTGCCGGTCGGGGTATGAACGGTGTCGATGCCGATAGTTCCGGTGACGAGTAGGGACATGGAAGGCGAGTATAGCGAAGGCGAGTAACGGCGAAGGGATCAAGGCATGAAGTCATTTGAAGGCAACAAGGCACCCTACGGCACTGTCCGCTCTCTCCCCTGTCCGCTTCGCCTACACCCCTCTGCCCATCTGCCCCTCCGCCTCCTTTCGTTTGCTAAATGTTCGGCATCCCCACAACCCAATTGGACACGTCCGGAAAGATTTTTGTCTTTCGTGCAAAAACCGTTCAGCATCCGCCGCGAATTGATGTACATTGGATTTGCGGTTATCCGCCGCCGTTACGCCAGTATCGGCGGCCCCGTGCAGTTCCGAACCGCCATTTCTGACGGAGCTGTTCTAACGTCGGATGTCGCACACAGGTTCTCGCCTACGCGGCATTCAGATTCATTTCTTCGCCGGAGATTGCGCTCACGCACCTCATTTCTTCCGACGCGCTTTCGAGGCATCAACAAGTCCGCGTGATTCGCGCGGCAAGATAGGGAAAGGCAAACCGCCATGAGAAACAACCAAAAGGCCTTCACCATCATCGAACTCCTCGTCGTGGTGTCGATCATCGCGCTGCTGATCGGCATTCTGCTGCCAGCCATCGGCAAGGCCCGCGACCGGGCTCACCAGACCCGCTCGATGGCCAATCTGCGCACGCTTGGACAGGCGCATGCCACTTACGCCGCTGAGTGGAACGACAACCAGTGGACGACGGGCCCGCACAACCTCGCTGAATATGGAACCGACCTTGATTCGGCTGTGAACGGCTTCAAGCAGGCCTTCAATGGCAATCCTCGAAGTGTCTCTTTCTGCGACAACGGATTGGCCTGCGTTCGTCTGGGTTTTGCCAACACTGTTAACCAGGGGCAGGATGAATACTTCTGGTCGGACGAGGCGAATAGCACCCACTCTGCGATTGTGCCAATGGACTTTGACGGCGGAACAAGTGTAAATTATCGAATCTTTGGGTACTTCCGCATGATCAACGCCAAGCCGTTCAATCAGTACGTGGGCGGCCGCGTCTATGACATGACGTTCTTTGCTCCGAAGGATCGCGCGGTGCTCTCGGCGATCGGCGAATGCGTAGATGCGCCGGGCGAGTTCTGTGGTCTCACGGGAAGCAGTGAGGGCGGCGCCTTCTCATCGAGCTACATCCTCTCACCTGCCGCGCTCCTTTCGCCTGACTTGATGGCAGCGGGATTCAGCGCGAACACCATGTTCACCATGCCCGCCACCTTCCGTACGCCCACTTTCGGCCAGGTGCGCCATCCCGATCTCAAGACGCACATGCTTGAGCATCATTGGCTCCAGAAGGCGAAACGAGAGTGCATGCCTGGAGTTGGACCGCCTCTGGCTGAGTACGATGCGTGCGCGCCCTACTTCTTCAATGCCTCACGCGATTCGGTCCCTGCCACGCTCTTTTACGACGGCCACGTCGAGATGCTCGGCGTGCAGGAGGCCATCCAAGCCAACGCACAGGCATGCGCTGCCGGTGGAGGACATCTTTTCAATCCGAACACGCCACTGGGAGGTGGCAATGATAACAATTGCACCGTCAGCACCGGCGGCGGTTATTTCCACGGCCGTGCCTACGCTCCTGCAGGAGCAGGCGTGAATCCCTCCAGCTATCACATTCTGACGCGTGGCGGCGTGCTCGGCCGGGATACGCTCAGCCGATGACATTTAATTGATCCTTCGATTGGAACAGGGTGCATTGATTTCATTGCACCTGCACAAGGTCAGGACTGTGAAACAGCACGACTCGCCGAACCACCCCCTCGCCCCGCCGCAAGCGCGCTTTGCGCGATTGCGGCGGGGCCGTCGGTGTGCCACAAGGCACCGATACGGATAGGAGCCATTATGACACGCAGAGCTTTCACCATTATTGAACTTCTCGTGGTCGTCGCAATCATCGCCATCCTCATCGGGATCCTTCTGCCAGCGCTGGGCCGTGCACGCGACGTCGCCAAGACGACCCAATCACTGAGTCAGCTGCGCCAGCTTGGGCTCGCTCACGCGGCTTACGGCTCCGATCACAATGACAACCAGTGGACACCAACGCCGCACAACCTGATGAGCTTTGCGCCGGGAAATCTGAACGCGGCCATCAACAACTACAACGCCGCCATGGGAGGAACCGCAAATGTGGGGAAGGGCGGCTTTTTCATGTACACCAACAATACTGTGGCGCTGCCGATGGGATATGCCAAGGGTGCCTTCTACATCTGGGTCTCTGACATCGGCCAGAACGATCTGGCAACCCCGCTGTTCCCGACCAGTCTCCACGGTTTCTACGGCACATGGAACGTGCAAAGCTTCAACAAGTATGTGAACGGGCGCACCTTCGACAAGATGTTCTACGCTCCTAAGGACACCGCTGTCATTGACCAACTTGGCTCCTGCTATGATGCGCCGGGAGAAATGTGCGTCCAGCCAGACGTGAGCAACCAGGACAAACGCGCGAGTTATATGCTCGCGGGATCGGCTCTGTACACGCCGGATCTGTTCTCAATGCCCTCCTTTACATGGAACGAAGCGCTGAATTTGCCGGCACTCATGCGGACTCCGACGTTCTCTCAAGCGCGGTACCCCGATCTCAAGACACACAAGATGGAGATTCGCTGGCTTCAAGACCGGAGCAGTGAATGTAATTTCCAGGGCGCGCCCGCTGGCTGGCCTGCATACGACTGCACGCCCTACTTCTATAACGGCGGTCCGTCGTCCAAGCCCGCAACGCTCTTCTATGACGGCCACACCGCGCTCACCAGCGTCGAGGCGGCCCTCGATGCCAACGAGCAGGCCATCGCCTCTGCCAACGGCAATGCCGACGCATCACTCTGGCATACGAGTGCCTTCGGTGGAATGGATTTCTTTCACGACTATGCCTATTCCCCGCCGGGCGTAACGCCTGCTTTCGGCACCCCTGGAAACAATACCACCAGCTACCACATCTTCACGCGTCACGGCATCCTCGGCCGCGACCTGTTGAGTCAGTAATGACGTGCCATGTCTATGGCTCAGGGAGAAAGTGGAACAAACGAGCCGCGACCTTTGGGAGCGGCTCTTTCTCGATTGAGTTTGTCAGCAACAAGAGTTCGATAGAGACGGATTCAAAGCTTTCGCAATCCCCGCCCCTTCCCCGTAATACTTAGCTCCTCTGCCCAACCCCCGCCATGAGGCGACCATTGGCGTTCACGATCATTGAACTTCTTGTAGTGGTGGCGATCATCGCCATTCTGATCGGCATTTTGCTCCCTGCCGTGGGAAGGGCGCGCGATCAGGCATACATGACGCGATCCCTCTCAAACCTCCGCCAACTTGCCCTCGCGCACGCCAACTACGCTGCGGATCACAACGACGAACAGTGGTGCAATGTTCCTCACGACCTCGCCTACTTCGGCACCACGCTCAACAAGGCCATCACCAACTATGCGAATCAGTTCGATGGCGGCGGCGGTGTCGTGCATGACCATTTCCAGGACGGCAAGTGGTACACGAGCTACGGCTGGGCCCATGACAGCACCGGCGCGGGCACAACCCAGTGGGGCTTCGGCCTCAACGTCGGCGCGCCGCCGATCTCCTTCGAGAACGGCTCGACGCTCGCGGCATGGGGCAGCTTCCGCATGATCAATGTGCGCTCATTCAATGACTATGTCTCCGGCAGGTTCTACGACCCCACGTTCTATGCCCCCAAGGATTACGCCCTCCATACCGCGGCAGGCGAGTGCATGGATGCGCCGGGCGAGTACTGCCGGCTCGCGCTTGGACAACCGACCGGCATCAACCCCTCGGAAACGTTCTTCTCCAGCTACGCACTTTCGCCGGCAGCGATGTACCAGCCCGATGTCTTTTCGCAGCCGGCCATCACCATGCAGCAGCAAATCTTCTTCCGCCCCGCTGCATTTCGCTCGCCGACCTTCTCACAGGCCCGCTATCCCGACCTGAAGTCGCACATGCTCGAGCACCACTGGCTCCAGCGCGCCCCGAGCATGTGCAATCCGCGAGTGCCGGACAACCTGGCACATTACGACGGCTGCGAGCCGTACTACTTCAATGCCGGCCTCGACTCGGCGCCTGCGACGCTGTTCTACGACGGCCACACCCGTCTGCTCCCGGTGCGCGAACACCTCGATGCAGACGCTCAGGCCAAGACCTCCGGCGGCCCTGATGAAGGATTGTGGCACGACCAGATGCCGCTCCAGAGTTTCAGCTTCACACAATACTTTCACGACTGGGCCTACACCCCCGCCGGGGCGGCGACTTCATTCAGCAACGAAACAAGCTCATTCCATATCTTGACGCGATATGGTATTTTGGGAAGAGACACCATCAGACAGTGACCAATCCTGATGTCAGATAGAGCAATTCAGCCGCAACCGCACGCATAGAAAGGAGAATTCATGCGCCGGATGAAAGCATTCACCATCATCGAACTCCTGGTCGTCGTGGCGATCATCGCCATCCTGATCGGGATTCTCCTGCCTGCGATCGGCCGGGCGCGGGAGCAGGCGCAGCTCGTTCAGTCGATGAACAATCTGCGGCAACTCGGTCTGGCCCATGCAACCTACGGCTCCGATCACAACGACAATCAGTGGACGACTGCACCGCATGATCTGATGACCTGGGGGCCGACGATCCAAAGCGCTGTGACGAATTTCAACAAGGCCAATAGTGCTCCTGGAACGTCGGGAACGGTCAATGGCGCGATTCCTTTTTATCTGGGAGTTCCCGTACTCGAATTGGGTTGGGCCTACAACCCCGGAACCGGTGCGAAGGCCATCCATTGGTGGACGAGCGCGGCCAACGATTATGCCCAGATCATGCCGATCAATTTTGTCTCCGGCCTGGGCTTCTTCAACCGCTGGAGCGTCAAGTCATTTAACCAGTATGTCAATGGCAGGGTGTACGACGCGACCTTCTTTGCGCCGAAAGACTTCTGGGTGATCGAGGCCGTCGGCGAGTGCTACGACGCGCCTGCGGAGTACTGCGCTCACACCGCATTGAACTATGTTTATCGCCCCAGCTACCGGCTATCGCCTGCCGCGCTCTGGGCACCCGACGTCTTTTCGCAGACAGACGGTCCCCAGTCCGTCTGGGACGACCTTCCCGGCGCCTTTCGCGTGCCGACCTATGCGCAGGCGCGATACTCTGATCTGAAGACGCACAAGATGGAAGGTCGCTGGCTCCAGAACAATCGCAGGGCCTGCATTACCGACGGGCCGCAATACAGCGCGACCTATGGCGGCACGACCTTCGACAATGGATGCTGGCCCTACTTCTCCAACCTGGCACTTGCGTCAAGTCCCGCAACGCTGTTCTACGACGCCCATGTGGACACGATCGGCGTTGTCGAAGCG
Organism: uncultured Isosphaeraceae bacterium; assembly: GCA_964523675.1. GTDB lineage: Bacteria > Planctomycetota > Phycisphaerae > Phycisphaerales > SM1A02 > CAZFZT01. The sequence continues at coordinate 85,294 of CAZFZT010000003.1, forward strand.
CTTGATGCCAACGAGCAGGCGGTCGCCTCCGGCGGCCCCGAGGCCTCGCTCTGGCACACCGAAGCCACCATCCAAGGCGGCGAAGGGTACTTCCACTCCTACTCCTATTCCGACCCCGGCCAGAGCCCGGCCTACGGCGTCGGGACTGCAACGAGTTTTCACTTTCTCACCCGTTTCGGTATCCTTGGCCGGGACAAGTTGAGCAATTAAGTCCCCATGACAACAGCATTGTCGTAACCGTTCTGCGATTTTGACGTATAATTGAACTGGGTGGGCGTTTTTTTGAAAGGAGCCCCTGCAATGAACAGAACCCGAGCATTCACCATCATCGAACTTCTCGTCGTCGTGGCGATCATCGCCATTCTCATTGGCATTCTGTTGCCGGCGATCGGCCGCGCAAGAGACGCTGCCAAGACTACTCGCTCACAGGCGAACCTGCGCCAAATCGTGATCGCCCATGCGAACTACGCATCAGATCACAATGACAATCAATGGACTCCGGTACCTCATAATCTTGCTGAGTTCGGCGGCAGCCTGCAGCAGATGATTACAGGCTACAACGCGTCGGTCGGCGGTTGGCAGAACGGTTTGACGCTCTGCACGGGCGGCAAGTTTTGCCTCGAAATCGGATGGGCGATGCCGGCTGGAGGCGCCGGCACCAATTACTACTGGGGTGCACAAGACTCGAATTATCTTGCTGCACCCATTCAGCTTGAGGGCGGTCCAGGTGCTCTGAGCGGCTTCTTCCGAGCGTTTCAGGTCAAGAGTTTCAATCACTATCTGAGCAACCGGTTCTATGACGCGGTGTGGTATGCGCCGAAAGATACGGTCATGATCCAGGAGGCCGGTGAATGCTTTGACGCTCCTGGCGAGTTCTGCATCCAGACGCTGCCGTTCATCGCTGAAGGAACGTATATCCTTTCACCTGCAGCCCTGTATGCACCTGATGTGTTCTCGCTGCCCAATGGCTTCACTGCTGCGCAGGTTTACGCCATGCCCGGCTCGTTCCGCGTCCCGACCTTCTCGCAAGCGCGTTACCCCGGTCTCAAGACACACATGATCGAGCGCAACTGGCTTCAGGATGCGCCGGCGGAGTGCAACCCGAACTACCCGATCGCTCCTGGCGGTGGCGCGTACTGTCGGCCATACTTTTTCAACGGCGGTTTGGCCTCGAAGCCGGTGTCTCTGTTCTATGACGGCCACATCGACTTCCTGAGTGTCGCCGAGGCCCTCGATGCCAATGAGCAGGCCATCGCGTCGGCAAACGACCCGGAACAATCGCTCTGGCACGACGGGACGCCCTTTGGCAATCACTACCACCATAATCTGGCGTACACAGCGCCAGGTGCGGCAGCTTTCGAGACGACCAGCTTCCATATCTTCACCCGCTTCGGCATCTTCGGCCGCGACACGCTGGCTGATTGATTGCTTGACGGAGTGTTTCACTTGGGCTTCTTCACAGGGGCTGCGCAGAGGCGCAGCCCCTGTTCTATTTTTGTCATCTGGGCGACCGAAGCTTTGCCGCCTTGCCTACGCACTGTCTCATCGTCTCACCGTATCATCCCTACCTCATGGCCCCAGGTCCGCCGCCGAGTCTCGCCGATGCAGTGCTGCGCATCGAGGTCCGCTGTCGCCGGTGCGCCTATGACCTGCGCGGCCTGCCGCTGGAGGGACGCTGCCCCGAGTGCGGGCTCGACATCTGGCTGACGGTGCAGCACGTGGTTGATCCGGCCGCTTCGATGCTGCCGAAACTGCGCGACCCCATCGGCGTGGGCAATGCGCTCGTCTGGCTTATCGCATGCGGACTCAGCTCGATGGCGTTGCTCATCATGCATGGCGTCTCAACCATGGCGCTCATGCAGGTGATCGCGCCGAGCCTCAGTCTTCCGGTCGGCCTGCTGCTGATCTCAGGGTTGTTGCCGCTCGCCGCGTTGTGGTCGGTCTATACCTTTCGGCCGCCGCGCGGTGAGGATGCGGATGTGGCGGTGCTCAGCGATCTGCGGCTGCTTTGGATGTCGCTGATCGGCTGGGGAACTTCCGGGCTGCTGCTCTGGTACCACCAGCGGACGATGGTCGTCTCGGGCCTTCCGCCCGACGCGCCGGATATGCAAATTGCGACATCCGCGCTGCATATGGCCATGGCTCTTGCCGCCACGGCCGGACTTCGAGGGTTGCGCGGCATCCTCGGGACGATCGGCATCAGAAGCCGCGAATACCGGCGCGCCCATGGTGGGCGTCAGGGCGTGCAGCCGATGGTGGCCGCGGCTCTTGGCGTTGCGGTCGGCAACGTCTTGCAGATCATCGGCGCGCTGTGGTTGCAGGTTCATGAGCTCGTGAACATCGGCACAACATTGGAGCGCGTCTGTGCCGTGATGCTCCTGATCGGAGCAGCTTATTTACTCGTCAATGCCATCTGGATTCGGCGTGCACTGCGCAAGCCGCCGCCACGACTGGATGACCTCATTCGCCCAAGGCCAGCAGCTTCATGAATCGCGACGACCACGTCTGTCTTTGCTTTCGCGTCAGTCTCCGCAAGTTGACGACGTTTATGAACGTCGAGAAACCGACCGTCGCGTCACAGTTAAGCGAGTGCGGAGGCGCGGGCACCGGATGCCAGTGGTGCGTGCCCTTTCTCCGGAAGCTGCACGCGCAGTGGGCGCGAGGTGAGACGCCGGATCTCCCTATCGCCCCCGAAGAATATGCCACGCGCCGCAAGGCCTATCGCGCATCAGGCAAGCGCGATGACCAGGCGGAGCAGGGAGAGTGAGACCGCCTCTGAGCAATGGAGGCCACCATCTCACCATGCGTACTTCATCGCCACGTTGTAGATGATCGGCAGGCGATCCCAGTACACCATGGTGCAGATCACGGCAATGCCGATCCACATCAGAACGAATTTCGAACGAGCGGATCGGCGCTTGCTCGATCGCAGCAGAAACACCGCGATCGTCGCTGTGATCGCAATCGCCAGCGCGGCCGCCATCAGCCGCACGGCCCGGGAGTGACCGTGCACCCACAATGCATCGATGCGCCATCGCGGCGGCGGGCCGATGACTTCAAGGCAGACGACGAAAGCGAAGAGCGACAGCCCCGCCGCAGCCGTCATCATGGCTGCAAGGCCGTCGCCAGTCCGCCTGACCACACGCTGAATCCGAGACGCCGATCGAGCCATACTACACTCCATGTCGCGCTCCATTGGGAAAGATCGACTGTATCCTGTTGTGGTCTTTGCAATCCACTCCGCCAGCTCCGCCGGATGAGATCCGATGCCCGCACCACGCTTACGACTGTTTCAGATGTTCATGTCTTTGCCGCTCCTCGCATGCGCAGCTGGAGCGTCCGCCATAGATGAAACCAGCGCCGGCTCTCGAGCTGCGGAGCGGATCGAGGCCGCGATAGCGGGCGGCGTTCAATTCCTTATCGAGCGGCAGGAGGGCGATCAGAGCGCTGAATGGCCATATGAAGGCGTTTACCGTGCCGGCGGAGAGATCCCCATCGGTTATCGCGTTGGCGGGACTGCGATCGCGGCCGCCGCACTTCTCTATGCGCCGCAGCAGCAGGCCGATCTCCGCAAAGTCGAGGCCATCGAGCGCGCTGTCGACTTCATCATCCACGCTGCCGATCACCCGTTGATGGCGCACGAGTTCGATGCCACGTACGACGTGCGTGGTTGGGGATACGCCTACGGTCTCTGGTTTCTGCTCATCGCCAAAGAAGCTGGTTCCGACGCCGATGGCATGGATGATGCGATTCAGTTTTTCATCGATGGCATCATTGCCACAGAGATTCCACAACGCGGCGGATGGAACTACGCCCGGCGCGCTGGCTTCAAGCAACCCGGCGCGCCTTCGCCTTTCATGACCGCTGCGACCCTGCAAGCGATCTTTGCGGCGCGGGCAGCGGGATTTGAGGTACCAGATGAGTTGATCGAACGCGGCATCGCCTCGCTCAAGCGCGCAAAGCAACCCAGCGGCGGGTATGTCTACTCCGGCTTCGCCCATGAACGGTCGCGCGATGGTGTGCCCGGCGCTGTCGGCCGCATGCTGGTGGCGGAATCGACCCTCTACCTCTGTGGAGAAGCGACCCAGGCCGATGTGCGCGGCGCGGTCGATGCATTCCTGGTGCATTGGGAGTGGCTGGAGAAGCGCCGGGCGCAGCATGGCACGCATGCCATGCCCTACGGCGTGGCGCCCTATTACTTCTTCTTCGCGCATCTCTATGCAGCTCAGGCGGTTGAACTGCTCCCGGAACAGGAGCGGGCGGAGTATCGACGAAGAGTGAATGAGCGCCTGTTCGCTGTCCAAAGCGAAGACGGCACCTGGAACGATCGCATCTTCCCGCGATCGGCGGCCTACGGCACGGCCATGTCGATGCTCGCCCTCATGATGCCCAACCTCCCGCCCCCGCCTACCTGGTCGAAGGAGGACAAGGATCAAGAAGACGAGAGCGACGATCCACAGGGCGAGTAAACCCACCGACTCGCGCCGCTACCCGCCCTTCCCTCTCGCGCATCGACGTTCTGCCAGCCGCATTTTGTGGGAAATCGAGCTTCCGCAGCGGTACACTGCACCTTCGCCCGCTGACTCATAATCGGAACTCTCTCCATGACGTACCCTCGACTCTTCGTCGCGCTCATTGCGCTTGCCTCCATCGCCGGCCATTTACCTGCTCAGGAGAAGCCAGGTCGGGAACAACGGCCTGATTCACAGGAGCGCATTCCGGAAGAGCCGGCAGCGCAGGCGCGTGAAGCGACTGTAGCCCTGCTTGAGTCGGGCGAAGAACCGAGACAGCAGTTGCGATACCAGATCGGGGAGACCGAGCCGGTCGTGCTGAGCATCAAGTCAACGCGTAGGCAGCAGGTGATGGGGATGAACCCACCGCCGACCCGCTCGCCGGAACTCCGGTTTCATCTGCGCAGTGAAACGACTGTTGATGAAGACAAGGAAAATCTGAACTCAGCATTCCGTTTCACCAAGGTCGAGGTGGCTGCCGATCAAGCGCCGACGCGGCAGCTTGAAGCAGCCAAGCGGGCCGCAGCCCCGGCCGAGGGCCGTGAAGCGCGGCTCGTCCTCAGCAATCGCGGCCATGTTCGCTCATTGAAGCTCCCGCTGCGGCTTGGCGCCAGTGATCCGATCCAGACCGGCGACTTGGCGACTGACCTTCAAGATGCCTTGTGGCACGCTGTTGTCGCACTGCCGGAGGAGCCCGTCGGCAAAGGTGCGAAGTGGCGCGTTGAGGCCGTGACGGATGCGTTTGGAGTCGCCGGTCGTCTCAGCGCGGAGTACACAGTCCTGCACATTGACGGCAACCACATTGAGCTTGCTCTCAAGAGCACCCATGAAGTCACTGAGGAGAAGACGCTCACCAGCTCCCGCGCGAGCGAGACGACCCTGCAATCGATGAAAAAGAGTGGCGAGGGGACGCTGACGATCTCAACATCAAGCGTTCTCCCGCTGAAACTCGACCTGAGCGAAACGACCGAGATGGAAATCGCCATCAAGGGCCGCGCCGGCACGTTTGTGATGAATCAAACGGTCGAATCGCAGACGCTGATCGCCCCCGCGCCTGTAGAAGCCGAGCGCGGTGAAGAATCAGTTGATCGAGAACAAGGAACCGGCACGTCACCGCGCGAGCAGTGAGAAACCGTCGCGCCGCCGCCTCTGCAGCGCATCACCCATTCGCTTCGTCGTCATGACGTGGCGCCGGCATGCGAGCCAGCGTGCCAGGCACGAGGCCCGGTCGCCACACTTCTTCGATCGCCTGACCATCACACACCCGGCGCATGAGCAGGTACATGATCGTGGCGGCGTTGAATACGAATGAGATGAAGAACGCAGCGACAAGACTGAGCAGGATCGCTTCCCAGAAGCCGATCAACCATTGCAGCAGTGCTTCGAAGGCGCCGACTCCGCTTCCTGGTGCCGGCCGGCTGAAGAGGTTGAACACTTCATAGCCGCCTGCGGTCGCCGCCGCCGAGGAACCTGTCCACGCTGAGAAGAGCGCGCCGGTTACGTTCAGCGTGAGCCATGCGAAGACCGCCACCACGAGGAAACCCAGCGCCAGTGCGATCGCGCTGACGACCCAGTATCCGAGCAGGTGAAGTGGTCGGCTGAGGACGTACTGGTAGCAGCGGTGCATGGCGTCCGTGGCATCGCAGTTCTCACATGCAATGGCTGGTATCAGCATCGGACCGGCCGCGATGTAGCCGATGAGCAGCACCGCGATCACGAGGCCGAGCAGCAACATCAAGCCATAGATCGCGCCAGCGATCAGGTCAAGCACGTAGAAGTTTGTCAGCATGCCAACGAACATGACGATCAGCGCGAGCACAACCACGCCCACGAGCGGAATGATCGGCGCGACCAGCAATCGCAGCCAGCTCGACATGGAGAACTCAAGCGCATCACGCATTCGCAGCCGCTCAATGCCGGCAATCTCCGCTGCCGTCATACGCGAAATCGCGCCGCCGCAAACAACGGAGAGTACCAGCAGGAGCGCTCCAAACACGATTGTGAAGAACGGATGGTTCTGCCAGAGCGTGAGCGGCGTCCAGAAGACCGTGTCCGCAACAGCCCGCCCGACTTCGAGGCCGTTGAGCGTGAGTACGCCGCGCACCAGACGCTCGATGTTCCACTGCACCCGGTAGACCGTCCCACTGAACGCGCCCTCAACCGGCGTGGCGAACGAGGCATTCGGACCGGCCAATCCTTCAGCCGGTCCCGTGTTCGCATCCCACAAACCGCCTGCGGCGGCGAGCGCAGCCACCATCAGCAGCGCCAGCACCAGCCGTGACGGCGAGAGCGCAAGGGTGATGGCCCGGAACAGAATCGGGAACTGAAAGAGTTGCGGGAAGTCGATGCCGTCAACAATGATCCGTCGCTTCGTCTCTGCCATGCGGGCACTCCATGTTGGTTCAATCCCAGTTTGTTTGTGAATGCTACCACAACCCGGCGGCGGTAGGAGTCTTCCGAAAGACCATCGGCTTGGCAAAGCGGCGGGAGCTGCATACGCTCATCTGCGAGAAACACACCGAACAAGGAGTTACGCCCATGGCCTTTACGCTGCCCGATCTCCCCTACCCCTATGACGCCCTCGAGCCGGTGATTGATGCCAAGACGATGGAGATCCATCACACGAAGCATCACAACACCTACGTCACGAAACTCAACGATGCCATCAAGGATGATTCCAATCTCGCGAATAAGTCAATTGAGGAACTGCTCGTGAATCTGAATGCCGTGCCGGACGCAAAGCGTACGGCGGTGCGCAATAACGGCGGTGGGCATTTCAATCACTCTCTCTTCTGGACGCTCATGGCGAGCCCCGGCAAAGGTGGTGGCGGCGAACCGGGCGGCGAACTCGCCACCGCCATCAAAGGCGCCTTCGGGTCATTCAATGATTTCAAGCAGAAGTTCAGCGATGCAGCCGCAACGCGCTTCGGCTCCGGCTGGGCCTGGCTTGGCGTACAGGACAATGGCAACCTCGTCGTCTGCTCCAGCGCGAATCAGGACAATCCGCTCATGGAAGGCGTCGTCGATTGCAGTTGCACGCCCATCCTCGGGCTGGACGTCTGGGAGCATGCTTACTACCTCAAGTACCAGAATCGCCGGCCTGACTACATCAGCTCATGGTGGGATGTCGTCAACTGGAGCGCGGTCGCAGAGCGATATCACGCAGCACGGTCGGCCGCAGCCGCAGTATAAGCCGCTCACGGTTGGTCAGTGCAGCACTAATGAAGTGATCGCGCGTAGCGGCAAGCGGCTACTCTCGCTTCAGGCGCCACGAAAATGACGTGCGCACGCTCGATCCGCGCTGCGCTGGTCTGGTTGTGGGCCGTCACGGAGACCGTGCGCTGCAAGCTTCGCCATGTTTCATTCGATCCACTTGAAGTTTCTCACCGGCATTGCCATTCATACAGGCCGCTACTCAACCAGCGCATCATGCGCCAACTGCCCCAGCGGGTTTGATGGATCATTGCGCTTCTCGCGCATGCGCTCGATGACGATCGGCGGAATGATGTTCGCCAGCCGATTGAGGTCGCCGCCCAATCCAGCGATCTGCCGAATCAGACTCGAACTCGTGAACGCATACGTCTCGCCGGTCACGATGAACACCGTCTCGATATCCGCCACCTGCCGGTTCGCGATCGCCAGCTGCGTTTCGCTGGCGAGGTCTGTGATATTGCGGATGCCGCGCACGATGGCGCAGGCGCCCTTCGCCTTGGCGAAATCGACCGTCAAGCCGGAGTAGCGCTCGACACGCACCGGTGCGCCGGCCGCGCCTGGCGGCTCTGCCTCAAGCATTTCTTCCACCAGCGTCCGCGCGATCTCAACGCGCTCGTCAAAGTCAAACAGGGCCGACTTCTCCGGGTTGTGTCCGATGCCAAGGACAAGCCCATCGAACATGCGGCGGGCGCGGCGGAGCACGTCGAGATGGCCGAGCGTGATCGGGTCGAAGGAGCCGGCATACAGCGCGATGTGCGGCCGGGCCTCCTGGTCCTCGTTACCGGGCATAGGCGAAGCGGGCATGAACCCATTGTAAGGCATCGAAATGCCCGCACCGGCGGCGCATTCCGCACAGAGCGCAGCCAATCGCTCCTCCGCCATCGACGCATCTTGCCCGGCCGAGGCGCGAATCTCATTCTTTTCCTGTCCTTCGGGCGATCAGCGTGGTCCCCGATGTACGACCCTGGATCGGCCTCGTATCGGTTCGCCTCCCCGATCGAGGCCCTTTGGCCGGCCGCTCTTTCACAAGGGCGGTCGGCCTTGTTTTGTGCTACGGTGCCGCGCTACGCCCCATGCACGATAAACCTGTCATTGGACTCGCCGGCGGCATCGGATCGGGCAAGAGCGCAGTGGCCAAAGCGCTAGCTGAACTCGGCTGCGTCGTGTCCGACTCGGATCAAGCCGCTCGTGACGCACTCAACGTCCCCGCCATCCGCCAGCGCATCATCAACGCCTTCGGCGAAGACATCCTCCACAAGCCGGGGCAAAGCGACGGCCGGCGCGAGCCGCCCGAGCGTCGCTCCTCCGAACCGCAACAACCTGACCAACCCATCGACCGCAGCGCGCTCGCGCACATCATTTTCAGTGATCCTGCCAAACGCCGCCTGCTCGAATCCATCACCCATCCATGGATCGAGCAGCGCCGACTTGAGCAGTTCGCCAACGCCCCAACCGACGCACCTGCATGCGTCATCGACGCGCCGCTGCTCTTTGAAGCCGGCCTTGACGCCACATGCGACGCGGTGATCTTCGTCGATACGCCGCGCGAGCTTCGGCTTGAGCGGGTTCGGCGAAACCGCGGCTGGGATGAAGCCGAACTGAACCGTCGAGAGGCCACACAGTTGCCTCTTGACGAAAAGCGCCGCAGGGCCGATCATGTCATTTCCAACGAAGGATCGCTGGAGGAGCTCGCCGAGCGAACCCGAAGGATATTGGCTAGAATAACTCATGCCCACAGCAGCGGCTGATCGATCAGCCCTGGCCGAAGGCACATGCAGGGGTGCATCGCGCAGCCCATTGAGATCCCACGATCGCCGCGAACGCTGAAGATCGACTGCCGCTCTGATCGCACGCTCCGTGCAGCACCGGCACATCGCTCGGAACACGCGTCGTCGCAGGTTCCTTCCCCCCTTTCGAACTTGGCCGTTTCGCACTTTGCCTTCGAGCACGCTCCTCCATTTCGGAGGGTTCGCCTGCCGTACCAGAACCAGTAGAAGCGGCTGTATTTGAGATCAGGAGTACCCAGCAACATGTCATCCAAGAAGTCGCGCCGCAGGCGCCGCAAGGGCGGTTCATCATCTTCTTCAGCCACCGCTGTCATGGCTGTGACGCTCCAACCGGGCGAAGTGCCCAGCGACGAGGCGCTCGAAGCAGAAGCCGCGGAACTCGAAAAGGAAACGCAAGGCAAGTACAACCTTGCGAAGAAGGACGAATACAACCTCGCTACGCTCCAGCACATGACCAATGGCGAGCTTGTGAAGATCGCCAAGAAGGAAAAGGTCGAGGACTTCGCCACGCTCCCCAAGCAGCGCCTCGTCTTTGAAATCCTCAAAGCGCGTGCCCAGAAGCAAGGGCTCATGATCGGCGAAGGCACGCTTGAGATCATGCCCGACGGTTTCGGTTTCCTCCGTAGCCCGGAATACTCCTACGTCGCATCGCCCGACGATGTCTACGTCAGCCCCGCGCAGATTCGCCGCTTCGGCCTGCGCAGAGGACAAATCGTCAAGGGCATCATTCGGCCGCCCAAGGAAGCCGAGATCTACTTTGCGATGCTGCGCGTTGAAGAGGTCAATGGCAGGAGCCCGAAGAAGCTGCACGACCTGCCGACGTTCGAGAACCTCACGCCGCTGCACCCGAATCAGCGCGTGCATCTGGAAGCCGAACCGGAAGGCATCGAAACCCGCATCATCGACCTGGTCACGCCGCTCGGCTTCGGCCAGCGCGCCTTGATCGTCGCCCCGCCCCGCACCGGCAAGACCGTCGTCCTCCAGAAACTCACAAACGCCATCATCAAGAACCACGGCCCGGAATCGGACACGCCCACCAAGGTCATCGTGCTCCTGATCGACGAGCGTCCTGAAGAAGTCACCGACTTCCGCCGCAATACGCCTGATGAAGTCGAAGTCGTCGCCTCCACCTTCGACGAAGAAGCCACGCGCCACATCCAGGTCGCCGAGATGGTCATCGAAAAGGCCAAGCGAATGGTCGAGTTCGGCGACAACGTCATCATTCTCCTCGACTCCATCACACGTCTCGCGCGCGGCTACAACAACGCCATGCCCGATACCGGCAAGATCGGCACCGGCGGCGTCGCGCAGGGCGCGCTCATCAAACCCAAAAAGTTCTTCGGCGCTGCCCGCAACATCGAGAACGGCGGCTCCCTCACCATCATCGCCACCGCGCTCGTGGACACCGGTTCCAAAGCCGACGAAGTCATCTTCGAAGAGTTCAAAGGCACCGGCAACGCTGAACTCCACCTCACGCGCAAACTCGTCGAGAAGCGCATCTGGCCGGCCATCGACATCGCCGCCTCCGGCACGCGCCGCGAAGAGTTGCTCCTCGATCCCAAGGAACTCGAACTCGTCGTCCGCCTGCGCAAGGTCGTCAGCGACATGTCCGTCGTCGAAGCCATGGAACTGCTGCGCGGCCGAATGCTCAAGACAAAATCCAACGCCGAATTCCTCATGACCATGAACCTCGGCTGATGCACGAACGGTGAATCGCAATGGTGGCACAGGCGTCTCGCCTGTGCGAGCCGTCACCATGGAGTTGGATTCATCATCAATAGCACCTGATCGTCCCGCTTCGCGGTGGTGGCGTCGGTGGATCATCGAATGACTCCTCGCCCTTCGAATTGCTGCGCGCACAGCCCGGCGGCTCATAGGGTTTAGTTCGCGCGCGCTCCGGCGCACTTCGCATCGACTCACGCGGCCGTTCACGAACATCGCTCACGACCGGCAAACCCGCATTCGCACCTCCATCCCCGAAGTTCGCGCGCGCCGAAGCGTCCACACATTCGCGCACTCCCCTTGGGCCGGCGTTGCAATCGGCCGCGGATGCGGGCGGCGCGGATGCGGGCGTGGGCGAATCATCATCGCCGTAGCCACGATACCCGTCGGCGGCTCCCAGGCGTTCAAACGCCTCCAGAATCTTCTCCTCATCCACCACTGCAGGGGGAGGGGGCCGCTCCGGCCGCTCATCCTCGCGATACGGATCGATCAGCCGCACCGCAAGCAGATCCTTGCACGCACGCCGCACGGTCTCCGGCGACTCGGCCGACGTAATCACCTCCGCCAGCCGCGCGACCGCAATCAGGCGATGTTGACAGACCATCAACTGCGTCTGCACGTCATAGAGGTTCACCAGATTCGCCGCCACGAACCGGTGGCGCGGATGCCCCATCCAGTCCGCGATCTGCTCGACGGTCAGATTGAGCGCTTCCTGAAGTTTCGTGATCGGCCCGAGCGACCCTTGCGTCATTTCTTCCAGAAGTCGCGCAGTCGTCTTCGCGTCTGGAAATGCCGGCCGCTCATACTCTGACAATCCCGCGCTCGGGTCAGATGAAAATCGATTTGATGAATTCTGTGTCATGGCGCAATAAGCCGCTGAAAGAATGCCATGCGCGCGCTGCCCTCCCTGCCAGCCCGCCACCGCCGGTACTCCTCGACATAAGGCGAACGATCAGGTTCCCGACTTTCCCCTCCCGCCGCGAATGCCCCGGCGCGCGCTGAAGCGACTTTGCGGCCCCGCAAACCCGTTTAGCCGCGACGCGCAGCGGAGCGTGCCCTCCGAGTCCATCGCACGTCCGCGCCCCTCCTCCGCCCCGGGGGAGGGGGGCAACGCGCCCTTGCAATCACCATCCCCACCGGTTACGCTGGGCCAAAACGGCAGGGCGGCTTGCCAGGGCGGCGTATTCGCGGCGTTCGGCCGCTTCGCCGACCGGCCCTTGCGGAGACACGCCCATGCGTCACCTTCATGTCCACCTGCTCGCCGCACTTCCCGCGATGCTGGCGATGGCGGCGACTGTGCCCGGCTCGGCCACCGCAGTCGTCGCGACCGGCGACGTGTGCGATGAGAAAGACCCGACCACCGGCAAGGCGCTGATCTTCATGGGGCCAAACGGCGAACTCGGGCCGATCGATTTTAGTACGGGGCTGTATGCGGATATTGCCAATCCCAACCATATCGGCGACATCGGCTATCGCGCCCAATCACAAGTCTGCTTAACCGAACTCGGCCACTACAATCCAGAAACCGGCTTCTACGAAGCATCAAACTCTGGTTACCTGACTGGGAAGTATTTGGAGACGGATATACTCACTATTAATTGGCCGTCGGAAGGTCTTCACCCGTTTGAAGTCGTTCACCAGCCGGGCAATGATTTTCGCATTACCTTTGACTGGAATCAAAGCCGGGAAGATAACGCGTATCTCTCACAAGCACATGCCTATCATTATATAACGGACTTTCGAAAAAACGTGTTTAACGCAGACCTCATCAACCGCCTGAATATCGATGAAGAAAAGCGTAAGAATGTGCTAACCAGACAGTTTAAGGCGGAACTGCCGGAACCAGCTGTGCAGGAAAAGCCTTTGATCTTAGCTAATGAAAATATCGGCTTCGGCGCACAAGGCATTTTCTTTCAGCAAAACAAAATCCAACTTGAGTTCCTCCACCGGCTATTTGCCTCAAATGGGAAGAACGCGTTTTCCGCACTCTACGATCCACACATTGTGGCCGGCGAGTATGCGGAGCTTGTGGGCCATTGGTTAATCGATACTCCCGGCTACTATCCACCTGAGTCGTCTTTCTCTGGCAATGGCTGGAAGACCAATGTACTCCCGGCGCTCACGGATGGTTTAGCCACTTGGGCCGCCTATCGTTATACTGGCGAAACCGAACTCTTTCGATATTTTCTCCACTCCGCAAGGTCTCTTTTACCTTCGGTTACCTGTGGTCCCGACAATGGATTTTTGATGAGCCCCCGCTGCGATCAAGGCTTTGAGTCTCGAAATGTGATGACTTTCAGTGAAAGTGCTGGGCCCAGCATGGGACATTTCCCCTATCAGCATGTTATTTATTCAGGCGGCACACATGCGGCCGGAGCCGATCTCGGGGGCCTTTTCTTTGCCAATTTGTATCACGATCTTGTCGATCAAGTGGGCCTTGCTGAACAAGATATAGATGCCTTGGTTTTGCAAACGCATGCCGAGATCGATCGTACCGACAAATTTCCGATGCGCTACTTCGGCCAGTTGATGCTCCGGGCGGCGGCGAAACTCTGGCCCGCTCCCGGAAGTGATCCGGAACGTCCAGCCGAAAGCATCTACCACGATCAGATTCGCCACACACTGCTGATGCGCGGCATCCCCGTCGATGCGCGGATTCCCTGCTCGTTCATGGATTCAGACGACTGCTGCAACGACACCAACGAACCCGACTGCGTGCCGATCGGCTCGGCCGAGACCGCGCCGCCCGGCGAAGCGGGTATGTTCCCCCCTAGTTATGGTGCTCATGGAACATTCGAGCAGAACATTCCACTTATGATTGAATCACGGTTGCCGGAAACGCAGCCAACGCATGTCGATGGGGTCTACATTTACAATTACAACTTAATTTGGGTGGATGGTTACCTGGAGCCCGGAGATGATTTCGATTACATGGCGTACCGATTCTTGAAGGGATCGGAGTACGGCCCGTATGACTATCTCGTAATTACGAATGATCCTGATCTTGACCTGTTGCAGTCGCACATGGACCAGGTTTGTGATGCCTACGAGCCACACGACAACTTTGGCTATCCCACGTTCTGCCATGTCTTTGAAGGGCGCGAACTTTCCAACCTGACGCTTCTCGTACCAGGCCCGCACCTGCGCTGGAAGCGCAATCGCGGTCGCGGCCCCAACGAGTACGAAGCCAACTACATGATCGACACCGCACCGGCGGGCTTCCGCGTGATCGACGGCATCAAGGACGGCTTCGCCTTCCACGCCGTCGGCAGCGAACCGGTGGATGGGCGGCGAAGCATCGAGTTGACCGTGGCTGATCCCAGCCAGACCTTCGCTGGCGATGCGGTGTACGACTGGCAAGTCACGACGTACGAACTCATCCGCACGCCCGTCGAGATGGACCAGGTCTCCAGCGAGACGCTGCACTTTGATGATGCGGCGTGCATCACGCTGCACGATCTGAACGTCGATCAGCCGATCCGCATTACGCTCACCCGCACGCGCGATGGCGAAAGCCGCAGCATCACGCTCGATGAGACGGTGCGGAGCATCGACCGCATCCACGATGGGGATGTTCATGGTGATTTCAACCTCGTGCTGAACTTCACCGGCATGAGCACGCCCGAACCCGGCGACTGTGCCGGTGGGAAACAGCCCGGCATCCCCGGCGACCTCAATGGCGATGGCTCCATCGGTGTGCCGGACCTCTTGATCCTGCTCGCAAACTGGGGGCCGTGTGCAGAGCCGGCGAACTGCCCCGCCGATTTGGATGGCAACGGCAACGTCGGCGTCCCGGACCTGTTGCTGCTTCTCGCCAGTTGGGGTTGATACGGCCTCAATCTGGAAAGAACGACACCCCTCCGGGGCCGATCAACGATGTGCCATACGATGGACCCCACCATGTCGCCCAACTTCCAGGCCGGCCTTGATGAAGCGATCGCGCAGGCGGAACTGTCCTGGGCGCAAGGCGGCATTCCCATCGGCTCCGTGCTGCTTGATGAAGAAGGCAACATCGTCGCGCGCGGCCACAACATGCGCGTCCAGTCCGGCGACCCCACCGCGCACGCTGAGGTCGTCTGCCTCCGAAACGCAGGCCGGCGGCGCGACTGGAATCGGCTCACGCTCATCTCAACACTGAGCCCATGCCCCATGTGCTCCGGCACCGCGATCCTCTTCAAAATCCCGCGCGTCATCATCGGCGAGAACCAGACCTTCCTCGGCGCAGAAGACTGGATGCGCGCCAGCGGCATCGAACTCACCGTCCTCAACGATGAACGCTGCATCGCGCTCATGGAGCGCATGAAACGCGAGAAGCCCGACCTCTGGGCCGAAGACATCGGAGAGTAGAGGGAAGAGGGAAGAGGGAAGAGGGAAGAGGGAACAGTATCCGCTATTCACTATC
>CAZFZT010000004.1:0-89985 GCA_964523675.1 uncultured Isosphaeraceae bacterium
CTTCGTGAGCACATGGAAGCACAGGAACTGACCAAGGCCCTTCATTCGGCCGTCGAATTGCAAACGCACAGCGCGTCGCTGGAAGAAGTGTTCGACGTACCCGAAGTCATCGCTGTCATCGAGTGGGCGAAACGGGACATCCCCGACGTCAAGCAGGCCGAAGATTGGCTGCTCGCGCGCGACCTGCTCTTCGCGGTCAGAACACTCTATGAAGACACGGGGCGGCACAGCGAATACGAGCTTTACAACAGCCAGCTCGAACTGGTCAATCAGCGCGTGGCGCTGCTCGCCCGTTATGCGCCGAAACAGTTGCATGAACTGCGAGCAAGAACGCTCGAACGCATCGGCGACGATGACGACGAGCAACCGGCATTCAACCCCGGCCTTGCACAGGACTGGCGCGAGCGCCTGGATGGCGTGTCGCTCAAAATGCTGCAAGACGCCCTGACGGCAGCGGCGCGGCGGCATATCGAGACCAACGGCTGGCGGCCACTACTCGAGGGCGGCATCGAATCGCTCCAGGTCTTTGCCACAACCTCGCTGCTCGATGCAACGTTCCCTTCGCTCACCGATGCCAAACGTGTCGATCGCTGGGTGGCCGCGCTTGATGAGCAACGGCAGCGGCTGGCGCAGATGGACGATCGTCAACTCGATCGCAGGTTTGCAACCGAACTGCTCGACCGAATTCGCGCAGCCAATCAGCAGACCATCCAGATCCAGGAAGAGGTGCTCTATCGTGAATTCGGCGACGGCGCCATGAACAAACTGGATCAGTTCTCAGAGATCATCTGGCCGGACAAACTGCGGCGGTTCCGCCAGGCCACCGAAGGAAACTTCGTCGGCGTCGGCATCATGATTCGCAATAACGAGAAGCAGGAGATCGTCGTCGTGAATCCGCTCGAAGGCACTCCCGCCTACTACGCCGGGATCAAGCCCGAAGACGTGATCATTGAAGTCGATGGCGAATCGACGGTCGGCTGGTCCCTCAATGAGGCCGTCGATCGAATCACAGGGCCGAAGGGCGTCACGGTAAAACTCGGCGTCCGGCGTGACGGGGCGGATGGAACTCTCTACTTCCCGATCGTGCGGGACGAAATCAAACTGCGCACGGTCTACGGCTGGTGGAAGACCGGACTCAGCCGCGATGGCGAACCACAGTGGGATTGGTACATCGACCCCGCGTCGCAGATCGCCTATGTCAAGCTCACGGGTTTCAATGAGGATACCTACAGCGACCTCCTACGCGCTTGGCGGGAGATGAGCGCCGACGGCAAGCCAAACGGGTTGATCGTTGACCTCCGCTATAACCCGGGCGGGTTGTTGACTTCCGCAGTGCAGATTTCCAATCTCTTTGTGAATCATGGGATGATCGTCTCGGGCGAGAACAAGGATGGCTCAGAGGTTTGGCGGCAGTCCGCTCGGCCGCAACTTGCCGAGTTCGGCGGCGTCCCCACTGTGGTCCTAATCAACAAGGGCTCGGCCAGTGGTTCTGAAATCGTAGCCGGCGCCTTGCAAGCCCATGGAGCCGCTCTCATTATCGGTGAACGCTCCTACGGCAAGGGCAGCGTTCAGACCGTTGAGCCGTTGCAGATTCGCCGAGGCCAGCCGGTTGCTGCACTGAAACTCACGACGCAGTATTACCGTCTCCCGCCTGAACGTCCCGGCCAATCTGGCCGCCTGGTACACCGCCGACCTGGTGCAGATGTCTGGGGTGTCGACCCTGATCTTGAAGTTCCAATGTCGACGAAGCAGATCGAGAAGGCGTACTTTCTGCGACAGGAAGCGGACCTGATCCCTGAAGATGAACACGGCCGTCCGAATCCCGACGCTCCGGATCGACCGAACATCAATGACCTGCTCACAAAGGGTATCGATCCTCAAGTCGAAATGGCGCTGCTGGTCCTCCAAGCAAGAGCGCTTGCGCCGATCGCGGAAGATCATCGGCGCGCAGCGCGCTAAGCGGTGCCGCCGAGGTCGGCACACTTATGAAGCCGCACAGCGGCTGAATCAGATGTCGCTTTCAAAGAACTTCAAGACGGCTGGACCCACTGTGATCTCCATGCCGTCCTGAAGGCGAACGCGATCGGCGATCCGCTCGCCGTTGAGGAAGGTGCCTGCCTTGGAACCGAGGTCTCGGAGAATCAGGTCTTCACCCTCGCGTTCGATGGCGCAATGTTCACGTGACACGCTCATCGCCTTGATCCGCACGTCGCACGAGTCATCGCGTCCCACAAGCAGTTCCTCATGATCGCCCAATGCAAAGGCGCGCAACAGCGAGCCCGTCTTTTTGCTGCACACGTGAAGTTCCATCATGGGATCGATACTGACTCCTGACTGGCGGTGAGGCCGTTGTTAAGCTCATTATGACACATTCAAGAGACGATGCCAACCGTGAAGCATGGTGAAGAACCTATTCAAGGTTACGGGACGTTCGCGAGGGAAGTTCCCGCCTGAAAGTTCGCCGACAGGTTCCGAAGCGACCAGAAGCCATGGACCCTGCGCCGCCGGATGACAGGTCTTGGAAGGATGACCTCCGACACCTCTGGTACACTTGCGAGTCATGCGGCGACTGGCGGATGTCTGTTACGGAGTCGCGGCCTCCCTCACCGCCCCCATATGGCTGCCGCGGATGATTCGGACGGGCAAGCACTGCACGGATTGGGCAGCCCGGCTCGGCCGAATCTCGCACATTCCTAGACCCACCCAGCGTCGCCGCGTCCTCATTCATGCGGTCTCCGTTGGCGAGGTCAATGCCTGCCGGCTCCTGATCGAGCATCTGCTTTCGGAATCAGATCGTCTGGAACCGGTCCTCGCCGTCACCACCGACACCGGCTTCGCCAGGGCGCGGGCACTGTTCAGCTCCCGGCTGCGCATTGTTCGCTACCCATTCGACTTCTCGTTCGCTGTGGACCGATTCCTTGATGCGATTTCTCCGGACCTCGTGGTGCTGGTTGAACTTGAAGTCTGGCCGAACTTCGTAAGCACATGCGTTCAAAGGCAGATTCCCGTATTCGTCATCAACGGCCGGCTCACGGCGCGGAGCCACGGTCGCTACCGTCTCATTCGCCCCCTCGTTCAACCAACGTTCGGTCGACTGGCACTGGTTGCTGCGCAGACGCACGAGTATGCCAAGCGATTCGCTGACCTTGGCACTCCGGCTGAGCGCATCCAAGTCACCGGAACGATGAAATGGGATACCGCTCAGATCGCTGATGAAGTCGAGGGTGCGCGTGCGCTCGCATTTGAAATGGGAATCGATCGCTCGCGCCCGTTGGTCGTGGCCGGCTCGACCGCTCCCGGAGAGCATGAATTGCTCCATGCCGCGATCCCGAGCAGCGTGCAGTTATTGTGCGCACCGCGCAAGCCGGAATGGTTCGAGGAGGCAGCGCAGGCGATGCCCGGCTGTGTGAGGCGATCACAGCGCAACGGCGCGCGACGAGGCGAGCCGGTGCATCGGTTTCTCCTGGACACGATCGGGGAGTTGAGGCAGGCGTACGCGCTCGCCGACCTTGTCATCGTCGGCCGCACGTTCAGAGACTTGGGCGGGTCGGACATGATCGAGCCCGTCGCGCTCGGTAAAGCGGTCATCGTCGGCCCACATGTGAGCAATTTCCGCGACGTAGTTGACGCGCTGCTTGCGGGCCGAGGCCTGGTGCAACTGGACGCCGGCGGTTTAGCAGAGGCGGTCAGGGAACTGCTGGATGAGCCCGCCCAGCGTGCTTCACTTGCGCAGCGTGGCCGCGACGTGATTCGAACACATCAGGGTGCTACCGGCCGGCACATAGAGCTGATCCTTAGCGCCTTGAGCCAATGAAAATTCGCCGTTTCAGCAACGTGTGCTGAAACGGCGAGGGAGGAGAAAGAAGAAAGAGATCCTCGGGAGTATTCGGGGGTGTCTGACGTTGGTACGTTCGGCATTACAGAAAGGTTCGCCCTTCCGAAAACCTGTCGCACACGAACGTATTGTTCGCACGGCGCAGCCATATATCAATTGGATTTGATCGGCAACACTTCCTAATCGACATGATTCTTTTGACCGACTCACGCAGGCGCAGCGTGCACATCTGAGAGATTCAACTCCACATCCTGAACGGCTGTGCCTGGATCAACAGTCGGTTCAAGGAAGACTGGATGAAGTCGCTCGAAGACCGCGTGCCGCCGCGCATCGGCAATGCCCCCGTCGAAATGGCCATATCGCACAACGTAACGCCATTTCTGTTCGCCAGGCAAGCCGGGCAGAGCATTGAAAACGGCAGCCGCTGAAGGAGCAGGCACGACGTCATCTAAACATGCGAGCTTGCACAGAACTGCGGAGCGTACCCCTCTTGCGTGAAATGCTGCATCAAAAAGTTCGAGGGTCATGAGCAGCTCGTCGGAAGCCAAGCGCAGCCGCTCATGCAACTTGTTGACAAGCCGCCCGCTTCCGCTGCAGTACTTTCCACGCCGCCATCGCCAGTCACCGAACGTCGGCAACCCGATCGCGATGCGAGCCGGCGGATCACCGAGCGACTCGAGCACCGCTGCGGCTATGACGGCAAGCCCTCCGCCCAGTGATTCGCCATGCAACATGATCGGCATGTCCGCTCCAAGTTTCCGCCTTGCACATCGAAACGCCTGCACGACATCAGCCACTGCACCCCGCAGGATCCAGCCATCGCGTGATTCGATGCAGTGCATGATCCATTCATCGCGAAGGTCGCCGATGTCGAGTGTTGACGGCGGATAGCCACGTACGCGCAAACGCAATGTCGCCAAACCTCGCTTCAACCACGGCTCCAGTTCGTCAGGAAACTCCGGTTCAGCCGCGGAACCATGCGTTGTGATCACCAGGCCGCGTGGCTTCTGCTTCGGCATCGTCATGCGCGCGATCACGCGCACCGATCGCATCGACGGGATGATCAGCCGGTTGACTGGTGCATCGGATGAGCCGTACCAGGCATCGGAGAGCGTCATCACTTCCTCGCAGAACTCCTGCCAGTATGGCCTGAAGTCATCAGGCAGCGGCCGCTCGACGCAATGCGATAACGTTTGCACAGGCGAGAGACCATAATCCTCAGGTGCGGAGATCACAGCTCAAGTGTAATCGACCTACGACTGCGTCAGCGCCTTGCTGACCGCCTCGGTCAACTGCGCCGCCTGGAACGGCTTAAACAGGAAGGAGTTGAGCCCTTCCTGCGAGGAGCGGACGATCGAATGGTGCGGGTCATAGCCGAAGCCGGTCATCAGAATGACCGGTATGTCAGCATTCATCTTCTTGGCTGCTCGGAACACTTCGTAGCCATTGCGATCCGGCATCTTGATATCCGAGATCACGAGGTCGTAGGTGTCGCCTTGCTTCGTCAGCCGTTCGATGGTGTTGATGGTTTCATTGCCATCCTTACACACGGTCACGTGTGCGCCTTTCTGCGTCAGAATCGAACAGATCGTATCGCGAATGGTCGGCTCGTCGTCTGCAACGAGTATGCGTTTATCTTTGAGCAGCGGATCGACATCGTGCTTGCGCAGTTCCTGCTCCGCACCAAAGATCGTCTTGGCGCCGCGCGTGCAAGCAGAGACGCGGTCGCGAAGCCCGACTGCCGATTGCAGAATGCGCGCCACATCGCCGCGCACCGCCTCATCACCTTCAAACTGTCGGAGCAGTTCGCGCGCCTTGGTGGTGATCTCATCCAGCGGCTCGCTCAGTTCCGAGAGCACGTTCTGCGCGATCTGCTCGTTGGTCGTGAACCGCTCCACCACCATTAAATCAAGGATGTTCATGGCGATGGCGATATACCTGCCAAGAATCTGCGCAAAGCGCCGGTCATTTTCATCGAAAGCGCCGACGGTGAACGACTCCGCGTTGAAAACGCCGATCACCTGATCGTGCAGGTAGAGCGGGACGGTCAGCGAGCTTCGGGCGTTATCCAGCCCCTCCCGATACATCGGGTCCTGCTGAACGTCGGGGCACAGATACGATTCGCCCGTCGCCGCCACGAATCCCGAGATGCCGTTCCCTTCGCGCTCAGCATAAATCACTTCGCCGATTTTCAGCGGCTCGATTCCGACGGCGATCACCAGTTCGAGTTGATTCGTCTCCTTGTTGAGCAGACGAATCTCAAAGTTATCGAAGTTTAGAAGATCATGCACATACTGCACGATTTTTTGCTCAAGCCACTTCAGCCGCTCCGCCATGTTCATTCGGGCGATCTCGGCTGACTGAATCTTCATCAACTCAGACCCGGCGGAATCAATGGCATCGATCTTGCTCTGCAGCGTGCGACTGGCAGTGACATCCCACAGCACGCCGACGACCGAAGACGTATGCACCTGCCCGTCCTGATCCGACTCGATCGGCGACACCACGACCTCGTAGTAACGCGAATCGTATTGGAACGCAAAGACCTGCCGACGCTGGCCGTCCGAAAGAGGAGTGGCATCATCGTGCCCGGCCGAAGCCGCGCCGTCTCCTAATGCACGTCGATCGCTGCGTGATGCGAATCGGCCGTCGTTGAACCAGAGAATCGCCTGTGCGCAGGTCTCTACAAACTCCTCTCGGAGCTCAGCCGGCAATCGTTTGAGTTTGAGATTTGCCCAGATCAGTTCACCCTGTTCCCCCACCACGCCCACGCCTTCGCCAAGATGCTGCAGGATCGTTGCCGCCCCCTTTGGTGCGGCCGCTCGGCTCAGTTCCGGCAACTGCTCCCAGAGGCAGAGCACCGGACCAGCCGAGGGATCCTCCAAGGCCTTTTTCGCTTCCGCCGCGTCCGCGACCTCAACGATGTCAAACACCCGCTTGAGCGACTCGATCTCGTCAGGGTCGAGCGACCACGGCCTGGCGCCGGACGAGGCGGACCGAAGAAGCACCAGACGTGAGCGGGTGGAGTTCATGGCTGAGTGAGCAGTTACCAGCGAGCCAAACCAAGAGTGTACGCTTAGCGGCCGCTGTTGCAATGAGAATCTTCGGCCAAGCGACGTCGGCCTCTTGTTCATTCGGCTCATGCGCGCAAAAAGATTCCCATTTCGTCTGGCTGTTCGCCACGAGGACCCAGATCAGCCCTGTACGCATCGCGGCCACACGCCATGCGACCCGCAGACGACGCCCCGCTCACCGGCTCGAACACCCTGCCGGAACGCCGCGCTCACCGCAGGGCTCGCACCGGAGGACACAGCGATGGTGATGCAGTGCGAACAGATTCAACGTCGTGTGCGGGGCCAAGGGTGGCTCAGCCCGCTGGGCGGCCTTCCAAAGTGGCGATGCATCCCCTCGCAGCACCAGCATTCGGCGCGTTCCCACAGGCGGACGAAGGCGGGCTACCATACAGGTCCGATCGGTTTCCGGACCTTTCGCGCCTGCCGGGCCGATACTCCTCCAGTCCTCCATGATTGTCGCCAACCGTCTCACCAAGCAGTTTGGCCGAATCCGCGCCGTCGATGGAATCGACTTTGAGATTCCATCTGGTCAGGTCGTCGGGTTCCTCGGCCCCAACGGCGCAGGAAAGACCACGACAATCCGCATGATCGCCGGTTTCCTGCCGCCCACGAGTGGCTGCGTCCGCGTGGACGGGCTGGATGTCGCGATGCATTCGCGCGACGTTCGCAGACGCATCGGCTATCTGCCCGAGGCCGCCCCGCTGTACACCGAAATGCGCGTTGCGGAGTATCTGCGATTTCGCGCGAAGCTGTTCGGCATCGAGCGCGGCCGGATGCGCTCAGCAATCGATCTGGCGCTGTCGCGATGCGCGATTGACGATGTTCGCAAGCGGCCGATCAATCAACTTTCAAAG
This sequence comes from uncultured Isosphaeraceae bacterium, assembly GCA_964523675.1. Classification (GTDB taxonomy): domain Bacteria; phylum Planctomycetota; class Phycisphaerae; order Phycisphaerales; family SM1A02; genus CAZFZT01. The sequence continues at coordinate 7,764 of CAZFZT010000004.1, forward strand.
GGCTACCGGCAGCGCGTGGGCCTTGCCGCGGCGATCCTCCATCAGCCACCCGTGCTCATCCTTGATGAGCCGACCGTTGGACTCGACCCCACGCAGATCCGTCAGATCAGGGCGCTCATTCGCTCTTTGGTGACCGATGGCGGGCATACGATTTTGCTCTCCACACACATTCTGCCCGAGGTCGAGTTGACGTGCGATCGGGTGCTGATGATCGCGCGCGGCCGGATTCAGGCGTCAGGCACACTCGATGAGTTGCGAACCCGCGCAGCCGGGAGCAGTAGATATATCCTCGAAGTTGACAACGCTGCGGCCGAGTCGGCGTTTCGGACGGTGCCTGGCGTGGCGGCCGTTGAGAGCATGGTGCTTGACGGGAAGTGGCGGCGCATCAGCATCACGGCGGATGGCGATTCAAACGATCTGCGCGAAGCGCTGGCGGGCGCGGCCGCAAAGGCCGGCGCGACTGCCCGCGAACTTCGGAGAGAAGCGCCATCCCTGGAACAACTGTTCATCCAAACAGCAGCCCATGCGGAGGCGCCGGCATGAAAAGCGCCCTCGCCATTGCCGGCCGCGAGATTCGCGCGTACTTTCTCACGCCGAGCGGGTACATCATTACTGCGCTGTTTCTTCTCATGTGCGGCTTGATGTTCGCGCTCGTGGGCTTCGGCGAGGGAGAAGTTGCCTCACTTCGTTCAGTCTTCGGTCTTGGCACGTGGATGCTCACCTTCATCGCGCCCGCCGTCACGATGCGACTCATCAGTGAAGAGTTGCGACTTGGGACGTTCGAATCGTTAATGACATCGCCGGTGCGCGAGGAAGAAATCATTGCAGGCAAATTCCTCGGCGCAATGGGATTCCTGCTTCTCATGCTCACGCCCACACTGATTCTGGTGGCTGCGCTGGAGATCTACGGCCGGCCGGATTACGGCGAACTCGCGTGCGGCTACCTCGGGCTCGTGCTTGCCGGGGCCGCCTACGTGGCCAGCGGCATCCTGGCCTCGACGTTCACGAATTCGCAGCCGGTTTCGTTTCTTCTCGCGCTGTTCTTCTGGCTGGCGCTGGGCATCGGAACAAAGATCGCGCCCATGCACCTCGACGATCGGCTCGCCACGCTCGCCTTCTCAATTGATCCTGATGTGCGCCTGCGCGACTTCACCATCGGCCTGATCGATACTTCCAACGTCGTGTTCTTTCTGTCCATCGCAGCGGTGTTCCTGATCGGTGCTTCCACTTCACTTCGCGCAAGGAGGGTGGCGTGATGAGGAACGCGATGAAATGGGCAAACCTCACGATCTTTCTCGCAAGCGTCCTCACGATTGCAGCGGTCGTGAACATCTTTGCGCAGCGTGACGAGTTCCGCATGCGCATCGATTCGACGAAAACACGCGCCTATTCGCTCTCGGACCAGACGATGCGCATGCTCGGCTCCCTGGATGGAGACTGGACGATCGCCCTGTTCATCGTTGAACGTGAGGCCGATCGGGCCATGCTGCGCCAGATCGATGAAGTGCTGTCGCGCTTCAGGCAGGCGACGAGCCATGTGAGCGTCGCGCGGATCGATCCCACCGATCCTACCTCACTTGCAGAGTATGAACGAATGCTCACGCGCCTGCGCTCGATGTATGCTCAGACGACGGCTGACTATGAAACGCATCTTGACGCCGGCCGGCGCGCCTTCGAAGACATGCTGGTCTTTGCGCAGCAGGAATCAGGCACATTAGAGCAACTGTTGCAACTTGCCCGGCTGAGCGCGCAGCGTGACTCCGTCTCAGAAGCGATCATCCAGCGAATCAACCAACGCACGCAAGCGATGGCCCTTCTAGCAGAACAGGGCGGCCTGGTCCTTGAGGAAGTCACCAAAGCGCTTCGAGTGGGTGACGACCGCCCGATCCCGGATTACGATGGAGCGCGAAGTATCCTGGCGCATGCGCTGCGAAGTATCGCAAACGATCTCCATGCGACCGCCGAATCGTTTGCATCTTGGCGCGACGACAACGAGATGCCCGCAGAAGCACGACAATATGCGGTTCGTGCCAGGCGCAGCTTCGCGGATCAGGCGACGCAGTTGGCGCAGGCAGCAGAGCCGCTCGTGCATCTGCCGCCGATGGAGCTCTCTCGCATCGGTCGGGAACTTGCGGAAGGTGAAGGCGCACTGATCCTCGGCCCGGGCCGTGCGGCAATAGTGCCTGCCGATCAACTCGTCGCCAAGTCCAACCTGCGGGAGTCAGGCGATGGCGCGGTGACATTCGACCAACGTTTTCGTGGCGAGCAGCTCATCGCCGCCGCGATTCGTTCGCTGACCGTGGAACATATGCCGCTGGTGGTCTTCGTGCATAGTGAGGAGCGATCGCTTCTGCGCCAGCATGAGCGGCAGATTGATCTCTTCGGCACAGCGACGATGTTGATGGCTTCGCGCTTCGAGATCATGGAATGGACCGCCGGCGAGCAAGAGCGACCCCAGGCCAAGCCGGGTCAACCGGTTGTTTACGTCGTCATCCCGCCACCGCAGCGGCAGGGGCTTGAGCCGAGTCAACGAGAGCGCGACCTGCTGGCGCGGGTCAATGCGCTCATCGCCGAGGGTGAGTCGGTACTTCTGAGCGTGTACCCAAGCCGGTTGCCGCGGCTCGGACAGCCCGACCCGTGGGCGCGCATAGCCGCACCGTTTGGGATGCACGTGGACACCAGCATGGTCATCCACGAGTCAGTGCTCGCCTCCGCCGATCAGCGAGAAGTGATCAAGGGTCAGGCCGTGCAGCGCTTTGAGTCGTCCCATCCGATCGCGCAGGCGGTCCATGGCCAGCAGGCGTATCTCAACCTGCCGACTCCGATACAGATCAGCGATTTTACAGGTGTGGAGCACCATATCCTCGCGCAGGTGCCCCCCGCTGAGAACCGCTGGCTTGAGCAACAATGGGAGATTCCAGGTGATCGCCTTGACGAGCCGCGTGACGATCAGCGACTCGATGAGCCCGCGCCGATCATCGTCGCCGCTGAGCGACCCCATCCGATGAAGCCCGGTCGGCAACGGTTGCTGCTCGTCTCGTCCGGCGGGTGGATGCTCAGTTATGTCGCCGATGCCGCTGTTTCGATCGGCGGTGATCGCATGGCGCTGGTGTACCCGGCTCATCACGAGCTCATGCTCGCCTCAGCGGCATGGCTTGCCGGCATGGATGACCTCATCGCGCGCAGTCCAACGAGCCAGGAAGTCGCGCGACTCGGCGAGATCGGCACGGCCGCCGGCTGGTTCTGGACGATCCTGTTCATCGGCGGGCTTCCCTTAGGATCGCTGCTCCTCGGCCTTGGCGTCTGGATGATTCGAAAGAGATAAGACCTACCTGATGATCTCACCGAAGACGACCACCATTACGCTCCTCATCGCGGTCCTTGCCGTGGTGGCCGCTGTGGCGACATCTGGCCGCACGAACCGTGCATCCGGCGCGAACGGCGTCGAACCGCTGCTGCCGGCCGCGCAACTGCCCTCAGAACGCGTGAGCAGGATTGCGCTGAGCCGGCGAGACGGGGAGGAATGTGTCTTCGAGCGCACCGCGCCTGCGCAGTGGATGCAGGTCAGGCCGTTCGAATATCCATTGCTGCCGGGCGCGATAGAAAGCATCCTCACCGCCGCCCATGAGACGAGAATCGTCGATCGACTTGGACCGAATGACTTCGACGAGGAACTCACCCTGGCGACGCTCGGACTTGATCCGCCGGAAGCAACTTTGACCCTGCATACTGATGCCGGCACGCACACCATCGCCTTCGGCCGTCGCGGCATCGCCGGGCGCGCCTACGCCAGGATGAACGGCCAGGACGATGTGCTGATCGTGTCACAGGATCTGCATCAGCTAGCGGTGGAGGTCGATCCCAAAGAGTGGCGTGATCGGCGGCTGTTTCAGAACGTGAGCGTTGACTGTGATCGCATCGTGCGGCAGGACGGTTCCACCCGCTTGGTGTTGGAACGTGACCGAGGAACCTGGCGGATGATCGAGCCGGTGCAGACGCGCGTTGACCGAGACGGCTTCGAACGGTTCATCCAAGCGATAGGCGGAGCGCATAGCGCTGGCTTTATTGCCGATGATCCCGCTGAAGAATCGCTCAAGCGTTTTGGCTTGGGCCCGGACGCGAGCGCTGCGTCTGTTTCCGTTCTCTGCTCGCGCGTTGAGGCGGTCAATGACGATGTGGTGCGTGTCGAACATGAACAGCGGCTGCATATTGGCAATCCGGCAGGCGCAGGAACGCAGGATCGCTTTGGGATAATGCAGGGTCGTCCGACAGTCGTGCGCCTACCGCTGAAGGTGCTTCAAGGGCTCTTCAGCAGCACTGCTGAATTGATCGATCCGACCGGGTCGGGGGCAATACCTGCGGATGTCAAGTCCATTCGCATCATGAGTGATGCAGGAGAAATGCGTCTGGAACGCAATCTCGACAGATGGATCGCACCGCTGCAAGGCGAGCGCGAAGTGCAGCCAACTTTGGTTGACGATTTCCTTGCCACGCTGACGGAGTTGCGCGCTCCCGCAGTTGAGATTCGCGACTATCCGCATGAACTCCAACGTGCTGTAATAACGTTGTATGGCTTTGATGATCGGCCGATCGATACGGTGCGCATTCTGCACCACGATGCGACCGGTCAATGGGCGCTTGAGAACGGTGACACCGTGCTTCGAGTGTTCCGGACGGGATTCGAGATTGCGCTCACCCCGAGCGACTTCGGTGTCGAGTAAGCGAGGCCACATGCCGAGTAGTCGCCTCCGCTTGAGATTCAATCACGGGCTGCAAGAAAGTCACGCAGAATCTCCACTGCGGCAAGCGCATCGCGCAGTTCCTTCTTCTGCTTGTGCGTACGGCCGGTGCGGGCCATGTGTTGATCCGCCGCGTAACTGGTGAGGCGTTCATCCTGGAAATGAATTGGAAGCCCGGTTGCCTGGGCAATCTCGCTGCCAAACTCCCGCACATCTTTGGCCGCGCCGCCTTCAGTGCCGTCCATGTTGAGCGGAAGGCCGATCACGATTGCATGCGGCTCGTGCTCCCGGACTACCTTTGCAATGGCCGCAGTGAACTCGGTGCCCCGTGGCAGGTTGATCACGCCGATCGGCGAAACAGTGCGCGTGGTGTCATCGCCGGCCGCGATGCCGGTCCGCTTCTCGCCGAGATCGATGGCGATGTAACGCACCACGCCGAGTGTAGCCGGCAGAGCGCACCGGCGAGTTTGGCGTTTGCGCGTGAAGCCGGCGGCTCAGCAGACGTGCGAACTTGGCTTTGGCACGGCTCGCCGCCCGACCGCTATCATGCCCACTTCCCTCCTCACGCGGCCCGCCGGGAAAGTGCTCGCCGCCTCTTCGGAAGAACTTCTCTGCTCTGCTTACCCGCCCATGGAACCCAGCCGCGCCCGTCGCATTGCCATTCCGCTCATCATCGGCATCATTGCGCTGTTGGTGGTTGTGGTGCCTCGGCTCGTCGCTCCGTCACGTACGACCACGCCGACGCCTCAGACATCTCCCGCCACCCAGCAGGGATCGGCTGGTGAGCAGCAGGCGAAGGAGGGGGCATCCTCCTCGAGCGCCCGTGGCGAAGAGACCCTACAAAGCACCGACGACCCCGCAGCGACGGAATCCGGCGAGCAACACCAGCCGGAGCCGGCCGCCGCTCATCCCGATGGCGTATCGCTGAGCGGCCTGCATGCTGAACGCGTCGAGCCGGATCAGGCGGCACAGTCGCTCGGGACACTGGATCAGCGGTATGGTCGGATGTTGGTGGAGTTCACCACCCACGGCGCGGGCATTCGCCGGATCACGTTGAGCAGTTACTGGCAGACGGCATGGGCGAAGCGGCAGGCGGAAGCACATTACCGATCGCTCACTGAAGATCCCGGCGCGGAGCCGCCGTCGCTGCCGGATGACCAATGGAGGTATGTACTCACCGAGCAGGTATCGCCTCACGGCGTTGACATTCCCGCACTTGCCGCACGTGACCTCATCGTCCGCGATCCCGTTTCGGGCGAAACGCACAGTGTTCCGCTTTCGCTTGAAGGCACCTCATACGTCCATTGGCGAGAGACTTCACCAGGACGATTTGAGTTGATCGTCGTCAACGATCAGGACGAGCCGGTCCTGCGCCTGTCGCGCCAGTTCACACTTGGGTCGCTCTACGACATCACATTGGAACAGCGCGTCGAGAATCTGACCGGGCGCGACCTGGTGGTTCGGTGGCGGCAGTTCGGTCCGAGTGAGATTCATGAGGAACGAGCCCGGTACTATGACAGCCGCCGGTTCCGATTCGGGTATCAACATTCACTGTCTCCCTCCTCTCCGGTTCTGTCGGAAGACCGAAAACTGATCATCCCGCGCGGTAACGCGATCAAGCAGTTTGCTGTTCCTGCTGACCCCACCAATCCTGATCGCGACCGGATGTGGCCAACGGAGCGCACGCTCGAACGGGGCTACCACTTGTCGTGGTTCGGCGTGACCAGCCGGTACTTCACGCTGACGGTTCATCCACGAATAGACGATCAGCAGCCCACGAGCCGAACGCTCACAGATGTCGTCAGCGACGTTCGCGCGCAGGCGAGCAGTGATGATCGCGCCTCGTCAGTGGTCGTTACGTCGCTTGTCAGCCCGGAACGGACGCTCGCTGCGGATGGAACAGAGTCCTTCGACATCGGCATCTATGCCGGGCCGATGAACCGCTCGATTCTTTATCACGAGCCGTACGTCTCCATCGGAATGGATGAACTCATCCTGTACATGATGTCGACGTTCTGCGCGATCTGCACATTCCAGTGGCTCGCGCACATTCTGATGGGGTTCCTCACGCTGCTGCACGACTATGTGCTCTTTGACTGGGGGCTTGCAATCATTGCGTTGGTCTGCGTCGTGCGCCTGCTCCTGCATCCGATCACGAAGCGCTCTCAGATCAACATGATGCGCTTCGGCAAGAAGATGCAGAAGATGGGGCCGGAGATGCAGAAGCTGCAGAAAAAGTACGACACAAGCACGAAGGAAGGGCGGCAGAAGATGCAGCAGGAACAGATGCGTCTGTTCCGTGAGCACGGCGTCAACCCGCTTCAGGCGGTTGGTTGCCTTCCGATGTTCCTCCAGTTCCCCATCTGGGTGGCGCTGTACGCGATGCTCTACTTTGCGTTCGACTTGCGGCAGCAGCCGGCGTTCTTCGGCATTTTCCAGTGGATCAGCGGCGGTACATGGCCGTTCCTTGCCGACCTTGCCTCGGGCGACCATTTCTTCGGTGAGTTCACTGAACCGATTGCGCTGTTTGGCTTCTACACTGTGACGGGCGGAAATCTACTGCCGATCCTTCTTGGTGTCGTGTTCTTCATTCAGCAGAAGTACATGACGCCGCCGCCGTCGCCGACGATGACGCCGGAGCAGGTTCAGCAGCAGAAGATCATGCGCATCATGATGGTGGTACTCATGCCGCTTGCGCTGTATCCCGCGCCGGCGGGCTTGACAATGTACATTCTCACTTCGAGCATCATCGGCATTATCGAGAGCCGCTACGTTCGCGCACACGTGGATCAGATGGACCTCGAAGGCCCCGAGAAAGAGGTGAAAAAGAAGAAATCGAAGAAGCCGCGCGATGCGCAGGGCCGGGCCTATGCCGATGCACTCGAACGCGCCAAACGCAAACAATCCGAGAAGAAGAAAGGCCCGCCGCCGTCGTGGAAGAAGCGTAAGTGAGCCGCTTGCGGCATCGCACGGCACACAAAGGAACGGACGCTGGACCTTGCCGCCACCATCCTCGCCATCGCTTCGCCTCCCGGAAGATCGGCCCGGGGCATCGTGCGCGTCAGCGGATTGAACACGTTCGATGTTCTGCGCGCAGCCGCCACCGAAGAGTTTCCTATGAAACGCTTCGTAGCACGATTGCGGCTTCGCGTGACAGACGAGCTGACGATCCCCGCACTCGCGTTCCTCTTCCCAGCCCCTCACTCTTACACCGGCGAAGATTCCGCAGAACTGCAACTGCCCGGCAACCCGCTCCTTCTCGACCGCATTCTCCAGCAATTGCTCGATCTCGCCCGCTCATCGTCAATCGAGGCGCGGCCCGCGCAGCCGGGTGAGTTTACTGCGCGGGCGTTCTTCAACGGCCGGCTCTCGCTCACTGAAGCCGAAGGCGTAGCCGCCACGATCGCGGCACAGTCGGATGCCGAGCTGCGGGCAGCGTCATTGCTGCGCACCGGCTCGCTTGGGGCGATGGCGATGCGATGGGCTGACGAATTGGCTGGCGCGCTCGCGCTCGTTGAGGCGGGAATCGATTTCACGGATCAGGAAGATGTCATCCCTCTCGCGCCAGGCGATCTTTATCAGCGATTGGTCGCGCTGCGAGCGGCAATCAAACAGAAGCTTGCTCGCGCGGTCGGTATGGAGCAAGTGGAGGCGATTCCGTGGGTCGTGCTGCGCGGCAGGCCAAATGCCGGCAAATCAACGCTGTTTAACGCGCTCATCGGGCGCGAGCGCGCGGTCGTCTCGGAAGTGGCCGGCACGACGCGCGATGTCATCGCCGAGCCCCTGAGCGTGCCTGTTGCACATGGCGACGCCGAGGTCATGCTCGTCGATCTTGCGGGCTACGACGAGGAGGATCCGGCACAGATCAATCAACTCATGCAGCAGGCAGCACGAGGCGCGATCGCGCGCGCAGAATTGATCCTGCATTGCATTGATGTGCGGGAAGCGCCTGCCGAGGCGATCGATGATGGAGCGTTGGTCATTCGGACGAAGGCGGACTTGGAGCCCGTGCCTGACGAACAAGCGGGCGGCTTGATTGTCAGCGCCCGCACCGGCCGAGGGCTCGATGCCCTGCGGAGGGCGATTGGCGAGCGGCTTTCAAACCGGGCTGTATCGTTGGCCGCCGATGCGATCGCCCTCAGGCCGCGCCACGAGGCCGCGTTGCAGAGCGCGCTCGATGCCGTTCGAGCGGCGGCTGAGCTAACTGAGCCGCAACGGGATGCGAACACGCTACGAGACGCCGAACTGATCGCTGCCTCCATGAGAGCGGCTTTGAACGCCCTTGCCGCGCTCGCTGGGGAAATCACGCCGGATGATGTGCTCGGCCGCATTTTCGCCTCGTTCTGTGTAGGCAAGTAGTCGATAATCTGCCCCAGGATGGAAGTGCCGCTCAATCGCTCCCATCCCATCGCCGATACGATTCCCGACGGGCTGAACCGGCTCTGGACCCGCTTCGTAGTGTCCGAACCGCTCCTCAAGTGGCCGCGACCGGACTTCTCGGTCGCGTGTGAACTACTTTCAAAGGTGAGAAGGAAGAGAAAGGATCCCCCACCCCCATGTCAGCCAATTCATCGAAGGACACGATCGTCGTTGTCGGCGGCGGAGGCGGCTTCATCGGCGGCCACCTCGTCGGCGAGCTTCTCAAGCAGGGCTTCGCCCATGTCCGCTCTGTGGACATCAAGCCGCTCGACGAGTGGTATCAGGTTCACCGAGAGGCCGAGAACATGCAGCTCGACCTCAAGGACAAACGCAATTGCCTCAAGGCGTGTGAAGGCGCAGGCGAGGTCTATCAGCTCGCGGCCGACATGGGCGGCATGGGCTTTATCGAAAACAACAAGGCACTGTGCATGCTTTCCGTGCTCACGAACACGCACATGCTCATGGCCACGCAGGAGGTCGGCCAGAAGGGCGCCCGTTTCTTCTACTCCTCCTCCGCATGTGTGTACAACGCAGACAAACAGAAGAGCGAGGATGTCATCCCGCTCAAGGAGGAAGACGCCTACCCGGCGATGCCCGAAGACGGCTACGGCTGGGAGAAACTCTTCTCCGAACGCATGTGCCGTCACTTCCGCGAGGACTTTGGCATCGAGACGCGCGTGGCGCGATATCACAACGTGTACGGCCCGCATGGCACATGGGAAGGCGGCCGGGAAAAGGCCCCCGCCGCGCTTTGCCGCAAGGTGATCCATGCGAAGGCGACAGGCGACCACAACATCGAGATCTGGGGCGACGGCAAGCAGACGCGATCGTTCATGTACATCGACGACTGCCTCAAAGGCACCCAGGACATCCTGCACTCGGACATCCTTGAGCCGATCAATCTCGGTTCGAGTGAACTGACCACGATTAACGGGCTGGTTGACATCGTCGAGGAGATCGCTGGCATCAAACTCAAGCGTCATTACAAACTCGATGCGCCCAAGGGTGTCAACGGCCGCAACTCCGACAACACGCTCATCGAAAAGTACCTCGGCTGGGAGCCGGGCATTCGGCTTCGCGACGGCATGGAGAGGACGTACCGCTGGATTCACGATGAGTACATGGCGAAGTATGGCGCAGCGATGAAGGCATAACACGACCCTGGGCGGAGCCCTGGGCTAACGGCCTTAAGCTGTCGGCGAGTATGAAACCCTTAGCCCCCGGCTCGTCCGGGGGTTTGCTCTTCGGAAGTTCACAATGCCCTTACTCGGTCACGCGGTGAAATCTCGGCTGCCCTGGCTCCTCCGCCGCGTCTTCGAGACGGGGCAGCGGTTTGGCGCAAACATCCTGCCGAACCATTTCTACTCTGACATCCCCGACTTTCGTCACCTGCGCGCAACCACCTATTGGCGCAAGCCGTACTCGATGCACAACGTCAACGGCTCGGAGACCGAGGCGCAACTTGAATTCGCCCGACGTATCACAGGGCCATACACCGACCTCCTTCGCGACCATGGCGTTTACAACGAAGCGTGCCGTGAGAACGGCGAGCGGGGCTACGGCCCGATCGAAGGCGCGTTTCTGTATTGCTACATCCGCGCGGAGAAGCCGCAGCGCATCACGCAGATCGGCTGCGGCGTCTCAACTTCTCTCATCCTGCGCGCCGCCCGCGATGAGGGCTACTCGCCGCAAGTCACCTGCGTCGAGCCGTACCCCACTGCGATGCTGCGAAAGAAGGCGGAGGCCGGCGACATCACGCTCATCCCGAAAATGATGCAGGATGTGCCGCGCGACGAGTTGGCTGAACTTGGCGAACGCGGCTTGCTGTTCATCGACTCCAGTCACTCGCTTCGTGTCGGCAGTGAAGTCGTGCAGATCATCTGCGAGGTTCTGCCTCGCCTCCAGGCAGGCACGCGCGTGCATTTTCACGATATTCCTTTCCCCTATGATTACACGCCCGGGCTTTTCGGCAATCAGGTCTTCTTCTTTCGTGAACCGGCGCTGCTCTACGCCTATCTCGTTGACAACCCCCGGTTCAGCATTGAAGCATCATTGGCGATGCTTCACTACGAGCAGGAGAAGCAAATGTGCGAACTGCTTCCGGCGTATCGACCGGTTCCCACCAGCGACGGCCTCGCCACGGGTGAGGGACACTTTCCCTCGTCCATCTTTCTGCGCGTCACTTCATCATGAGTTCATCCGATCGGACACTGCTCGTCATCAGCCAGGTGTACGTTCCCGATCCGGCGAGCGTCGGACAGCACATGGCCGATGCTGCTGCGGAGATGGCGAAACGCGGCTGGCGCGTCAAGGTCATCGCCGCCAATCGCGGCTATGACGACCCTTCAATCAAGTACAAGACGCGCGAGGTGATTGATGACGTCGAGGTCCGCCGGGTGCCCTTGTCATCATTTGGAAAGAGTTCAATACTCATGCGCCTCGTCGCCGGCACGATCTTCATGGCGCAGTGCATTGTGCATGGGCTCCTCACGCGCCGCGTGTCATGCATCCTGGTAAGCACGTCACCTCCAATGTGCTCGGTCGCCGCCATCGTGCTCGGCTTCTTCAAGCGGGCTCCTATTAAGTATTGGGTCATGGACCTCAACCCGGATCAGATGATCGAACTCGGCCGCATCAGCGAACGGTCATTCGCTGCGCGGGCATTCAACTGGCTCAATCGGCGGATACTGGGCGCGGCTGACGATGTCGTCGCGCTCGATCGCTTCATGGCCGATCGCCTCAACCGCAAGCGCGATGTCTCGCACAAGATGTCGATCATGCCGCCTTGGCCGCACGAAGATCATCTTGAAGTCGTGCGCCACGAGGAGAACCCCTTCCGCAAAGAATACGGCCTTGAGGGCAAATTCGTCATCATGTACAGCGGCAACCACGGCTTTTCAACGCCCGTGACCACTGTCCTCCAAGCCGCGCTGCGAATGCAGGATCGCGATGATCTTGTGTTCCTGTTCATTGGCGGCGGTGTCGGCAAGAAGGAAGTTGATGAAACGATCGCCCGTGAAAAGCCGCGCAATGTTCGATCGCTCCCCTATCAGCCGCTCTCCACGTTGCGTTTTTCACTCTCCGCAGCGGATGTGCATCTTGTGTCAGTCGGCAACGATGTGGTCGGCGTCGTGCATCCATGCAAGGTGTATGGGGCGATGGCGGTGGCCCGACCGATTCTGCTGCTCGGCCCCGATCCGTGCCATGTTTCCGACATCATTCGCGAAAACAACATCGGGTGGCACATCGTTCACAGCGATGTCGAAGGTGCAGTGAAGACGATCGACTGCATCCGCTGTACACCGCCGGAGCAACTCGCAGAGATGGGCGGTCGCGCCCGCCGCCTTACCAACGAGCGATTCAGCAAACGCGAGCTACTCAGCCGATTCTGCGATGTTCTGGAGGGCAAATCCGTCGTTCAGTCCATCCACGCGCCGGAGATGAGCGCCAAAGCACTGGCCGAGACCCGATAGCAGACACTGCCATGCCTTCGCTCACGAAATACGTCTTCATTCAGAACGATCCGTTCCTTCTGCCGAAGGTACTCGACAAATACCTGCGCGAGTTTGCCGATTCCACCGCAGGGATCAACATTCAATCCGTGGCCCAGGGCAAACGAACGGTGATCCAAACCGCGCTGGATCTCTACAACCTGTACGGCTTCCGCTACTTCCAATGGAAACTGCGACGATACCTCATCCGCAAACTCCAGGCGAAACTCTTTAACGACCTGCTCGGCAGCACGAAGACATGCTACTCCGTCAAGGCCGTGGCAAAGAAGTACGGGGTTCCGGTGACCGAAGCAGTCGATGTCAACAGCGAACAGTTTCTCGCGCACCTGCGAGAGAAGGGCGTGCAGTTCATCGTTTCGATCTCTGGAACACAACTCTATAAGAAGCAACTGCGCGAGCAGATGAGCCACGGCATCGTCAACTGCCACGGCGCGCTCCTGCCGAAGTATCGCGGTCTCATGCCCTCCTTCTGGACGCTTGCCAATGGCGAAACCACTGGCGGCGTCAGTGTCCACTTCGTCGATGCGAAACTCGATAACGGCCCCATCGTCGTGCAGCGCACCTACCGCATTCATCCGCACGACACGCTCGAGGACATCATGGCGAGGTCGAAAGACCTTGCGGCCGAGGCGATCATTGAATGTGTTCGTCTCATCGAACGCGGCGAGCCGATTCTGATCGCCAACGACGCCTCACAGGCGACGCATTTCTCGATGCCGACTCGTGAGGATGTCAAGCGGTTCTACGCCAACGGACATAGGTTCTACTGATGAACAGTTCAAACGGCGCCATGGTGAATGCACTGTCCTTCGATATCGAGGACTGGTTTCACATGGTGGAGATTGATGCCGTCGCCGATCCAAAGCAGTGGCCGACACTGCCCTCAATCGTTGAGCGATACACCGAGTGGATCATTCAGACGGTAACTGAGGCCAAGGTGCGGGCGACCTTTTTCGTGCTTGGTTGGATTGCTGAGCGCTATCCACACCTGGTGAAGGCGATGGCTGACGCCGGCCACGAGGTGGGAACGCACTCCTACTGGCATCGCAAGGTCTATGAACTCTCGCCGCAGGAGTTTCGCGATGACATGAAGCGGTCCATCGATGTCATTGAACAGGCATCCGGCGTGAAAGTGCTCGGCTTCCGCGCACCGTCATTCTCGATCACACCCGGCAGCGAATGGGCGTTCGACGTGCTGCATGAACTCGGGCTTCGGTACGACGCAAGTCTCTTTCCAGCGCCGCGCGGCCACGGCGGGTATCCCTGCGAACCCGGTCCACATGTCTTCCACGGGATGCCCGAACTACCCATGAGCGTGATGCAGCTCGGCCCGGCGCGCGTGCCGTTCTCCGGCGGCGGGTACATGCGGCTGCTTCCGGCACCGCTGATCTGTCGCGGCTTCTCACAACTGCACTCAAAGGGCCGGCCAGTCGTCGTATACCTTCATCCGCGCGATTTCGCCCCTGATTGCCCTCGCGTTCCCATGCCGCTCAAGAGGAGATTCAAGTGTTACGTGGGGTTGAAAACGACGAAGGGCAAGTTGCGCATGCTTCTGGACCGATATGCCTTCGATACGTGCGCCGCAGTGCTGGGCGTGAATGAACGCAGTGCGTGCCCCGTCTGACCCTCGTATGGCTGACCGCCTCCCCCATCCCGAGAACCGCAGTCCGCACAGCGCGGCCAATCGCTTCATGCGTGCGGCTTGGGGCGTCGCGTGGCTTACGCTTTTCCGGCCATCGCCTCGCATTGCGCACGGCTGGCGCAATCTGCTGCTGCGGCTCTTCGGGGCGCGCCTGCACCCAACCGCCCGCGTGTACCGAACCGCGAAGGTCTGGGGGCCATGGAATCTGGAAATGCACGAACGCGCCTGTATCGGCGATCATGTCGATGTGTATTGCGTGGATCGCATTGCGATCGGCTCGAACTCGACCGTCAGCCAATACAGCTACCTCTGCGGCGCAACGCACGACTACGAGGATCCGGCGCATCCTCTCGTTCCGAAGCCCATTGTCATCGGCTCCGGTGTCTGGATCGCAGCGGACGTCTTTGTCGGCCCGGGAGTCACGATCGCAGACGGAACGGTGGTCGGCGTGCGCTCGACCGTCCTCAGAGATCTGCCGGAGTGGGTTGTCGCAGCGGGAACGCCTGCACAGCCGATTCGCGCGCGTACCATGAAATCCGCCACGCCAGTCCCCCATGGACAGGAGTCCGTGGGCTTTTCGGGAGTAAGTCCTTCATGATCGACGTGATGATCATCACCCATAACGAGTCGCTCAACCTGCCGCACTGCCTGAACGCGCTGCAAGGTTGGGTCAACAAGATTTTTGTGATCGACAGCGGCTCAGACGACGGCACGCAAGACATTGCGCGCTCCCACGCAGCCGAGGTCATTGATCACGATTGGGAGGGATATGCCCGGCAAAAGAATTGGGGTCTTGACAACCTTCCGTTCGAGTCGGACTGGATTCTGCTGGTTGATGCTGATGAAGTCATCACCGACGACGTGCGTGAGCGACTCGTCGCCATCGCCGGCAAGTCGCCCGCCGACATCAAGGAAAACGGCTTCTTCATCAATCGTCTCACCTATTTCATGGGCCGGCCGATCCGGCATTGCGGCTATTTCCCGAGTTGGAACCTGCGCTTCTTCAAGCGCGGCCGTGGTCGCTACGAAGACCGCGCGGTGCACGAGCATGTCATCATCGACAACCCGGTTGGGTACATCAAAGAACCGATGATCCATCATGACCGCCGTGGTCTTGAACATTACATGGCGAAGCACAATCGCTATTCGACATTAGAGGCCCGCGCACTCTATGAAGAGATAACTTCGGCGACGAAGGAGGAACGCTCCGCCAATGTCACCGCCGATACGCGGCGGCGGCGTTGGCTCAAGCGCCATGTCACGCCCTACGCTCCGTTGCCTGGGCTCGGGCGGTTTCTTTACATGTACATTCTGCGGCTTGGCATCCTTGATGGTCGTGCGGGGCTCGAGTTCTGCAAGTTCATCAGCATGTACGACTCGCTCGTCGTCATGAAGTTGCGCGAACTTCGTCGTCTCGAACGAGCCGCTGAAGCCGAACGATTCACAGCATCATTGCATCCCGCCCGCGGCCTCGCGAGAGCGGAGGGTTCTGAAGGGGCTGCCACCGCACAGTTGAATGGATCGGCGAAACACGACGGCGCGTCGCCGCTCAAAGCGGGATCACGAACGCAAACAAGCAGCGTCGAGCAAATGCAGCCGGAGGCCAGTCCGTGGACCTTCAAGGAGAAACTCGGCCGGGCGATCTGGATGATCGTCGGCCGCCCCATCTTCCGGATGAGCTTCCATAACTGGTACGGCTTCCGAGCTGCGATATTGCGGCTGTTCGGTGCGAAAGTCGGAAAGGGCGTTGCCATTCGTCCCACAGCGAACATTGAGGTGCCCTGGAATCTCGATATCGAAGACGACGCCACCGTCGGCGACCATGCCATCCTGTACTCCCTTGGCATGATTCACATCGGCAAGCGATCGATCATCAGCCAATACGCGCACCTGTGCGCGGGAACGCACGATTACGCCGATCGCACCTTCAAACTGCTGCGCACGCCGGTAACGATCGGTGATGATGTCTGGGTTGGAGCCGACGCTTTCATCGGCCCCGGCGTACACATTGGCAACCTCTCGGTCGTCGGCGCGCGGTCGAGTACGTACAAAGACCTCGGCGAGCGACAGGTGTTCGTCGGCAATCCAGCCCGGCCAATCAAGGAGCGCGTGCTGCGATGAGCGAGCAATCGGCTGCGCAATCGAAGGTGGCCAGCGCTGTGCAGACAACGCACGATGTTCACGTCTCCGCACCCAAGCAGCGTATCTTTCTTCCACAGAGTCGGCGCGAACGACTGGCGAGCGCCGGCTGGGCGATGCTGCGTCCGCTCGTGTTCCGCTTCACACCGGGCATCCTCAATCCATGGCGAATCTTTCTGTTGCGCGCGTTCGGCGCAGTCATCGGGCGGGGGTGTTTCGTTCATCAGTCGGCGAAGATCGACTTCCCATGGAATCTGACGCTCGGTGACAACTGCACCATCGAGCATGGCGTCATCATCAACTGTATGGGTCGCATCACGCTCGGACGGCGAAGCCGCATCAGCCAGTACGCGCACCTCTGTGCCGGCACCCATACCTACGAGGATGCAACCATGCCCATCGAGCGAATGCCGATCGTCATCGGCGATGACGTGTGGATCGCCGCTGATGCATTCGTCGGCCCCGGAGTAACGATCGGGGATGGAGCGTTGCTTGCAGCGAGGTCGAGCGCGTTCAGCAATCTGCCGCCGGGTCAGGTGTGCGTCGGCGAGCCGGCGAAACCGCGCAAAGCTCGTTTTCTCGCCGATGCACGTGGCGGAAGCCAGGTCGAGTGCTCACACCAAGTGTAAAGCACAGCGCGTCCATGCGCCGGGCTGATGCGGCTGGTTGCCAAGGGTGCCACTTCCGATCGCAACATGGAATATGGATCAGGCGTCACCGGTTTCCTAAACTGACCGGAAGACCTCTGCATGAATCGCCGCGCCCGAAACAATCAGCCGCGTATCCTGCTCGGCATTCCCGTGTATAACGAGGAGAAGTACGTCAAGCGCGTGCTCGGCGAGGTGCGCCGCTATGTTCCCGAAGCAGGCAGCGTGCTCGTGATCGATGACGGTTCGACGGACTGTACACCGATGCGGCTGGCGGAGCAGCCGGTGGAAGTGATTCGGCACGCTGAGAACCGCGGCTACGGCCGGTCGATGCAGGATATGTTTCGCTGGGCATCCTTCGACGGCTTCGACTGGCTGATCACCATGGACTGCGATGAGCAGCACGAGCCGGCTGCGATTCCCGCTTTCATCGAGCGCATCAACGCCGGTTCGGCGGATGTCATCTCGGGGAGCCGCTACCTCCGAAACACGCCGCTTGATGACGCTCCCCCACAGGACCGCCGCGCGATCAATCGCATCATTACCGATGAGTTGAGCGAACGGCTCGGTTTGCAACTCACCGATGCTTTCTGCGGCTTCAAGGCGTATCGAGTCCGCGCCTGTGAGCGGCTGTCGCTTGATGTGGATGGCTATGACTTCCCCATGCAGTTCTGGGTTCAGGCGGTGGCCAACAAACTGGGCATTGAAGAGCTGCCGGTACGCCTCATCTATAACGATCCGACGCGCTCCTTTGGTGGACCTCTTGATGATGCAGATTCACGGCTTGCCCACTATCGTGAGACGCTGCACCGCGAAATCGTGCGATGCGCTCATCGATTACCCGGTTCGGCCCTGGCTGGCTTGACGAGCATGACGGCGCCCGACGGTGGTTGATGTCAGCATCAACAACCTGTCCTGCGTCTTGCAGGCCGGCTCGCAGTTCAGTCGGCCGCTCTTGGGCTGCTCACTGCAGGAATGGCGCGAGCGAACGAGGCGCGAACTTGGCCTGCCCGTTGATCGGCCGATCATCGCGACCGGGCACCAGCCGCTGCTCTGGCATCCGGGCATTCTTGCCAAATACATGGCGCGCACTGTCGCAGCGCAGCAGTGTGGTTTTGCGCAGGCGAATCTCATTGTCGACCAGGATGTGGGCGAATTCACAACGTTCGATGCGCCCGTCCGTGTTGCCACCGGCTCGCTCGGTGTGATACGCGTTAAATTGGCTGCAACTCAACCCGGCGTGCCAGTGGGGCTTCATCCGCCCTTTGAACCGAAGCTGCCGCCTGACGATACGCTCTTCGCGCTTGAGTCCGTCCGGAGTGGAGTGAAGAAGATCGCAGAGGCGATTCGCGCGCGATCAGATGCGCCCAACGCTGCCATGCAGGTCAGCTGCGCATTGACTGACCTGATGCGGCGGTGGGTCGAGCCGACTCCTGATGTCACAGCCAGCGCGCTTGGCCGCACAGGACTCGCCTGCGCACTGATGCAGCACATCGTCAAGGAGCCGATGCGATGCGCTGAGGCGTACAACCGGGCGGTCGCTGCAGTTCCTGACGCGGAGATACCACTGCTGGCGATACACTCTGACGACATCGAAACACCGATCTGGAAGATCGGACCTGGTCAAGTGCGCATCCGGGCAACTGTTTCTGACATCGAACGTGCCCTGAATGAAGGTGCATCATCACCCGATCGCTTCCTGCCACGCGCGCTCTTCATGACCGCGCTTGCGCGACTCGGCATGTGCGACCTGTTCATTCATGGCACCGGCGGCGAAGTGTATGACAAGGCGATGGAGATGTGGATTCGCGATTGGCTGGGCGTTGACGTCGCGCCGATCGCCGTGGTCACCGCCGACCTGCGCTTGCCCCTGCTCAATGATGGCCCGCCGCCGAATGTTGAGCGCCTCATTCACGCAGCGAGGCATCTTTGGCATGACCCGAAACGTGATTCAAGCGCAGCACTCAGTGCCGAGAAGCGCGCGATGCTCGAGGAGATCGAACGTCTTCCTCGCAACTCATCGGAGCGTCGCCAGGCGTACTACAGCATGCACAAGCGATTGGAAGCAGCGCGCGAGCAACGTTTGCATGAAATCGACTCCGTCGACGAGCGCATCGCTGACGCCTCACGTCGTATGGCAGACGCGACTATTGCAGCACGACGTGACTGGGCGTTTCCGCTGTATCCCGATGCAATGATCGACGAGTTGTCGGCTGTGATTCGCGCTCATGTGCCGCTGCTCACTGCGCGGCGCGTTTGAGGGATCACACGCGCCAGACGCTGCTCGCCCACGTCAAGCCGCCGCCGAATGCGACAAAGATGATGTTGTCACCGCGCTTCACCTTGCCTGCCTGCCAGAGCTGATCGAAGCACAATCCAACCGACCCGGCAGACGAGTTGCCGTAGCGATCGATGTTCACATGCACTTTCTCAGGCGGCAGACCGATCTTCTCCATCGCCGATTCGATGATGCGGATGTTCGATTGGTGGCAAATGAATTGGCTGATGTCCTCAACATCGAGGGCGGTCTTGAGCAGCGCATCCTCAATCACCTCGCGGAACTTCGTGACGGCGAACTTATACACCTCGCGGCCCTGCATGCGAAGACAGCCCATGCGAATCGGGTTGTCAATGTCCTCTGATGGGATGTCGGCTTCTTTGCGCGGAATGTAAAGCGTCTTCCACATGCTGCCGTCTGTCGCCATCGTCTGATAGAGGCATCCTGTTGCGGGATCGTCATCATCGCGTACGAGGATGACCGATCCGGCCGCATCCCCGAAGAGGATCGAAACCGTGCGGTCGGTGTAATCGCAGATGGTGCTGAGCGTGTCGCAGCCGATGACACCGACAGCGCGGTGCCGGCCGCTCCGAACGAGCGAGTCCGCAACGTTGAGCGCATAGACGAATCCGCTGCATGCAGCGACAAGGTCGAATGCCGCTGCGTGCGATGCGCCGACTTCATCAGCAATGCGGCAGGCCGTAGACGGACAGGACATGTCCGTCGTAACGGAGGCGAGAATGACGAGATCGAGATCCGAACCCGACATCCCTGCATTGTCGAGCGCCTTGCATAACGCCTCTCGTGAAAGCGTCAGATTGCTCTCGCCTCGGGACGGATCAATGATGCGCCGCTCACGAATGCCGGTGCGCTGGACGATCCACTCATCGGTGGTGTCCATCATCTTCTCGAGATCTGCATTCGTCAGCACGCGCTCAGGCACCGCTGATCCCACGCCCGCGATGCGAACACCAAAATCAGCTATCGGCTCTCGGCTGTCGGTTGTCGGCATGAGAAACGGGCGGGTGAGGGAGCAATCTCGGCGTCACGAAGAACGCGTATGGTAGTTGAACCTGAATACCGCTGACCTCCAAAACCTCGCAGGAAGAACCGAGCGACACCCCCAGATGCGCGGATCAGGAAATCAGGCAGGCAGTTCTTCCATCTGCATCGTGCCGAGCGTTTCGCTGATCGCGTCATTCACCCGCGAGAGTACCGCTCGGCGGCCGGCGAGGACCGCATTACAAATAGTGCGGCCGATGCTGGAGCCGTGGCTGATGATGCAAACCCCGTTGACGCCCAGCAGCGGCGCACCGCCGTACTCGTGGTAGTCATATTGGGCGTAGAGGCGCTTCGCGATGCCGCCGACCTGCTGTGCGAGGTTCGGATCGAGCGACTTCGCCTCCTTGGAGATCGCTTTGAAGATGCCGTCTGAAAGCCCTTCAGCTAGTTTCAGCATGACATTGCCAGTTACGCCATCGGTCACGATGACATCTGCCTCGCCAGCGAAAACGCCGCGACCTTCGATGTAGCCGTTGAAGTTGATACCCTCTGCACCCCTGAGCAAGTCGCGGGCTCGCTTCATCTCGGTCGTCCCCTTTGCCTCTTCTCCACCTACGTTCATGAGCGCGACCCGCGGATTCTCGATTCCCACAATCTTCTGCGCGAAGATCGCTCCCATGACGCCATATTGCGAAAGGTGGTGCGGTTTCGGCTCGATGTTGGCTCCGACGTCGATGAGGACGATCGGGCCGTAGAACGTCGGGATTACCACGGCAATACCCGGTCGATGAACATTCGGCAGTCGCCGCATATGCATCTGCGCAGCCGTGACCTGTGCACCGGTGTTGCCTGCCGAAATGAAGACATCAAGTGGATTCTCTGCTTTGCGGCTGGCCATCTTGGCGAGCACGGCGAGCGGTGAGTCCGGTTTACTGCGCACCGCCTCAACCGGCGGCTCATCCATCGCAATGGTCTCGCTCGTGGGGACGATGGTGTAGCGGTCGGCATCAGCCCCCCGCTCAGCAAGTCCGCTGCGGATGATCGCCTCATCTCCTGCAAGGATGAGTTCGTCAGATGAATCGATGTAGTCGAGCGCAGCCACCACCCCGTCAAGGATCGCTCCAGGGGCGTTGTCACCGCCCATCACATCAACACCGATTCGCATCGATTACTCGTCTCCGCCGCTCTCAGTGGTGATCTGTAGGCCCGGCCGAACATATCCGCAGGCGGAACATGCAGCATGAGGCCGCTTCGCCTCGCCACAGTTGGGGCAGATGACGCTCTGAATGGGCTTGAGCGCGTGATGCGAGCGACGCTTGCGCTTGCGGCTGGGGGATGTGCGGAATGCTGGAACGGGCATAGGTGGGACTCTCTGTCAGGGCTGAATAAGGCGAATACTGTAATTCGGCGAAGGGGAAAAGTCAACGCCATGACAGCGGTTTGGAGAAGTCGCAGGCCCCGATGGGGCCTCCTGACTGCGTTCCTCAGCCCCATCGTGGTGGGCTCATTGAATCAGCCAGAGCCAGTCGCCGAACAGGAACTGGATGCGCTGCGTCAGGAGCGTGATGCGGCCCATGACGGTATAGGCAAAGCCGGCACCGAACGTGATCATCAGCACCCAGATTCCCACTCTCGCGGTCCGGCCGACAAAGCCCTTGTGCTCGATTGAGAAGAAGAAGTACGTGAGGCAGGTGAGGACACCGAGGATGATCGCTGAGTTGCGGATCGACAGCCAGAGGTTGAATCGACCGTCCTCGTTCACCAGCAACGGCAAGATGGTGGCCTGAATCTGAATGGCGAAGTCGGCCTGCAGGTGTGCGATGAGTCGAAGGCCGGCGGTGATGCCGATCACGAATGCAAGCGGCCAGCGCGCGATCCAGCCGCCCACTGGTGAGAGCCGCCAAAGGAGCATCAACCCCAGGATGGCAACGATCAGGTAAGAGGGCCAGAACGGCTGATCGTGCTCAGGCAGAATGTGATTTGCCACAAACGACGGCCAAAGTTTCCCGATCAGGTTGGGAACAACCATCGTCCACCATCCGACGACCATGGTGTACGCCGCAGAAACCCCGACGACGAGGGCTTCCGCAAACTTATAGAACGGATTGTCCCGGTACAAGAACGAGAAGACGAACAACGTACACAGCGCGGCAAACCACAGGCCGATCGTTCGCCATAGATCAACCGTCACCCCCTCATCGCCCGCTCGTTGCCATGAAACGCCGCGCTCGAGGCGCCACTGCTTTGCCGGCTCCACACCATCCAGATCCGCTGGAACGGGTTCGCCTGTCTCCGGATCGGGAGTCGGCTGCGCCCAGAAGCCATTACCCTGCGCATCTTCCTGCGGGTCGATCCAGACTGCATCGCTGGGGTCATAAAGACTGATGACCTCGCGCTCCTCGACGTACTTCGATCCTGGGAACCGGCCGGAGGTGGACTCAACGCGCCATACCCACACGGCAAGGGCAACGACGCCGAGGAACAACATGATGCTCAAAATCAAAGTCTCTCGCTTCATCGTCGGCCTCGCCTCCGTTCGAGGAAGAAAATCACATTGCCGAGCACGATGAGCACCAACATCAGAATGTGGGCGGAGAGTTGCGGCCCCATTCGTCCGAGCGCTTCCTGATAGTCGTTATGACCATAATTGAGCTGCACTGACGGGTAATCGTGATCGCCAGCATACACACAGCCGTCTGCCTCGGCCGCAGCAAAAATGTGCTCCTCGCTCATCTCAAGCGCCAGCGCCAATCCACTGATCTGTTCCCGACTCATGCAGTTGATCCTGCCGTCGAGCAGCATCTCAACATGTGACGCGCCAACATTGATCGACTCAGCCAGAGCTTGCACGACTTCGTCGCGCGGCCGTTCATCCGTCGCAGCCGCTTCTACCGCTTCAGAGAGCAGTTCGGCCAAGCGCTCCCCGCGGGTGCCATAATGCCGGCCGATTACAAACTCGTACTCTGCCGCCCCCTTGATGGCAGGCAACATCCCCAGCAACTGCTGCGGGTAATACGGATACTGCGGAGGAGCGCTGACACCCGTGACGCCTGCGACGACGCGGATGTCCTGATACGGCGTCGCAGCGTACTGCACCCATTCCTTTGTGCCCGGGTATCCCGCGCCGATGCTGATCACCAGATCAGTGTCCTGCAAACTGCTGATGTTTCTTGCGACGGGATAGGAGGCAACCGGTCGGCCCTGTGTATCGACCGGGAACAACTTTAAGAGGTCAGTGGCAATCAACTTGATCGCGGCCTCATACCCTGCGCCATATCCAAGACTGAGGTAGTTCTCGCCGTACTGATAGCGATCAGGAAACTCTGTTTCCAAGACCCGTAGCGCATCGTCGATAATCGGCGCCCCCGTCGGCCAAAGCGTGAGAAAGAACATGCGATGGCCGCGCATCGCGCAATGCCGGGTGAATGATGTCAACATCGGCCCAAGTTCCGGGCGGCTCGCCGGGTCGTAATCCAGCGCCATCACCACCACCGAATCCGGCGGCAGCGCTTCAATCGTATCGAAGACCGCCTGCACGATGGGTGTGGGCTGCTCGGGAAGAGTCGGCGGCCACAATACCGGAATCGCCACGGCCAGGAACATGGCCAGGAAGATCCAGCGCCGATCAAGATTGCTCAGCCAATCAGTCATGCAAGGTAACGCAAAAAATCAGACGACTACTCTCTCGAACCCAGATAAGAGCGATCAATGCCAAGAAGAATCTTTAGAGATGTCGCAACGATTCCAAGCGCGATTCCAATCATGATGGCCCGCTGGCCGGATGTATTGAAAATCGCCATGATGTGATCGGTGAGACCGGGCAGCGTCAGGTCCGGGGCGGTTTCAGCGTACCACCCGGTCAGCATCGTGCCGGCGTAGCTGCGTCCGAGCAGAATCACGAACGCTGTTCCGAGCAGGAGAATTGCCTCCAGATTCTTCGCGCGAAATGCCCGGAACGCAGCGGATGCAACAAAGAACGCAAGCAACGAGAACATCGTCGCAGTAATCGGAACGATGATGTACTCAAAGGTCCACCAGAACGGCGCGCCTTCCGTAAGGTAGTCCCCTGTCCATGCGCGGTCGGGATACTTTGGCATCGGCGGCACGCCGATCTTGAAAAGTCCCACGAACAGCGTGATCAAAAAGCTGACAAGCGTCACCAACGAGAAACCCCAGCCGGCGCGGCGATCGGAAACGCGGCGGAGGTGTACGCTCAAAATGCTCGCGCCGCCGAGGATCAACGCAATGGCGGCCAGGATGTTGAACCACTCCTCAGCCGTCTCGCGACCTTCGGTGAGCGGCGGGACGAAGAATGCAATCACCATGATGTAGCCGGCGACGGCCGCAATGATGAGCGGAATCACACGCTTCATCATGACGCCACCTCCTGCCACTGGGCCCGCGCTTCGCCACTCGACCAGCCCTCCAGCATGATCCGCGCACGATCAATCCCCCAGAACGACACCAGCGGCTCGTCTGCGCGTTCCATCAACGTGGTTTCAACGTCACTTTCAACGCCTGCTTCACCCTCATCCGTCGTCTCCGGCTCGAGCATCTCCTCCTCCACCGGGTCAGTCCCAAGAACACGGAACATAAGGTAGTTCTGCATCTTCTGCGCTATTGGACTGTCCGACATGCTTGCATAGGTTGCAAGCACACAACCAACCACAAGTAGAAGCCCGCCGATGATCTTGCCGACATCCTGTCCCTTAAGCGTGCCAAGTTGTTCCGGCTCGCCTGAAAGGTACGCTGAGGCGGCGAAGAACTCTTCACCGATCAACGTGTAATCGCATGCAGCGACGAAGAACGGAAGCTGCGCCGGCTCCGCGGTGCCCGCCACCTGAATCGCGCCGATCGAGTTTCCCGTCTCCGCAAGGATCAACGACTCCGCAAAGAACGCTCCCAGATAAAAACACGCAGCCGGCTTCTCGCGCACCATATAGCCCGTCAGATACGCCACGTAACCGAACTGCTCGTCAGTGACGTAGTAACTCATGTCTTCGTGGTACGCATCCGGCCGGCCTGCGCTGAGGTACGCAGACTCGAGCGTCTCGCGAGCCGTCGTCATCACCAGCGACCGCGAAGTCGGCACCTCGATCCGCGCGTCATACTCCGCAGCGGTCTTACCAATCCGCGCCAGAATCGTCATGCCCGCCACCGTCTGAATGTTGTTCATGTCCTGAATGCCGGGCACGAACAGAATCGAACGGCCCATCTCCGTTGCCCGGCCGACGGCTTCATCGACGGCTTCGAGACCCGCAATCCTTCGTATCCGCAGCGGAATGCCCCGCTGCGCAAGAAAGATAAACAGAATGATGCCCGCTGAGATGACAAGCGTCAGCCCGAGGAACCAACTCTTATTGCGGTCGAAGTACCAGACCTGGCTCTGGATCGGCTGGTTGAGCGTCGCGGGTTGCGACTCCGCGCCGCCGGGACTCACGGCCGTCAATCTATAAACGTACGGCGTACTCGGCCGCACATCCTTCTTGTCCGCCCACTCCCGCATTTGTGCTGGGATGTCCTTCGTGTCGGCAACGAGTTCGAACGCTTCCTCATCAACGCCTGAAGCATCGAACGGCGCTCGATACAGTCGATACCCTGCGACGCGCTGCTCTTCGAGCTCGACATCATCATCCGGCGAAAGCGTCCACGAAAGCAGCACCGTCTTGCCATCATCGTTCTTCTGATCCCGCGCCGCCAACCCGCTCGGCGGCGCAGGCGGCTCACCCTGCACTTCCGCATCGACGTCCACCTGGTCCTGCTCGGTGTCCTGAGCATTCTGCGGGAATGCAGCCGCGCTCACGAAGACCAGCGCCGCGCCAAATACCATCATTGAAATCGCCGCCCGCCCGAACGCCAAACCGCCGCACGCGTCCGCAGCACTGCGGAGCGCGCCCTCCTTTCGGCGTTTCGGCGTTTCGACGTTTCGGCGTTTCATTGCTCGATCAGTTCCACATTCGCACGCGGCACCGTAACAGTCTCGCCGGAATCCAGCCGGACCGCAAGTACCCGCGCTTTCGAGCCCGAACCGAGCACCGCCGGCTCGTGCGGCAAATCCGACACTTCGCCCAGCAGCCCGAAGTACGGGTCGCGAATAATCCGCACCGGCCGGCCGATGTCAAGCACACCGCCCGCATCATGTTGCGGCTCCCGCTCGGAAGCGAGTTCATCCTTCGCCAGCGGCACGATGATCTCCGGCCGCATCACCCCCGCTCGAATCTGCGTCGCGCCGTTCACCGATGCATCATCACCCTCGCGCGATCGCAACAGATCAAACGTCCGCACCGCCATCGCAATCTCGCCGAACCCCTCCGTGATAATCAGCGTCAGCCCCTTGCGCTCAGAACCGGTGATCGCCACGCCAAGGTCGTACCCAAGGAACTCCTTCAAATCCTGGTCGTCAATCCCGCCTGCGATCAGCGCCGCCGCGCCCACCTGCACCGCTCGCTTGATCGCTTCATCAGTGACACGCGCGCCGCCGACCACGATGCAGTCCTTCATGTCAGCCGTGATTAGGTCAGCCGTCAGTTCCTGCGTCGGATCTTTGCACGCCAACTTGATCGTGCCGTACGCCTCGCCGCCGATGCCGAAAATGCCCTGGATGTACGTCACATCCGCTTCGATGACGCAGCCCTCCTTCGGGATCACCTCTGCAACGGTGCCGGTGACAAACGCCCTCACGCGCACCGGCTGGGGCTCGCCTCGAATGATGACCTGCCCCGTCACATCCGAGATCGTCTCGATGGTGCCTTCGTTCTTCGCTTTGTATTCGCTCTTGAACATGCCGAAGAGCCCCTTGGTGCGCGCGATGGGCTCGCCGAGCTTCACCGCATCGCCTTCCTTCTTGAGCATGCATTCACGCACATCGCCGGCCGGCATGGAGAGCAAGTTCGCCATGTTCAGCGGATAGACATCGCCAGGCATGAACGTCTCCGCGACGAAATCGCGAGCATTCACCCGATCGCCGACATTGACCAGCACCTCGCCAGCGATCGGCAGCACCCGCCGCGCGCGGTGGGTGATGCGATTGGTGACCTTGAGTCCTGGAGAATATGCCTTGGCCATCGGCCGCACAGCATAGCGGACGGGCGGCGTGGTTGCACGAGCCGATCGGACAGCAGTGATACATAGCCCCGGCCTTGGCCGGGGGCGGCGTGCGATTCTGGTCACGTAAACGTTGTGCAGCATCCACCCCGGCCAAGGCCGGGGCTATCTGTGATTCAGCCGCACCGAATGCGGCGCGGCGGTTCCCGCATCTCGCGGCCAAACGGGTTACAACAAATGTTGGGCCGCGACGCGCGCACCCGTTTAGCCGCGACGCGAAGCGGAGCGTTCACGCGACAATCGCCGGATCTGCGACAAACTCCGGGTACATCTCCATAGCGTTTACCCAGCGCGTCATGGCATCCTGGGCCTGCTTGCGCTGCTCCGGTAGTGCAAGCGGCCGGCCCCTGGCATCGAGAATCAAACCGACGGTGCCGCCGCGCGCTTTGCGCGTGATTTTCTTGCCGGGGCCTGCGCCGAAGTCGAAGCCGCGTGCCGGTTCGATGGTGACGTTCACGTACTCATCCGGCCCGAGCGGAATGAGTTTGAGTTCGCCGCACTTCATCTCGCCGCGATCATTCAATGATTCGCCTTCGATCACATAGGTGAAGCATGGCTTGCCGACTTTGCCGGTGCCTTTGGCTGCGATGCACGTACCGAGATAGATGAGGCAATCGCGCTCGAAGACTTCGAGGGCCGCCTGGTCATGCACTTCCGCCAGCACGCCAAGGTGCGGCATCATGAAGATGGAGTCCTTCGCCAGAGTAGTAAAGCCCTCCGGCTCGAAGGCGTCGATCAACATCATGGCCGTCTGGTTCATGCGCGGGGCGTGGGAGAGGACGCCGCCGGATGCGACGAGCAGATCGAGCGTCATGTTGTTGACAATGGACTGGCCGCCGACTTCCTGGCTGAACGTGTCGCCGACGGTGCGCTGCTGCTGCACGCCCTTGAGCGTGGTGGCGAACTCCTTGTGCTGAATGTACGCCAGCCGCAATGCTTCACGGGCCACGGCCTGCTCGAAGATGAGCGCTTCCTGCGTTTGCGGAATCGTCGTCGGCCGGATCATCTTGTTCTTGATGCGGTTGCGCAGTTCGCGCTCGTCCATGATCTCCGGATCAAGATGCACCCAGCGGAGAACATTTGCCATGCCTGCCTCGGCGCAGACGTTGGAGATCGAATACGACATGCCGAGGTTCGCGCTGACGGTGCGGTTGAATGTTTTGTCGAAGACGGAAAAGACGTCGGTGGTCGCGCCGCCGATGTCAACGCCGACGACGTTGATGTTCTGCTTCTCTGCGATGGTTTGCAGGATGTTGCCGACTGCGCCCGGAGTTGGCATGATCGGCGCGTGCGTCCACTGCATCAACTTGTCATATCCGGGGGCGTGGGCCATGACGTGCTCGAGGAACATGTCGTGGATGGCATCGCGCGCGGGTGCGAGGTTTTCGCGTTCGAGCACCGGCCGCAGGTTGTCAACGACCATCAGGTCGATGGATTCGTCGAAGACTTTCTCGACGAGCGGCGCAGCGTCCTTGTTGCCTGCGTAGATGAGCGGCATCGAGAATGTCGTGCCGAAACGCGGCTGGGGCTTGGCTGGCGCGATGAGTTCGGCGATTTGAACGACATGCGTGGTTGTGCCGCCGTCGATGCCGCCGGAGACGAGGATCATGTCGGGGCGGAGTTCGCGGATGCGCTGAATTTGCTCGTGCGGCTTGCGCTTGTCGTTGGAGGCGATCACGTCCATGACAATCGCCCCTGCGCCCAGGGCGGCTCGCTTGGCGCTGGCTGCGGTCATCTCCGCGACGACGCCTGCGACCATCATCTGCAAGCCGCCGCCTGCGGAGGAGGTGGAAATGTAGATGTCGCAGCCGACATCGCCCTGCGCCGGGTGGATCAAGCGGCCGTTCTCATCGACGAGCTTGCGCCCGGCGAGTTCCTGCACTTCGGTGACTGCGTTGACGACGCCCATCGTGACGTCAGCGAAGGGCTCCTCGACGGTAGTGGGCGCTTCGCCACGATGCGTCTGTCGATACACGCCATCAACCTTTTGAATGAGGATCGCCTTGGTGGTGGTCGATCCGCAGTCGGTGGCGAGGATGACGTTGATGTTTTCAGGAATCAGTTTCTTATGTTCCACGCACGTTCCTTTTCAATTCACCGCTGAGCCGCAGAGAGTGCTGAGAAAGCTGTACTTCTCACTCAATCCGCTCTGCCCCCTCTGCGTTCTCTGCGTCTCTGCGGTGAGACCTGCTATCTAACTCTTCCAGCAGCCGGCAAAGATAATCGATTGAGCCGCGATGCTCCAGCATCTGGGCGAAGTGATGGTATTCGCTCGTGTCGAGCAGCGCGGCGACGGCCGGCCTGAAAAAGTGCATGGCGTTGGCGGCGATGTAGTTCATGCCGCGGCTGCTTTCGAGGAATAGAAGCGTTGGTGTCGTGAGACCGCGCCTGACGGACCAGCGACAGACCTTCTCCGCAACGGCGCGCTGCTCTTCCGTCGGCTCGAAGTCCTCTGGCTTTTCAACAGTGAAGGCGTGCTTGAGCCAGTCGAGGTTCATACGATCACCTCGAAGGCCGCGCTTCGCTGCGCGTCGCGGCTACACGGGGGGAGTATGCAATGGAATTGCTTTGCGGTCATCGGCGTCTCGTGTTCATCGATTCCTGAATGTGATGAATGATTCGCTGCCGCTGTGCCTCATCAAAGAGCAGATGCATGCCGCGATAGGCATCGAGCCGCGATCGCGCTGGGCGCGTCGAGAGATAGCCGCCATGCTCATCCCAGACAAAACGCTGCACCGCGCTCCAGCGCAGGCGCACTCGCCGCATCGGGTACGCAGCCGTAATGCCGTACTCGTCGATGGTGAACCTGCTTGGGAAGAAAAAGCGATTGAGCGCGCAGATGAGCAGCACGCTGCCGAGCAGCGCCAACCCTGCACCAGCGGCGGTCACATAGATGAACCCGGCGATCACGAGAATGATGCCGATCGCCAGAACCCCCTGCCCCGGCCGCTCCCGCATCGGATGGGCCTGCCAGCGGAGCACAACGGGCCGATCGCTCGCCGAGCGTTGCGCCCCGGCCTGTGGCTGAGCAGGAGTTGGCGTTGGCATCGTGGCTGAATCCATCATCATGACGCTGGGCGAACCGTAGAATAGCCGCTCCAAGGGACAAAGGCACCAGACCGCGCCCAGAAGTTCGAAACCCGGGATTGACGGGCGCAGCGAGGAAGATCAGATCGATCTGTGAGAAACCGCACCCATGCGCAATCATGTACTCATCATCCTTTGGCTGGCGATCACGTTCGCTACCGGCTGCCGGGAGCAACCAGCAGGAACATCAGGGAGCGCGGCCACGGCGACGGAGCCGCGCATCGTGTCGTTGAGTCCTGCCATCTCGCGCACACTCGTTGACTTGGAGCTCGATCACCTGATTGTCGGTCGCACACCGTTTTGCGACGCGCTCAATCACGACATTCCCGTTGTGGGCGATCTGCATGACCTCAATTATGAAGCGCTGATTCGTGTTCGACCGACGCACATCCTCATCCAACCGCCTGCCTCTGGTGTCAACACGCAGCTGGTGCAACTTGCGCAGGAGCGCGGCTGGTCGCTGCACATGTGGCGTCTTGAACGGCTTGAGGATATTGCAACGCTCATCGGCGACCTGCCCAGCGCGATTTTTCAAGAAGACCTTGAAACACAGTCGAATGCGCTTGAACGGTCGCTGGCGCTGATCGAACAATTCATCGAGCTTCAGGAGGTTGAGGCGAGGCGCGCCCTGCCCCCAACGACGCTGCTGCTCGTCGGCGTTGATCCCGTGACTGCCTTTGGTACCGAAACGTACCTGCACGAAGTGCTCCTCATGGTGGGCGGGCGCAATGCTGCGCAGCATGCGAGCTACCCGCAGTACACGCTCGAAGATATCTCGAAAATGAATCCGCAGCAGGTGATTCTTGTGCGTCCGAACGCAGCCACCAACGACCTCGCACCACTCGGCCCGATTCTTTCCATGAATATCGACGCAGTGAATGAGAATCGTCTTGCGGTCCTCACGCATCCGGATGCGCTGCTGCCATCGAGCGGCGTCATTGGCGTCGCGGAGGAGTTGCGCGAGATTCTGGACACGTTTCAGAACAACGACGAAGCCGCGGATGGACACCGATAACACAGATGAATCAGTTGTGGCCAGCATGAAGAGGACGAATGCCTCATCGCCCGCATCACCATTGGAAACGCCGGTCTCCATGTACCGTCTGTGCGGTGCTTCCGTTCCGCAGATCGCGCATTCTGCGTTCCCATCCGAGTTGATCCATGTTCATCCGTGGCCATCACATGAATAGGAGAACACTCGGCTTCCTTTCGCTGCTTTTCATCGCACTCGGCGCAATCGTGCTGCGTCTGTTCATTGATCGCGATCCGGCCCAGGGGCTCGGCTTCGCCTGGCCGGACCCCTCGTTTGCGGTCTTTCGCTACAACGCCATCATCATCGGCTGTGTGGTGGGCGCAGCGCTGGCGACCTCCGGCGTGCTGCTACAGGCGCTGCTGCGTAATCCGCTCGCTTCGCCTTTCATTTTGGGCCTCTCAAGCGGTGCCGGGCTCGGAGTGATGTCGGCGATGTACATCGGTTACGCAACGGGAGCGACCTTCCTGCAGGGTGGAAGCAATGCGATGCCTGCACTTGTCGGCGCGGTGGTCGTCCTCGGCATTGTGTACGCGCTCGGCAGGCAACGCGGCATGTTGGACCCACTTTCACTCGTCCTCATCGGCGTCGTCGTCAGCGCGGTGTGCGGCGCGCTCATTATGTTTCTGCAGCGGCTCGTGCCGGGCGGCTTGCGAGGCGACCTTGCAGTGTGGATGATGGGGAACATTCCGCAGGGCATCAGCCGACCTCGCCTGATCTTCGCGGCCGGACTGGCGATCTTCGGCGTGTTCGTTGCCACGGGCATGGGCAGATCAATGGATGCGGCGACGCTTGGTGATGATGAAGCGCGCAGCGTCGGGCTGTCGCTTGCACCTGTGCGGGCCGGCATGTTTCTCCTTGCGGGCGCGCTCGCTGCTACGACCGTTGCAGTAGCCGGGCCGATTGCGTTTGTGGGGTTGATCGCCCCTCATGCAGCACGGATTGTTGTCGGCCACCGCCATACGTTGCTGGTGCCGTCAAGCGCGCTGGCAGGAGCTGCACTGATCATCTTCGCCGATGCCGCCAGTCAGGCGCTCGACATCGGCGCCGGCCGCATGCCTGTAGGTGTCTTCACTGCGTTGATCGGCGGCCCCGCGTTCATTTGGCTACTCAAGCACAGAAATGTCGCGGGCATGTAGAACAAGCCGAATCTTCTGCCATCGTTCCGCTGCGCGTCGCGGCTATACGATTGCGAGCGCCAACGCGCATCCTCGTCAACCGCTTCGCTCACGCCCGCTGTGACACCGTGCGCTGCTCGATGCGCTTCTCGGGGACGGTCTTGACGATGCGATCAATGAAGATGCCGGGCGTGTGAATCTCATCCGGATCGAGGTCGCCGGTCTCGACGATCTCCTCGACCTCCGCCACTGTCACCTTGCCGCTGGTTGCGATCATCGGATTGAAGTTGCGCGCGGTCATTCGATAAATGAGGTTCCCGGCCGCGTCGGCCTTCCATGCCTTGACGAGCGCGAGGTCCGCGCGAATGCCGCGTTCGAGGACGTACTCCTCGCCGTCGAAAGTTTTTGTTTCCTTGCCCTCAGCCACGATTGTGCCGACGCCGGTCTTGGTGTAGAAGCCGGGAATGCCTGCGCCGCCGGCGCGCAGTCGCTCTGCAAGTGTGCCCTGCGGCGTAAACTCAAGTTCCAGTTCACCGGCCATGAATTGCCTCTCGAATTCCGCGTTTTCACCGACGTATGAGCTGACCATCTTTTTGATCTGGCGCGTTTGCAGGAGCAGGCCGAGGCCCCAGTCATCGACGCCCGCGTTGTTGGACACGGCCGTGAGTTCCTTTGCGCCGGTATCGCGCAGCGCGATGATGAGCCCTTCAGGAATGCCGCACAGACCGAAGCCGCCGACGGCGATCGTCATGCCGTCGCGCACGAGGCCATCTAAAGCGGATGCGGGAGTGTCGAAGACCTTGTTGATCATGGCTCACATGATATGGTGAGACGGTGAGCGTGTCCGCCTATAGCCGCGTGCCGGTAGGCCGCGGTTTGGGGGGTGCGGCGGCGCGGCGCTGCAACCGCGGGCTTCCGCCGCGCGGCTATTGGTTTGAAACCTTGTCGCCGTTTGTCGGCACGACGACGAGCACTTCGATCTCGCGTTCCACGGGAACTAGTTCCAGCCCCAATTGCTCGCGAATGGCGCTGGCGATATGCGAAGCGCGTTCATCGCCGGGCATTGAACGCACGCCCTCGTCGAACCTCAGGGTGATGTCGAAGCGGCCTTCGATTTCGGCCTCAATGATCACGGGCTGTTCGAGAATGAACTCCAGCGAAGGCGCGATCATCGAAACTTGAGTATTCGTCGCCTCAATGACGTGAGAACCTGTGCGGTACGCGTGGCCGCCCTCCATGGCCGAGGGCAGCAGACGATGTTCGCCCTCGACCGGCAGGCGCAGTTCATACACAAGTCGGCGACGCGGCTCGCGGTGCGTCGTGAACTCGAAGGCCCCTTCGAGTGCACTTCGCAGAAGCGATCGCATGAGCGCTGAATCGCGGCGTGGGGCCTGAATCACGATCGTGTACTTCTCCTCACCGAAGTGTTCAAGCCCCTCGATGCGCGTCTTCGAGATCGAATACGCGGCCGGAATCACCTGCCCAATCGGCATGCCATCGGCGGTGAATCCGCCGTTGCCCCACGAGGATGCGCCGCTGCCCTCACGCTTGCGTACGACCGCTTGCAGAAGCGGCACTTCATCGTCTGAAGCAGCGGGATCGCGTCCGGCAGCAACTGTCGGCCGATTCTCGCCTGAGGTGGTGAGTCCCGTGTCGCGCCCCTCCAGCACATTGCGAATCACCTCTTCCGTCACCTGCGTCGGATACGTGACCGCCGCGATGCGGCCGTGCTGATCGACGATCACTGTGTGCGGGATGCCCGAAACCCCATACGCCGCATGCGTCTTGCCATTCTCATCAAATCCAATCCACGATTTCATCTCGCGCCGGCCGAGAAACTGCTCGACGGGTTCGCTCTCCTCATCGGTGATGGCGAGGAACACCACCGGCTCGTCGGCGAAGGCGTCGGCAAGCTCATTGAGGTGCGGAATTGCTGCGACGCACGGCGCGCACCACGTCGCCCAGAACTCAAGCACAACAACCTTGCCGCGAAAGGCGTCCCACGAGGCCGTCGCGCCATCCGGCGCCTGCATCAACTGGCGTATGTGTAGCGGGGGGGCCGGCTCGCGCGACTCGTCCAGCGGCGGCAGCGCAGCGCGGTCGCCAAGGGTCTGGCAGGATGCAAGGATGCCGCCAAGAGCGACGACCGCGACGAATCCGAATCTTCTCCAGCTCATAGTTGTCTCCACTATTTGGCTCATGATCGCAGAACATCAGGGAACGCGGTCATTGCACAGCCGCTCCCGCGACAAACTCCGCACGCAGGCGCTTGAGCAACTCCTGCGTCTTGCGCACGCCGATCGGCTCATCGAATTGCTGACCTTCATATTCAATACCGACGTAACCGCGGTAGCCGGCCTCCAAAACGATCTTCATCATGCGGCGAAAGTCAGTATGAATCTCATTGCCTTCTTCGTCAAAGTCGTTGCTCTTTGCGCTCACCGCTTTCGCAAACGGCATCAGTTCTGCCACGCCTTGGTAGCGGTCATACCACGCGGCTGAGTCTTCCTTGCGCTCCCAATCCATGCAGAAGTTGCCGAAGTCAGGCAGCGTTCCACACCCACCGGAAACGCGCTCGTTCACTTCGCGAATGACGCCGGCCAGCCACGCACCGTTCGACGATAGTCCGCCATGGTTCTCAACAACGATGTTGATGCCATATCGCTTCGCAAACGCCGTCAACCGTGCGAGACCACTGACCGCATGCCGGTGCTGTTCGTCCTGAGGCAACTGCGGATGGGTGCGCGCGTTGACACGAATCGAATGACAACCAAGTTCCTTCGCCGCCTCAACCCACTTGTAATGATTCTCCACCGCAGCTTGCCGCTTCGCATCCTCCGGATCGCCAAGATCCCCCTGCCGGTCGATCATGATGAGCAGCGATGTGACGCCAAGATCATCGCAGCGCTTTCGCACCTCATTCACCCATCTCGTGTCGTCATCAGCGTAATGCTCTTTATACGCGCGGTTCACATACTCGACCGCGCGAATGCCGAATGTCTCAACGGCATACCGCGGAAAGTCGAGCGGATGCAGTTGATCCGCGAAGATCATGCGATGAAGTGACCACTGCGCAAGTGAAATCTCAAACGGCATGCGCAACACGATACCCGTTTGGCCAAGTCAGTGACGAAGGGCTATGCGCGACCGTTGCACCTATACTGCACTGATGGCAGCACGATCCACAACCAGTGTCGCGGGGGGCGGTGGTCTTGAGGTCAACGGCTCGGCCAATCCGACGCCGGTGATTCCTGCGTGGCGGACGATCGCTGCTTCGATCGATGCCCGTACGGATCGGCTCGTGAAGTTTCGCCGCCGCATCCACGCTCAACCGGAACCATCAGGCGAGGAAGTTGCGACCACCGCTCTTGTTGCGGAGACCCTGCGCGAAGCGGGTCTCAAGCCGCGCATGATGAAGGGTGATGTCGGCCTTGTCGTCGATCTTGATATAGGCGCAGCGCACGATTCGCTCATCGCCGGCCGGGCTGAACTCGATGCCGTGAACGTCAGCGATGAGAAGCAGGTTCCCTACGCTTCAACGCGCGAAGGGCTGTGCCACGCCTGCGGCCACGATGCACACACCACCATGCTCCTCGGCGCTGCCCTCACTATTGCGGAGCACCGTGATGCCATTGCTGAATCCAAGCCATTACACAACCTTCGCTTCATCTTTCAACCATCGGAAGAGACCGCGACGGGCGCGCGATCGATGATCGAACAGGGCGCGATTGAAGGCGTCGCAGCGATCATGGCACTTCATGTCGAGCCATTTTTGCCCACAGGAACCATCGGCGTGCGGCGGGGCGCGATGACCGCTGCGTGCAAGACGTTTCGCATCGGCATTCGCGGCCGCAGCGGCCACAGCGCCCGGCCGCATGAGGCGATTGACCCGATTCCCGCTGCGATCAATCTCGTCTCCATGCTGTATCAGCTCGCACCCCGCAGCATCGACAGCCGCAATCCACTTGCGCTGACGGTCGCAGCCATCAATGCCGGTTCATCGTTCAATGCAATTCCTGATTCCGCAGTGATTTCCGGCACGCTGCGCACCGCGCGAGTGGAAGACATCGAAGCGGTGCAGGCGCGGATGGATTCAGTGTGCCGCGGCATTGCCGAGTCAACCGGCTGCGAAGTCGAACTGAAGTTCCCGGAATACGCTCCGCCCACCGAAAATGATCTGGCGGTGCTTTCAGCGATGGCTGAAGCCGGCCACGATGTACTCGGGCCGGAGGCGGTGCAATGGCTTGAAGTGCCGAGCATGGGCGCGGAGGATTTCGCGTTCTACCAGGAACTTATCCCAGGTGCGTTTGCTCGGCTGGGCGTTGCGAATCCGAAGAAAGAGCCGCGCCACCGCCGGCCGCTGCATTCGAGCCATTTCGACATTGATGAGAACGCGCTGCCGCTGGGCGCAAAGGTCATGGCCCGCTCACTGCTCGACCTGGCAAGCGGCTACGCGCACCGCCCCGCGTGATGGACCCGTTTGTTGGACTCGCGATGAAGCGGATTGTGTCTGCTCATCCCCAGTTCGCAAGGAGGATGAGCAGATCAGGCACGCCGACCGTTCCATTCTCGTCAAGATCAGCAGGACATGCGCCTTCTGCGGGGCACTGCCCCCATGCAGCAAGCAAGAGGAGCAGGTCCGGCACGCCGACACTGCCATTGCCATCCAGATCACCGGGCACACCTTCAGGCGGCCCCAGCGCGCCGTCGGCACTGATGTTCTGCGCGAACAGGTCATTGAGCCCGTTGCGCGAGTCTTCCCAGACAAGAAATGCGTCACCGCCGGAACTTTGAATCGCCGTCAGTCGTGACTTCTGCGATGAGGCAGTGGCGATATTCACAAGCTCGTCATCCCAGATAAACGCGCCGTCGTCATCAAGCCGCGCCCCGCGCACGCGCTGCGCCGAAGGTGACAACCGCTCGACAAAGAAGACCTGCGCACCGTCACCGCTTTCGATCGCTACCACCTGCGTGGATTCATTCGAGGTTGTCAAGATCGGCAGTCCGTTGTTGGTCCACTGTCTCGCGCCGCTTGCATCGAACTTCTGGCCGTAGATCCCAATCGAGTTCTGGAACGAATCGAGTTCGCGCCAGAAGACGAACGTCTCCCCATTCGAGTGGTTGAAGGCAGCGCCGGGTTCGACCCGAAGTTGTGAAGCGTTCGTCGACACGACCGCTCCACCTGCTGGGAACTGCGACTGGCCGGTTGCATTCAGCCGTTGGGCTCGAACTTGAAGCGGATCGAGTTGGTACCAAGCGATGACCATGCCGCCTGCGCCGTCGGCTTCGCCGCGCGGGAAGTTGCCGACCTGTATGCTCGGGCCCGTGTGGATCGGCGTCGGGTTCGTCCAAAGCGTATTGCCGCCTGCATCGAGTTTCTGCGCGTAGATGTGCCGCGGCGTAATGAACGATCCGAACGTCGTCATCACCACGATCATCTCGCCGCTCTCTCCAAGTCCATCGGACGCAATGAGATCGGAGACGGTGAAGGAGCCGACCGGAGCGTCTCCGATTGTTTGAGTCCAGAGTTCATTGCCTTCCTGATCGAGTTTCACGATGTAGGCAGCGGAGCCGTTGAACCAACCTACTGCGATGTTGCCGTCGCTCGTAACGGTCGCGCGAATGGCGCCGACGAAGCTCCCGGTCATCGTCGGCTGGACGCCGAGCGGTCCCCAAACCTGCGTCCCATCCGGTGAGACGCGCGATGCGGTGACGACAATGCCGCCGAAGCGGTCGTCACGAAAGGCGACGATGGCATGGTCGTCAGCATCGACAGCAAGGTCATAGTCCTGAGTGGAACCGAATGACCGATCGGCGATCAGAACGCCATCACGCTGCCAGAGCGCTTCGCCTGCAGCGTTGATGCGCTGGAGATAGACGTCGTAACCGCCCGCGCGATTGTCGAACCAACTGATGTACGCGCCTCCGTCGGAGGTCGGCACGATCTTCGGCTGCACCTGTTCGCCACCTGCGGTGACGATCGGGGTGTTAGTCACTGGATCGGCGGTCCACTGTGCGAGAGCAGGCGAGACCAACGCAGCGACAATCAGCGAAGGGGTGAGAGAGACGGCGAAACAGCGACCGCTGAACATGATTTCTCCTTGCTTCAACAAATGAACCTGGCGACGAGGAAAGATCATTGTGGCAGGTCGGACCCCGATTGCAAACCTATTTCACAAGATGCAGCCACTTCGTACTGCGTCGATACGACCATGTCTCCCGGAACAGGCGCGCATCCCCCCCCAATACGTGCGCGGAGCGACGCCTGTTGATCGCACTGACCGAGGCCGCCAGCGCGCGGAAATCGCGCCCGCAAGTTCAATGCGATTCTCACACGTCGGGATGTCGGGCCTGGCCGGAATGAAGCGGGCGACAGAGTCGCCAAAGAAGTGCAGGTGGTTATAAATACCGCGACCGGACCATTGCAGAGTATGGTCCGAAAATCATCGACGTGCAAATCGAAACTTCAGAAAATTCGACCGGACGGCTGCGGCCAGATTGCTCACGACACTGCGCCGATCAATCTATCTGGACGGATGGCAGCTGCGACCGCTCGTGCTGAGCATCCTCTTCAATTGACGTTCCGCCGCCGACTCCGCTACTATCGCCGATTCCCTCGGAATCCCTTGCCCCCTATTCTCCCGTGCGCACCGCAATCATCAGCGACATTCATGCGAACCTCGAAGCACTCCAGACGGTGCTGGCGCAGATCGAGACGCAGAACGTCGACCGCATCATCTGTCTCGGCGATGTCCTCGGCTACGGGCCGAATCCTGTCGAATGTGTTGACCTTATTGCAGAGAAGTGTGAATGGTCGCTGATGGGCAATCACGACTTCGGCGTGCTGTACGAGCCGACGAACTTCAACCTTGCTGCCGAGCAGGCCGCCTACTGGACGCGAGCCCAGTTCGAGAAGGAGCCCGACAAAGAGAAGGCGGCGACACGGTGGGAGTTTCTCGGCCGGCTGCGCGTGCGCGTAATGTTCGGCGAGTTCCTCTGCGTACACGGCTCGCCTCGCCGCCCCATCAACGAATACCTTTTTCCTGAAGATGCCATCAACTCGCCAGTGAAGATGCAGCAGATCTTCGAGCGCATCGAGAAATACTGTCTGGTCGGCCACACGCACGTGCCGGGCGTTTTCACCAATGAGCCGGATTTTTACCCGCCACGCGACGTTGAGGGCGTCTACACCTTCAGCAGCAACGGTGCGGCTGAAGGCGGCGAGAAGCTCATCGTGAATCCCGGCTCCGTCGGTCAGCCGCGCGACCTCGATCCCCGCGCCAGTTACGCCATCCTCGACGAGAACAAAGTCGAGTTCTACCGCATCGAGTATGACATCGAATCGGTCGTTCAGAAGATTCGCGCAATTCCGGAGCTGAGTGACTGGCTTGGTGAGCGCCTGCGCGAAGGGCGTTGAGATGAGTGGGAGCGATGCGTCGCAGCGGGCGGCATTCGCGACACAGTCTCCGGCGAATGCAATACTACGGTGATGACGTGAAACGAGAGACGTCAAGACAGCGCCGCACGGCTTCGCCCGTTGCCTGCATGAGCTGCGAGTCGGCCCGGCGGATGTTCCTCGGCGCGCAGGGCCTGCTCGATGATCCGCAGCGCAGCGCAAACCGCGCGTCAGTCGCACGGCTCATCAAGTCGCTCGGCTTCGTGCAGATCGACTCAATCAACTACGTGGAACGCGCGCACCATCTCACGCTCGGCGCTCGGCTGGATGCGTATCAGCCATCGATGCTCCATCAACTCATAGAGAAGGACCGAGCGCTGTTCGAGCACTGGACCCACGACGCTTCTGCCATCCCCTGTGAATGGTTAAGCCACTGGCATCACCGCTTTGACCGCTTCCTCGAGCGCGCGGAGCGCAGCACATGGTGGAAAGCGCGCTTGGGGAGCGACCCGTTCAAGGTGATGCGGCACGTTCGAGAACGCATCGAAAAGGAAGGGCCGCTGCGCTCGCGCGATTTTCTCGATGAGAACAGCAGGCCATCTCAGCCGTGGTGGGGATGGCGGCCGCAGAAGGTCGCGCTCGAGGTTCTCTGGCGCATCGGTGAACTGGCGATCACCCGTCGCGAGAACTTCGAGAAGGTGTACGACTTGACGCATCGCGTCCTTCCTGAGCTGCATGGTGTCGAGAAGTCGTCGGATGAAGCGCATGTCGAATGGGCATGCTCAACCGCGCTTGATCGTTTGGGCGCCGCGACGCCAACTGAACTGGCAGCTTTCTGGAACGCAATCTCAGCGGC
Source organism: uncultured Isosphaeraceae bacterium (assembly GCA_964523675.1). Classification (GTDB taxonomy): domain Bacteria; phylum Planctomycetota; class Phycisphaerae; order Phycisphaerales; family SM1A02; genus CAZFZT01. The sequence goes on from CAZFZT010000004.1 coordinate 48,733, forward strand.
GGAGTGCCGTGCATGGTGCACTCGCGCAGCTCAAGAGGGTCGAATTGTTCCGGTCGACATTGATGCAGCAGATGGCAGCAGACCCACACGCGCCTACGCGCCGCATGATTGGCGCGAGCGGATTGCCGCTTTGCCTCAAGCACCCGACCGCGCTCGGCTGCTGTGTCCTTTCGATCCCGTCATCCGCGATCGCAAGCGCTTACTGCGCCTTTTCGACTTCGATTATCGCTTTGAGGCATTTGTCCCTGCACCCAAGCGCGTGCACGGCTACTACGTCATGCCGATTCTCGAAGGCGAACGCCTGATCGGGCGGATCGATCCCAAGTTCGACCGCATGGTGAGCACCCTCCATGTGCGGGCGATCTGGTGGCAGCCCGGGATTCGGGCCACCCGCAAGCGCAGTGCTGCGTTGGAGGAGGCGGTGAATCAGCTTGCACTCCTTATTGGAGCCGATCACTTCGAATTCGCTTAATGAATGCAGGTGAAGCCGCGCGGTTCGCATGGAGCTGGACAACTGCGTTTGACAATTTGAATGCGCTCCGCGAAAGTTAGTGTTCAATATGTCTGCGCCCCAGACCATTGCAGCCGCCATGGTGGCTTGGACCGTGATCGTGCTGGCGATCCGATGGATCGTTCTGCCGCTTCTCTCTCGCGGTCCCGGAGGCGATCCCGTGCAATGCCTGCTCTGGATTGGTTGCCGGTTGTATGCAGCCGTTGTTCACCGCGCTCAATATGTCGGCCATGAGAAGTTACGACGTTCGATCGACCCTGGTCCGCTCATCGTGGTCTCCAACCACACATCCTCGGTCGATCCGCTGCTCATCCAAACCGGCTGCTGGTTTCGCATTCGCTGGCTGATGGCGGCCGAGATGATGATCCCGGAACTGGATTGGGTGTGGCGGCAACAGCGGATCATTCCAGTGAGCAGAACCGGCGGCGACTCCAGGCCGGTGCGCGAATCCATTCGGCATGTCAAAGGCGGCGGCGTCATCGGCATCTTCCCAGAAGGCCGCATTGTCGTACATGGCGAGATTCGGCCATTCCTCAGCGGGGTCGGCGCGATGGTGCTCCACACCGGAGCACCAGTGCTACTCGTGTGGATCAGTGGCACCCCGCAGGTCGGAGACCTGCGCAAAGCGTTTGCCACCCCGAGCCACGCACGTGTTGAGTTCGTTGATCTGATGCGGTTTGACGGCATTCGTGATGCTGACGCGATCACTCAGGCCATTCGTCAACGGCTATCCGAAGCGAGCGGCTGGCCGCTCAACGACGAAGCGGAGCCGCTCGAGCATGCGGAACGTAGACGTCAAAGCGCGCAAGTTTCCCCTCATGTGATGCAACCGGATGAGGTGTGAGTGGCGGCGCATAGGTGGGACGCTTCACGACCACGCGATGGATCGCTTGTCGCATGGCCAGCTCGAAGAGTTCCGTTGAGTCAATATCAGGGCCGAGCAGGGCTTGAAGGATCTGCATGCGCTTCTTCGGCAGGGCCGCCTCTTTCCGCTTGGGCGGATACATCGGATCGAGATAGACCACATCGGGGCGCGGCAACGTGGTCAGCGCTTCTCGTGCGTCGCCGACGACAAGGCGCACGCGATCAAGCATCGCATGTGAGAGGGTTTGATCCGTGCGCGCCGCACGTAGACCGTCGTTCAGGAGCGCGGCGACGATGGGCGAGCGTTCAATGGCCGTCACCTCGAAGCCCAAAGATGCCAAGCGAAAGGAATCCTTCCCCAAGCCGGCGGTGGCGTCGATGATTGTGCGGCTGCCGCGCCCCATGGCCCGCGCGATCGGTTCGCTGCGCGAGGCGCTCCGACGATCGATTGCTGAGAAATCCGCGCTCACGCCTTGCCCGACCTTCATCCTCCGATCGCACAGCTCAATCCGCTCGTCACTCACAATCAGCCGGAACTCACTGTCGACTTCGCCGTCGGCAGCCAGAGCTGCGTTGAGCTGCGCGGCAAGCTCGCGGGCCAATGACTGGCGCCCAGGAAGTCTCGCCATATCGATGACAACAAGACTGCCGTGAGCATCGATTGGAGAACCTGTCGCTGCGGTGGCCACGTCGCGGCTCCTTCCTCAATGTTGCTCGCCCGGCATCTTCGGCTCAAGCTGCTCCGGGTGCGCAGTCATCGATCGCTTGCGTTCGCTTTGCATGAGGCGATTCATAATGACCTCGGCGGTCCACGGGAACATCGTCATCACTCCTGCCATCAGGCGCACGATGTGACTTGTCCAGACTTCCGGCCTCGGCCTGCCCAGGCATCTGACAACCGCACGCGCCACACGCTCCGGCGACTGGGTGAAAAAGCGCGGGGCGTGCTCGGGCGTCCGCTTGGCCGGCACCACCTTCCCGCTTCGCGCAGCCGAGGCCTGAAAGAACTCTGTCGCGGTCGTAACGGGCAACACGCTCGACACCGCAATGCCATGCCGCGCCAATTCGGCGCGCAGTGCCCAACACACTGAATGCTGCGCTGCCTTGGAAGCGGCGTAATGGCCGTGCAGGGGAATCGAAAACCGCGCCAGGCAACTCGCGCACATCAGCAGATGTCCCGGCACACGTGCGGCCATCAGGCGGTTTGCCGCCAACTGAAGCAGCTCGACCGCGCAGAAGAAATTCACTTCGAACATGCTGCGCAGTTCCGACATCGGAAACTCCGCCATCGCCTTCTCCGCGCCATGCCCAGCATTGGCGAAAACTGCATAGAACCCGCCAAACTCCGCTTCGGCCGTGTCCAACAGCCGGGCCGACATTCCTGGATCAGTGATGCAACCAGGAACAATCACCGCACGCCGGCCGTGTGAGCGCACCCGCTGAGCAACCTGCTCCAACCGATCTGAACGACGGGCGGTAAGCACCACGTGCATACCTGCTTTCGCGCATTCGATCGCTGTCGCTGCCCCGATGCCTGAACTCGCCCCCGTGATGATGATGACGCGGGACGTCAGATCGACCGTCATGGGGAAACTATAACGAGCGAACTCAATTGAGGGTCTTGACCCCTCGGGAAGCCGGTTACAGGCGACGAGATCACTGAATGCCCGTGCGCCAGGTCGTGATATTGCCCTGCGGGTCGCGGAAGGTGATCGCCACAGTGCCCTGCTCGGCCCGGCTTAGCAGGAGCGCTTCCTGGAGTTCTTCAACTGTGCGCACGCGGATGTCCCCGATGCGGACGATGACCGATCCGGGCTCAATACGGCCTTCGATCGGAGAATCAGTCGCGACTGCTTCGACCAATACACCGGGCTGAAAGCGGTGACCGTCCGGAAGATTGCCCGGTGTGGCTGTACTCATGCGCTCGATGCCGAGTTCTTCTGCGAGTTCAATGGCCGTCGGCAGCGGCGCTCTCCCGATCATCGCCGCTTCAAGCCGATCAAGGACAACGTCGTACTCGAACGTTTCGCCAGTGCCGCGCTCCTGGTCATAACGCCATACGCTGATGCGCGCGGTCTGCCCAGGGCGGATTGACGAGATTGCCGATTGCAGTTGCGGTCGGGTGGCGACCGAATAGTTGTTCACATGCGTAATGACGTCGAACGCCCGCAGCCCGGCGGCCATGGCTGGTCCTGATGGATTGACGCCCGAGACGACCACGCCGTTCCCCGTGAAGCCCAGATCGTGCAGACGCTGAGCAATCAGATCCTCCGCATCGAGGAACACCTGGTCGCTGAGCATGGCGGCTGCCTCCTGATCAAACCGAACCACCAGCGGAACCCCCCTGCCGCGATCATGGTCATATCGCCACACGGTCACTTCCGCAGTGCGCTGGCCACCGGGGGCGGCCAGCAACTGCATGTGCTGCACGCTTTCAACCGGAACGCCGCCCACATGCGTAATGACATCACCAGGTCGAAGCAGTTTCTGCAATGATCCATTGTGAACGTCGATACGCCCAACGGGCACACCGCTTTGATAGAAACCCATCGCGCGAAGTTCATCAGCGATGCGCTGCGAACGGTCGACAATTGTGATGCCGAGATAACCTTTCTGCACCTCACCCGTTTCGATGAGCTGCGTCACGACGGGCTCGATCATGTCCAGCGGAATTGCCAGTCCGACACCACCGAATTGCCCTTCATCGATCATCCGGCCGTCTTGCGATTGCCGAGGCGAAGCGGTTGCGATGGCCGTGTTCATCCCGATGACGCGGCCGCGGTAATCCGTGAGCGGTCCGCCGGAATTGCCCGGATTGATCGCGGCATCGACTTGAATGAAGTTTTCATAGCCAATCTCGCCGAATCGGCGAACCTGATTCTGAATGACACCGACGAACCTTCCTTTGCCCGAGACAATGCCGGAAGACATTGAGAACCGGAAGTCGAACGGAGAACCAAAAGCGAAGACCATGTCACCTTGACGCACTTCATCATCTGAAGCCGCTCGAAGCGCCGCATGAAGCCGCCCGGCCGGAATTTTGATGAGCGCGATATCCGTAGTGCGGTCGTAGCCGACCATCTGCGCGGGGCGCGTCTCGCCGGTGTAGAGCTGCACGTCGATCTCTTCGGCATCTTCAACGACGTGATAGTTCGTGACGATGTGGCCTTCTTCATCATAGATCCAACCGGAACCGGATGAAACGGATTGGCGTGAGCCGCGCGCGCCGGGAATGGCGGGACGACGTGCGCTGATGTGTACCACCGTGGGTTCGACGGCTTCGGCGATGTCTCGATAGGCCTGATTCATCCGGCCGAGGATGTTGTCATCCTGCGCTAGACGCTCACTGGCCTGAATAATGCGCGCGGAGGTGTGTGCGTAGGTGATGCTGCGCACTGCGTGTGGACCGCCGATGAGCACGGCCGCTGCTGTAATGAGCACGACAATGCTCGGTCCGTAGGCGGTGAGTTTGCGCATCGGCATGCAGTCGTTCTCCGTTGGCCTTCAAGAGTTATTCGGCGGCGGCGGGTGGGTGTTTCAGTGGTGTTGCTGCGGTGCCTACCCGGGGCATCGCTTGGTCGTCGCTGCGCGACTTCTGCGCTTTGCCCCGGCTTGTGCTCTGCGTTCCGTTTTCACCGTCTCACCGTTGCATCTTGTATGGGTGCTCTCCAAAGTCGGCTCGTTTGACCTTATCGATCCAACGCTCGGCGGCGTCCATCAATTGCGTGCCAAGTTGAGCGATTGGCTTGGCGAAGGATGGTTGCCAAACTGTCAGGCCCAGCAAATCCTGCAAGACGACGATCTGGCCGTGGCAGGCCGGCCCGCCGCCACATCCAATGAGCGGGATCGATGTCTTCTCGACGATTCGCTGGGAAACTTCATTCGGGACCGCCTCGATAAGCAGGAGACTCGCGCCTGCTTCCTCAAAGGCAACCGCGTCCGCCACGAGCTGACCAGCTGCTTCAGCCGATTTCCCCGCCGACTTGTACCCCCCCTGCATCTTGACCAGTTGCGGCCGTGAGCCGAGGTGAGCGCACACCGGCACGCCTGCACGTGCAATCTTCTCCACAAGCGGTAGAAAACTGCGATCGACCTCGAGTTTCACTGCGTCGGCCATGCCTTCGGTGAGGAATCGACCGGCATTGCGAATCGCATCGGCATCGTCCGCCTGGTAGCTCATAAACGGCATATCGCCCATGACGAATGTGTTCGGCGCCCCGCGCTTGACCGCGGCGGTAAGCGTGAGCAGGAACTCGAGCGGTGCGTGAATCGTGCCCGGCAGGCCCAGGATCATCTCGGCGGCAGTATCGCCGACCAGCAGTACCGGGACACCGGCCCGCTCAAGCCAGCGAGCTGTGGTGGCGTCGTAGCAAGTGAGGCATGCGAAGGGCTCGCTGCGCTTTACGAAAGATGCAAGAGTTCGGAGGGTGACGGGGTCTCGGCTTGGGGTATCGGCTCCCGAAACATTCCTGGCGGTGTTCGCCGCGTCGCTCCTCCCCTCGCCGGACACGTCAATTGCGACCGTACTTGGTGCGGCTGGGTGAGATGCATTCGCAGGATTGGCGACTCGCGTCATGGGATAAGTCTAAATGGATCGAGTCGGTAAGGCCACTACGGGTTAGGAAACGGTGGGTTGGGGCTGTTGACTATTGGCTACTGGTTGTTGGCAGGGCATGCCGATTCGAGTCGTCGAGCGCTGGTGCAGGTGAGCGATCGATCCCTCGATGCCACACTTCCCCCCCTCCGCCCTTCTCCTCAATCCACCCCTGCCAGCTTGCCGATAATGAACCCGTGCCTGCTGACCTGGAATCCATTCTCCGCCTGGAAGTGCCGCTGACGGTCGAGATAGCCACTCGGCCGATGCGTGTGCGGGACGTGTCCGCTCTCTCGCCGGGCGCGATTATCGAACTGCCGAAGCTCGCTGACGAGCGCCTGGAGGTGACCATCGGCGGGCGGCGGATCGGCTCCGGCACTGCCGTCAAGGTGGGGGAAAATTATGGCGTCCGAGTGATACAGGTCGGAACGATGCGGCAGCGTATTCATGCGATGGGGCCGACTCATTCTGCACCTGCACCCACACAGGAAGGGAACTTAGCCGAGCCGCCAGCCGAAGATTCCGACGATCCGCTCGCGGAAGGCCCACCACCAACCGAACCGGAATCCGGTGCCGACCCGACGCCCCATTCAGAAACATAACCATCCGAACTCACCTGCACCGCTGGCTAGGATCGGCAGACGACCCCGCTTCACCGCAAGCGCGGAAGTTCGCGAAGAAGGAGACGCCACTCAATGCCTCGCAACATCCCGGTCGGCAATGGTGAGATGCTCATCACCTTTGACGACCTCTACCGAATCCGCGACCTCTATTACCCCAGGGTGGGAATGCCCAACCACACGGAAGGGCATGTCCAGCGGTTCGGCGTGTGGGTGGACGGCCACTTTGCCTGGATTGAGGATGCCGGCTGGAAACGCGAACTGCGATACAAGCCCGACACAATGGTAACTGAGGTCACCCTTAGACACGAACGGCTCGGAATTGAGCTGCTCTGTAACGATGCGGTCGATTACTGGAGTCCGGTCTACTTCCGCAAGATCGTGGTGAACGACCTGACGGGCAAACCGCGCGACTGCCGCATCTTCTTTCATCATGACCTTTCGGTGAACGGTTCACCCGTCGGTGACACCGTGAACTATGACCCGCAACTCTCTGGGCTGGTTCACTATAAGGACGACACGTACTTTCTCATCAACGGTTGTGACGAGCGCAAATGCGGCATCGATCACTGGGCGACCGGCACCAAACGCATCGGCGGAGCCGAAGGCACGTGGCGCGATGCGGAGGACGGCCAACTGACGCGCAATGCCATCGCCCAGGGCTCGGTCGATTCCACCGTCGGCTTCAACCTGCACCTTCCCGCGGGCGGCTCAAGCTACGTGATCTACTGGATCGCGGCCGGACCTTCGCACAAGTCGCTACAGGAGCTGAACAAGAAGATCCTGGAGAAGACCGCGCAGCGGATGATGGATCGCTCCGAGGCCTACTGGCGGTTGTGGGCCTGCAAAGAGCCGATTGACTTCTCGCCGCTGCCCGAGCCCATCCGCGATCTCTTCATCACGAGCCAATTGATCCTGCGCACGCAGATCGACAATGGCGGGGCGATCATCGCTGCCAACGACACCGACATCACGCACTTTGCAGGTGATACCTATTCGTACATGTGGCCGCGCGACGGCGCGCTCGTTGCGCATGCGCTGGTCCTGGCGGGTCAGGGTGAGTTGTCGCGATCGTTCTTCCGTTTCTGCGCCAGGATCATCAACGACAAGGGCTACTTTCTGCACAAGTACAATCCGACGGGCACTCTTGCTTCCTCCTGGCATCCTTGGATGCTCGATGGCAAGCAGGTGCTGCCGATCCAGCAGGATGAAACGGCGCTCGTGCTCTGGTCGTTGCGACAGCATTTCTTAGTGTTTCGAGATGTCGAGTTCATCAAGCCGCTCTACACGCCGCTGGTCATCAACCCCGCCAGGTGGATGCTCAAGCACCGCGACCACAACGGCCTGCCCAAGCCGAGTTGGGACTTATGGGAGGAGCGTCGCGGCGTGCATCTGTTTACCGTCGCCGCCACGATCGGCGCGCTTCAGGCAGCGGCCGACTTTGCAGCCGATATGGGCGCAATGGACCACGCTGCCGAGTTCATCGAAGGTGCGGAGCGCATGCGCGGCGCGATGATGCGGCATATGTGGGTTGATGAGCGTCAACGTTTCGCTCGCATGGTCACGCCTCTGGAAGACGGCACCTACCGGCTCGACATGACCCATGACGCAGCAAACTTCGCGCTCTTCGCGTTCGGTGCGCTACCGGCGGATCATCCAGCCGTCATGGCCGAGATGAAGGCCATGCGTGAACGGCTGTGGGTCAAGACGAGTATCGGCGGCATCGCGCGTTATGAGCAGGACTACTACCATCAGGTCGAGCGAACCGACATTGAGAACGTTCCGGGCAATCCCTGGGTCATCTGCACGCTGTGGCTGGCCATGCACAAGATCGCGATCGCTGGTTCGATTGGCGAACTTGAAGGCGCACTCGAATATCTCCAGTGGACCCGCTGCCGAGCACTGGAATCAGGCGTCCTTGCCGAGCAGTTCCATCCGCACACTGGCGACCCCATCTCCGTGAGTCCCCTCACGTGGTCGCATGCAACGGTGATGACCGTCGTGATGCAATACCTGCTCAAGCATGCGCAACTCACCGGCAAGCGGTCGGGCGTGGTGGCGGAACTCGTGAAGTTGACCGAGTGAGCCGCTCGCTTCGCTGCTGAGAGAGGGAACCGCCACTGAGGGCCACGCAGGCGGCGCGAGTCTCTTGTGTCATTGCCTTTGCGAGAGGTTCCACTTTGCGTTCGGGTCAACGCAATTCTTTGGATCTCATCTCTCGGTCCCTCCCTGTGGCCCTGCGTGTTTCAACCGAGTTTCAGCCGTGGTATCGTGCCGCATCATGCGCGCCATTGTCTTTGCACTGCTTGCTGGCCTTTGCTGGGGCGTTGGTGAACTCTTTACAAAGAGCGTGCTTCACACCGGTCGCATCGGGCCGCTCACAGCGATCGCGCTGCGGTCCACCGTCGCGCTGCCGCTCCTTTGGCTCGCCTACTTCATTGCAGTGCATCAGGCAAAAGTGGAGCCGCGCGACTGGTTCCGCGCGGACTGGCCGACGTTGCTGAAGTTGTGCCTGGGCTCCGGAATTGCCGCAGGGGCTGCTGGCATGATCTTTTTCTATGCATCGCTTCACCTCGGTGAGATTTCACGCGTCAAGCCCATCGCCTTCACCGTCGCCCCGACGGTGGCTGTCGTATTGGGGATGCTGGTGCTGGGCGAGGAAATGACGCTGCGCAAGATGATCGCGGTGGCACTCGTTGTAGCCGGCGTGGTCATGCTCAGTTGGCGCTAGATCCTGTCGGACGATATCGCCCCAACATGGCGCAAGTTCAAGCGGCCGGCGTGATTGGCAATCGCTTATCTGGCAGACCTGAAGGGTTGCACTGGGCGCGCATGCACCGGCTCAGCATCGTCGCCGCCGGCTCCCACAGGTGAGACCATAGCCGAGAAGAATGATGAGCGTGCCGGGGGCGGGTACAGGGGGATCGCCATCGTCACCTCCATCGTCGTGATCGTCGCCCGGTTCCTGATCCCCATTCGAGAACGGGCCGCGTGGTAAGCCGCCGCCGCCGCCGCTCCCGCCGCCGCTCCCGCGAAATCCGCTCCCGCCAAGCAGCGGCCCGCGCGCCAACGGTTGCGACATGGCAAGCCCGACCGTTCCGAAGCCACCGCGCGGCGCCCAATCCTCGACAAACCCCAAGCCGACAGCTTCGAAGTCCTGCGGCTCCTCGAGCGTGGCGATGGGCGTGGCAAGATCTCGCTGCCAGTCTCGTCCCACACCGATAAGGTTGAACATTGCAGGGGCGCCGGGGCCGATCTCAAGCCGATAGCCGATGACAGCTGTCTCATCACCGATGCCCAGCACCGACAGATCCAGGCCGACAATGGCGATGGGTTGTGGGTCGCGCGTGACATCCGTGACGATCGAGACACCGGTACGCCCGTCCAGAAAGCCATTTGGATCAACCTCGACCGGCTCCTGAGCGAGGATGGGCTGATCGATGTTGCCGCCGATAATGGCCCCAAGCCGCACCTGCTGGTTTGCGAAACTTCCCAGAAGGAGCGCTTCGGGGCTCAGATCGAACTCACCAGGGGCGGAGTCGCGAAGCGGAACCGCGAGCAGAACATCAACGCGCACGCCCCGGCTGCCATCGGTGAACAACATCTTGGCCAGATCAAGGCCCTGCATAACGTCAAGCGCGGTTGCGAACTGTGTTCGTTCAAACTCGCGCCCAAGCCCAAACGCCACGCCAAACTCACCGGAAGCGAGCTGCTCGTCGGTGAGCAGCATCGGCTCTGCGCCTTGGTCCGTCGAGACATAGATGCGCACGCTGGCCACTTCGATGAGCTCATCGAGTTGCGCTCGGTACGTCGCTTCGCCAACGGTGAGCGTTTCCACAGTAACGCTCGAACCAAAGATGCCGGCATACACCTCGCCGTTGACGGAAAGAAACCGCCCGGTGTCGAACGGAGCCGTGGTGGCGCGTTCGCTGACCGCGAATGCATTCGTGGCCGCCGCCAGCGCAGCGATCACGCTCACGCCGCAGCGCGCAAGTTTCCTGCACATCATGACTACACTCTCTTCCTCGCTTGCTCTCTCTTCTCGACGGTGACGACGGTGGGCGCAATCCCGCCGACTATTCATTCGTCACCTTCTATACGGACCAGAATGGCATGCGGTCGCAATGAATGTGTACCCGAACCGCCAGATGTCCAGCGGCGGGCGAGAGTTGCGATTTTTGATGGTCAGTCTGTGCGGCCGTTGCGGCTTACACCGCCTCCGTTCTTGATATCCGGCCCACCTCCCAATCAGAAAGCGCCAATTACTCCGCTCTGTTCGGCCACTCTGCCTCCACAGCCGCCGGGCTCGGGGTTCTGAACCATCGCCACCTCCTCCCGCCCTGCCCCAGTCCTCCCCTCTCAAGAAAACGACCCGGCGGTCAGAGACCGCCGGGTCGATGCTTTGAGAGCGGGCTGCTACGAACATGCAACCCCGTCAGGCGCACGGTTTACCGTTGCAGCCCTCTCGTACAGTCACAGTTGTTCACTGGATCACCTCCTTTCGAAAAAGAGCGTTATCCCAGCCGCCATCGCAACGAGCGATCGCCGGGCTCTTTTCCCCCTCGGCGTCCCGAGGGGCTCATCGCCCGTCTCCCTGGGTGTGTGTCGCCCGACGTTGCGGACGCGGGAGGCGGTCGTCGCGGTGGTTCCTCACGCCCAGCGAGGAGTTCTTCCTCGGTTTGCTTGGAGCCGGGCCGCGATACCGTAATTATCGCATCGACTCGCAGAATTGCAACAGAAATGGGCAAAAAAAACCTGCTGCACAGGCCGGTATGAGCCGCGCGGCGTCTTGGATCCTCCGCAACCGATCGGCCGGTAGCCACATAGTAGAGAGCGCCCTTTCAAGGCCAGCCGCACCATTTTTGCGTCGTTGGACTTGGAATAGAATCCAAAGGTGTTATTCTGCTCTTACCGGTCCACACCACGCGGCCGGCGGAACGAAGCCAGAGTGGAGACCCTGGAGTGGTCCACCTCGACGCTGGCTGTTGAGGTTCCAAGAAGTGGGATGCGAGGTTTTGGCAGGAGCAAAGCAAGAATGAAACTTGGAGGAAGTGGGTGGTCTCTGGTGGCTTGTGCAGCTGCACTACACGCCTGCACTGCAAAGGGTGACGGGCCCGCGCCATTCACAGAGGAAGCGATCAGCCGCGGCGTGACCTACACCGTCCAGCCGTATGGCACCAGTCAAGCCAACGGCTTCGGTGTCGCCATCGCTGATTTGACAGGCAACGGCCACCAGGACTTGCTGCTGATGGGTGCGTCGAGCGGATTGATCGGACTCTTTGAGAATGACGGCGACGGGTTCTTTACCAACCGATCATTTACTGACAGCGGCGCGCCGAGAATCGTTCTGCAACGTCCGACCGGCGTTGCTGTTGCCGACTATAACGCAGATGGCTTGCTCGACGTTTACATCACACAAGAGATGAAGCAAAGCACCGGGCAGCTCTTTCCGAATGTACTGCTGCGCAACGATGGCCAGTTTCAATTGCCAAATGTTGCCGTCGCGGCCGGTGTCAACAATCTCGGCAATAGTCAAGGGGCGGCGTGGGCTGACTACGACAACGACGGCCTGCTTGATCTCTACGTCGCGAACTACCTCTTCCCACAGTACGCAGCAAATTCGGCGCATTGGAACAAGCTTTTCCGCAATCTGGGCAGCGGTGCCTTCCAGGATGTCGCTGTGGGTCTCGGCGTCGCTGACCTCGGCATGACATTCACACCGGCGTTCACAGACATGAACCGGGACGGTTGGCTTGACCTTTACATCGTCAATGATCGAGGCCATTTGCCCTCGTTGGTTCCCAACCAACTGTGGCGCAATGAGGACGGGTCTTTCGTGAAATTGTGTGATGAGCCCAGCGACAGTGGCGCGTGCATCGGGCTTTGGGCGATGGGAGTAGGCGTTGGAGACGTCACGTGTAACGGATATCCCGACTTCTACGTAACGAACATTGCGCACCCCGCTGGGTACAACGGCTGGAATGCATTCCTTATCAATCAAGGCGATGAAACCTTCGTTGAGCACTGTCCGGAAGCCGGCGTCTGTTCGCTTGCCACGTCGTGGGCAAGCATCTTCTTTGACTTTGACAATGATGGCATGCTCGACATCTATGTGTGCAATCAGGTTCACCCCAACCGCCTCTATCAGAACCTGGGCGATGGAACCTTCATCGATGTCGCTGACGCCGTTGCAGCTGTCGGCTCAAACGGCTGGTCGTACAACGCTGCGGTCGGCGACGTCAATGGTGACGGCGCTATCGACATCCTCCTCAATAACTACGGTCTTGCCGGAGGACCAGCCGCCAACGTCCAACTGTTCATCAATCATGAAGGCGCGAGCAGAAAGTGGATTCGCTTCGAGGTCGCCGGTCTGCCCGGCAGCAGTAATCTCAACGCGATCGGAGCGAATATCGAAATCACCGCCGCGGGAAAAACACAGTGGCGCGAAATTTATGCGGGCGGCAACAACTACAAAGCGCAGAATGAACTTATCTTCCACTTCGGCCTCGGAGAAGCGACCGCCGTCGATCAAGTTGTCGTGAACTGGCCGGGAGGACAGGCGCACCGCACGCTCATCAACTATTCGGCCAACCATCAATGGACGATTTACCCGCCGCAGGTGCTCGGGGATTCCGACAATGATGGCTACATCGGCGTACCTGACCTCATTGCATTGCTCAGCGGATGGGGGGAGCTTATACCAGGACATGAAATCATGGATGTGAACGGCGATGGACAGATCAGTGTCCCTGACCTGATCGAATTGCTCGCCAAATGGGGGAACTGAATTGCCACGGCAGCCGAGGCGAATCGTCGAGCTGAAGCCTTAGAAGCGCACGACAACCTTGCCGAACTGCTCGCTGCTTTCAAGGCGTTCGAACGCGGCTCTGCCATCGTTTGCATCATGGACCGAATCAATGACCGGCTTGATCGCGCCGCTTGTGAACAGCGCGACGATCTCGCGCAACTCGTTCATGTCGCCCATGGTGGAGCCGAGGATGTTGAGCTGATTCCAGAAGATTCGGGTGAGGTCTGTTTCGGGATTGGGGCCGGAGGTATTGCCGCAGGTGACGAACGTGCCGCCGCGCGCGAGGGATTTGATGCAGGACGTGTGGACGGCCTTACCGATGGATTCGACAACGACATCGACGCCGCGCTTGCCGGTGATTGATCGCACCTCGCGCGACCAGTCGGCGCCTGAATCGAGCACGCCAAAGTCAGCGCCGAGTTCCCTGGCGCGGTCGAGTTTGGATTGATGGCGGCTGGTCACAATGGTTCTACAACCCAAATGTTTGGCGATATTGAGCGCAGCGATTGCGACGCCGCCGCCGATACCTGTGATGAGCACCCACTGGCCCGGCTGAACGCGAGCGCGGCTCCACATCATGCGCCATGCTGTGAGATGAGTCAGGCCAAAAGCCGCGGCTTCGATGGGATCAACGTCACCGACTTCCACCAGATTACTCACTGGTGCGGTGAACTTCTCGGCCAATGTGCCGTTGACATGCTCACCGATCATCATGACGTCCGGTGGGGCGGGCGTGCGGCCGGGCAACGGCTTCTCATGTTGAGGCACGGCGGCATTGAGCAACACGCGCTTGCCGATCCAAGATTCATCCACGCCGCTTCCAATTGACTCAACGATGCCGCAACCGTCGGAGCCGCTGATGCGTGGATATGTTAGGTCCAGGCCCGGCATGCCCATGCCAACCCACAGGTCAAGGTGATTGAGCGCTGCGGCCTCAGTGCGGACGACCGCCTCACCTGCGGCTGGTGTGGGCTCATCCCGATCTTCGATCAATGAAACATTCGGCGCGACGGGCGCGCCCTGCTTAGTGATGGCAATGGCTCGCATAACGCGCGATTGTACAACGACTCACGTGGGCAGTTTCCAAGGCGTAATTGCTTGCGCAGCATCAAATCCAGTTTTGGAGCAGGAGCAGCAGATCAGGAACACCAACCGCGCCGCTCCCGTCAAGGTCGGCCGGACAAGCTGCAGGAGGGGACGGGCAGTCGCCCCATTGTGCAAGAAGCAGAAGGAGATCGGGTACGCCGACCGAGTTGTCCCCGTTGAGGTCGCCCATCGGCGGAGGCGCATCGAACCGCACGATGACGTCGGTTCCTTCAACCGCGACGCTCCATTGGCCCGGACCCACGACCTCGTCGAAGTTACCGTTGACGGTCGCGGCGGTCAGAACTGAGAATGTTTCGCGGACGCTCGGCAGGTAGCCCGGGGGCAACTCGATCTTCAAAGTTCCACCGAGACTGGCTACGTTGTTGACGAGAATCCGATCATGGTCGACGCCGGATTCCGGTCCGGCAATGTCCAGGATCGTGTGCGAGTTGGGACCGGACTGGAACCAGTTCATCGTGAGCGTTCCGATTGCACCCGGCTCGGAGCCCGGTTCAACGGTGCCATCCTGCACGTTCATCCAGGAGTTGGCGAGGATCGAGCCGGTGCCGCGCAGCGCGCCGCCAATCTGCAGGATGCTGTTGTTTGGGCTAATGGAACCGTTGACCGTTACTGCGCCATTTTCAAACGTGATGAAGAAGTTGCCGGTGATGCTGCTGGCGGAGTCGATGGTGATGTCACCGCGATTGACGAGTGATGATGCTGTTCCGAAGAGAAGCTCGCCGCCGTTGATGATTTCAATTGTTCCATCATTCTCAAGAGAATCCGAGCCGGCCCTGATGAGCTGGTCGCCATCGATCTCGATGATTCCCTGATTCACCAATGCCAACCCCGCGTCGATCGTGTGTGAGGCGTTTGTGTCGGGAATGAGAAGCACCTGCCCCGGGCCGAGCGTCAATGTATCCGGCGCTGAAGCGGGCCTGAACCAGCCGACATCAAAGGTGATCATGCCGTTGCCGTGAATTGTGCGGTCGCCGTTCACATCAAGCTTGCTGCCGTTGCCGCCGCCAACATTCAACAGGATGTTGCTGTTGTTGGCGATGTCGCCGTTCACGCGAAGGTGCGCCACTTCGGTGGTGGCGATGTTGAGCGCGACGTTGTCGAGCGTCGTTGGATTCGAGAAGACGGCACCCGCCGTGAATGTCCCCTCGCCGTTGATGCTGCCGTCGGTGACGCCCAACTGCGTGCCGACAATCGTGGAGTCGGCATCGGCGAACAGTTCACCGCCGGACAGGTTGTGAATGCTCGTCTCACGAACCTGGAGAATGCCGCCATTGGCGGCGCCGAACTGTCCAGAGTTCTCGACCTCTGAGGTCATCCTCGTGACAGCGAGCACTTGGTCGGTCTGATCCGCAAGAATCTTCCCCTCATTGACCAGGTCGAGCAACGACGCCGATTGAAGCCCGATCTGCCCGGTACCGCGGATCGTGTTGTTGACGTTGTGCAGGACTCCCGTGCCACCCACAGCGCGGATTACATTGCCGCCGAAGTTTGTGAGGACCACCTCGCCATGGCCGCTGAGTTGCACGCCGTCCGTATCCACCTTGCCGATCCAGAGCGTCGAGACGCCTGTGAGCGTGATGGCGCCGTTGCCGCTGTGATTGACGATGCCATCCTGCAACGTTAGCGAACGATTGTGCGGCACTTCGATGCCGCGAATCAGTTCGACGTCATGGATCGTCGGGTTGAAAGTCGGCCCCGCGCGGAAAGTTCCGGGGGCAAGGCCGCCCAATGTGCCGTGACGCACGGTAGCGCCGTCAAGTTCAACGACGCCCTGCTGCGCTTGAATCTCGCCTGCTCCTGGGAACCCGGCCGAATCGTCGTTGATGTACACACCGCCCGCCAGTCGAAGGATGCTGTCGGGTCCTTCCGCGCGGAGAAGGCCGAAGTTCATGAACGGCTGCGAATCAACAGGATCGATGACGAGCGGCGCAGCAGCATTTAAGCCGATGATCGCGCCGTGATTCTCGATCCATGTCTGGTTCAGCCCGATCTGCCCCGCGCCGCGGATCGTGATGCCGTTATCGATCGAAAGAAGCCGCCCCAGCGCTTCGCCGTCATAAATGCGGTTGTTCATGCTGTCGCTCATGAGCAGCGTGCCGGTGAAACCCTTTCCGGGGGCACCGGGGCTGATGAGAAGAGAATCACCGCCGATGAAGCGAATGTTCGTGTTCGCTCCAGTTGAACCCATCGTCAACGTGCCGGTCGCAATTCCAAGGGTGCCGGATTCAATGAGCGGGTCTTCATAGAAGTTCGTGCCGCGCAGGGTGATCGAGCGGCCATTCTGCATGATCAGGTGGCTCTCGTTGAAAACCGTCAGCTGGTCGAGCGTCGTATCGCCGTCAAGCGTCACCTCGGCCGGCGCGACATCGGCAATGATCGCATGCCACGACATCGAGTTCACGCCTTCGTCGGGCGACGGCTGAGCGCCCCAGCAGAAGTTCATGAAGCCGTACCAGAAGCCGCTGGCGCAATCATTGCCCTCCCAATCCGCGACCCCCTGCTGCTGGGCAGAGGCATGAGGCAAAGCCAGCATGAGTCCGATGACAGCCACGAGTACGTGCGACGCCTTCCGTTGGTGACGATTCATTTTTTTTCTCCTCCTGCGCTCGTGTGAGCGATTTTCCACAATTTGGTTCCACCCCTCCCTTTCAAAATCAACATAGCAGACGCTCTTCGCTGGTGCAACTATCGTCAGCCGATACTCGAACGCAACCCAACTATCCTAAAGCCGAGATAAGTTGCTGCGCTACGTTGCAATCACATGTCGCAGGATAAACATGGCTGCGTAGAAGTAGATCAGCAAGCCGGTCACGTCAACAAGTGTGGCGACGAACGGCGCGGAGCTGGTCGCGGGATCGAGCTTAAGCGTGCGTAAAAGAAAAGGCAACATGCTGCCAACGAGCGAGCCCCACGCGACTACCCCGACAAGCGCGACAGCAATGGTCAGCGCTATCAAGACGTATTCATCGCCATAGTCGAACAGCCCGATCCACTGCCAGCCGAGTACTCGAAAGAAGCCGATCATCGCCAGGAAGAGGCCAAGGGAAAGACCGACCAGAATCTCCCTTTTCATGACGCGCCACCAATCGCGTAAGGCGACCTCACCGACTGCAATGGCGCGGATGATGAGACTGGTGGCCTGCGAGCCGCTGTTGCCGCCACTCGAAATAATGAGTGGCACGAAGATCATCAATGCGGCGACCATCTGGAGCTGCGACTCAAAGCGCTCCATCGCGCTCGCTGTCAGCATCTGACCGAAGAACAGGATCGCCAGCCAACCCGCGCGCTTGCTGAAGATCTCCCAGAAGGTGACATCCAGATATGGCTCAGTCAGCGGCGCGACTGCCGCGGCCTTCTGAAAGTCCTCCGTCACCTCCTCCTCCGCAACGTCCGCAACGTCGTCGAACGTCACAATCCCCACCAGAACGTTCGTGCTACCGACGACCGGCAGGACCGGAACGTCGTATCGTTCCATCACGCGCACGGCTTCCTCACGATCATCGTCGGCCTTGAGGGCAACGACGTTCTCGTCCATCAGCGTGCGAATCGATTCGGATGGCTCCGCCATCACGAGATGTCGCAACTTGATTTCGTCGAGGAGTTTGTGGTTCTCGTCCACGACATAGATCGTGTAAAGCGTCTCGGCGTCTTTGCCGACCTTGCGCAAATGATCAAGTGCCTGCTGCACCGTCCACTGTGCGCGAACGGCGATGTACTCGGGTGTCATGAGCCGACCGACCGACTCCGGCGGATAGCCGAGGATCGCTTGCGTGCTGCGACGCTCCTCCGGCCGCATCTTGGACAGGAGCTGCGCCACCACCTGGCCGGGCATTTCATCGAAAAGTTCCGCCCGGTCATCCGGGTCCATCTCGTTGAACATCTGAACGAGCTGCTCGTTCGTCAGTTCCTGCTGCAACTGCTGCTGAAGTTCCGATGAGAGGAACGTGTACACATCGGCTGCGGTTTCGCGCGGCAGGAGGCGAAACGCAATCGCCCGGCTGCGGGGCCCGAGTTCGCCGAGCAGGTCCGCAATCTCAGGAGGAAACAGCTCGCGCAGCGACCGCCTCGCTTCAAACGTCCGCCCCTGTAAAATCATCTCCTCGATGTCCGGCGCGAGCAAGACGCTCATCCGCGGTGAATTCTCAATGGCCATATCGCGCTCCTGTGCTCAATGAAAACTGAGGCACATCGTAGCGAGCGGATATCGCTGCGCAGCACAGTTCCGCGCTCACCCCCAATTCGCAAGGAGAATCAGCAGATCGGGCACACCGACGGCCGAGGAACCATCGAGGTCCGCAGCGCACGGCGAACCGGCGCACGGCCCCCACGCGGTGAGGAGCAGAAGGAGGTCCTGCTCGTTGACGACGCCATCGCCGTTGAGATCACCCGGTGGCACGGGCGTCTCGCCCGTGTGTTCATACGCGCCGATGTCCACGACCGCGATGCCGTCATCATCGCCATCAACGATGCGCGGATTGCCGTCAAGATCAAACTCGACATCCTTCGGCACAAACGAATTGTCCCCCGCATCAATCGCCGGCGAGCCGGCTTGCAGGCGGAAGTTGCCTACATCGTCGTCATCCATTGGCTGCGGCTCAATGAACAACGGATCGTCACCGCTGTTGTTCGCCCCCGGAAGGTCGTAGATACTTCCGCGCGTGTACCCTTGGATAATCGAGTTTGTCACGTCAGCAGGGCCGCGAATCTGCTGGAGCAGAATCTCATCATTTGTCATCGGGTCCGGTTCGCATCCGCCGCAGACCTCGAACTTATCCGCGCAGCAGTCGCCGAAGAGACAGCAATCGGCGTCGCACCAGCAACCCGGCGCGGAGCCGCCGCAGGAGCCCTTACAACTCGTGCCGGCCTGGCCATGGCCCCAAATGATCGAGTTGCGAACATTCGCGAAGCTGGACTCATGGACCATCAGCCCTGCGTGAAGGTCTAAAAAGCCCAACTGGTTGCGGCCGATGGTCGAATTGATGATCTGTGCTGATGAATCCTCTGCGAGCATGATCCCGCCGGGGTAATTCTGCGCAACGAGCGAATTGATGAGCGTGAGGTTGCCGTCCATGTAAATGCCGCCGGGCGGAGCGACCTGCGGGGCGCTGTTGTTGACGACTTCGCAGTTGATCAGCGTAAGTTCGCCAATGGCAACGATTCCGCCGCCGAAGTTGCCGTTGGCAAGGTTGTTGACGATCCGCGTGTTGCGAAGAACCGCATTGGCAGCAGACATGCTGCTTGCACCGGCGGTATGGGTGCTGGAATTGTCCTGGAAGAGACAATCATCAATCTCTACGGTTCCCATGGCTCTCACTCCACCACCGTCACCGGCCGTGCTGTTGCCGACAAAGGTGGACCCGACGAGTATCAACTGACTGGACGTGTTACCTATATTTATACCGCCTGGGTTGTCGATGAACTCGCAGTCTTCGATGTGCCAGTTCCCGCTCCCGACGAGAGCCGGCCCGTCACCGATGTTGTTCTGGAACGTGGACCCTTTGACGTGCAGAAGACCTGTGGCGCGGATTGCACCGCCGTTGAAGATTGCGAGGTTGCCGAGGAACGAGCAGTTCTCAAGGTACGTCTCCGACTCTTCGGCCTCAATAGCACCACCGCTACCGGACTCATTTCCGACGAACACTGTCGCCTGCACAACCAAAGTCGTTCCAGAGACATAAATGGCACCGCCGTCGTCAGCGCCTTAAGTCACGTTCTCGATAAACATAGAGTCAGTCACGGTCAACGTAGAGTTGTTCGCCGCAATGGCTCCACCCCAAAGATCAATAGTTCTATTGTTTATGAATGAGCAGCTTTCGATACTGAAGACTGACTCCTCAAGCAGTAGCCCTGCGGGGCCGCCTGAGGGCCAGTTGTACCCGTCACGAATGATGAGTCCGTCGATACGCGATCCAGCAGACAGTTGATTGCCCACCAAGAGTGGAGCAGCGACGTCGACGCTCGGCTTTGGAAACTCACGCCTCAGAACCGTCTCATTGTTCTTCCAGTCGCGCTGATCCAGGCGAGTTTCCCATCCCGCGAAGCCACCATACATCGCCACACCGCTGACCAACTGAAATGAGGACTGCGGGTCTTCATCAGCCGGGCCGGGCAGATACTCGCCCGCCGCCACCCATAACTGAACGTCTTCACCTCCTGCACCGGCAGCGGCTGCGAGCGCATCGTGCAGATCGCTGAACGCATCTTTCCATGATGAACCGTCATTCGCGCCCGTCGCCGCATGGTTCACATAAATGATCCGTTCCGCCGCAGCCGCGCACGAAACAACCGTCGCGATCAACAGAGCCGAGAGTGTTCTCATCCACATTGCGCTTCTCCCGTCGAGTTCGCGCTAGCGTACCGCGGGCGCGCAGGCACACCATGAGCACCTCGCCTGATCTTCCTCGATCTTGCACTGGCGCCGCCTCGACTGACGCGCAGTTCACTCGATCGGGCGCACGCCGTTGAGCGCGAGTGGTTCGATGGGACGATCGCCGCGGCCGGTCTTCACCGCGCCGAGCTTTTCGACGATGTCGAGTCCTTCGATCACCTGGCCGAATGCCGTGTACTGGCCGTCAAGGTGGCGGCACTTCTCGCGCGTCAGGCAGATGAAGAACTGACTGCCTGCCGAGTTCGGGTCGGCGGATCGCGCCATAGAGAGCGTGCCGGGCACGTGCTGGCGGTCGTTGAACTCCGCATCGACGGTCCATCCCGGGCCGCCGGTGCCGGTGCCGTGCGGGCAACCGCCCTGGATCACGAAGCCGGGAATCACGCGGTGGAAGGTGAGGTTGTCGTAGAAGCCGCTGCGCGCCAGCTTGAGGAAGTTCTCAACATGAAGAGGCGCAACGTCGTTCCAGAGTTCAACAGTGAGGTCGCCGAATTCCGTGGAGATGATGGCCCGTGGGTACGAATTGGAATCGCTCATCTCACCAGTGTAGTCATCCGACTGCTGCCCTGCTGCTACAGCTTCCGGCGCCTCGTTCTCCGATCTCGTAGAGGCAATTGACTGTGTTCCTTCAGTGCCCCCTGAAGGCATTGCATCACGTTCATCGTCGCTTCCTTGCAAAGCTGCCGCATTTGAAGCAGTGGCCGCCGCCTTTTCGTCACTGGTGCGTGCGCGATCGGCACATGCAGCGACCGAAAGAACAGCAACGAGCGTGACAAGGGTCAATACGGCGACGCTGAACCGGGCGAGGACATTCATTTCGTGTAGGTCCTAAAAATCCAGTGATTCCGCTGCCCCCACGCGCGGAGTCAGGGGCATCAGTCATGAAATCGCAACAAACTCCGCCCTCATCGGTGAGGGAACTCAATCATGGGCAAAGAGATCATCTACGAACTGAGCTCGACCTCGTGATTACTCCGAGACTCTGACGGCATTGAGCGCACGTTCGATGCGCTCGCGCAGGTCTTCAAGATGCGCGCGGCTATAGGTATCCACCTCGATGCCGGCTGACGCGCCCAACATGCTGTTGATCTTGTCACGCAGTTGCCGCAAGTGCATCAGTGAAAGCGTCCGAATTGGGCGCGGCATCGATGCGGGCGCCTCCGTCAGGTCGATCAGTCGATCCGTCATCTCCGACTGCAGATTCCGCCTGAGTGAAGAGATGAGCGGCTGGCGTTCGGAGTACTCGGTGGCATGGAAGCCATTTTCTAGTTCGATAAACACCGACTCAACAACGTCACCCATCAATTCCGGCAGCGTCAGCGCATCCTCTTCAAACGGGGTTCGCAGTTCGTTGTCATGCACGCGCTGCAGTGTTCCTGGATTCATCAGGTAGAGCATGGCGAACGATTGAATCTGCGCGACCCTGTTATGAATAGGGAATGACACATCGCCTGAACTCACCGCGCCCCAGTGACTGAAGCGGCTGGGCGTGAGTTTTCGGAGCACTTCCGGACGCAGATCGAACTTCGTGTCATCGAACGCATGCTCTATGACGAACGCGAGCGCCTCACGCTGCTTCTGGGGCTCCACCGGAACCAGCGGATCACGCGCATCGGGATCACCCTTCCGATCACGATGCACGTAGGCGCCGCCGATAAAGCGGCTGGCGATACGTAGCGAGCCGAGGTGTTCCCCGAGCAGTTGTTCATATGCTCGGCGAAGCAAATGCCACGACTGGCCATCATCGACTGCCTTGTCCAGCAGCATGCCGCGCAGCGTCGTGACCAGTTGCATGCGCTGCTGTGCCCATTCGAGCGGGTCGGCTCCGAGCATCCACACATCAACGGTCGGGTCTGGCCCCATCCGGTCCTCGTCCGTGGCATATTGCAGTTCCGGCTCCGCGACTTTCTTTGCGAGCTCCGCTCGCCGCTTTTCGTCGAAGGTGTAGCCGTGCTCGATCGCCCACATGTCGTAGGGCCCCAGTGTCGGAGTCGCCCATTGGCCGCGGGGCCCATCGGCGCTCGGCGGCACATAGGCCGGCGCATAATCCATCACCGAAGCAACCGTCGGTCCTTCCATCTTCTGAACGTATTCGTCAAGCGAAAGCCACGCAGCCGCCTTGAAGTTGTGGCGCAGCCCGAGCGTATGGCCGACCTCGTGCATAACGACGTACTTCAGCATCGCGCCGAGGTATTCCTCCGGCACGCCGTCGATCATCGGGACGTCGTCCTTGCCCGCAAAGAACTGATCGAACATGAACTGCATCGCCAGATTGGCGGTCTGCATCTGCAGCGCCGCGCCGGTTCCAAAGCCGCAGTGATCGCTCTGCTGCACCACGCGCTGCATGAGACGGCTGCGCTTTGGTTGCTCGCCGATGCTGTAATCGCCGAGCAAGTCGGCCTTTTCATCATCGGTGAGTTCCGGATCATTCAGGATTGCATCGCGGTACACATTCGGCTCCTCATAACGCGCGATCGGATCCCACAGCGGCCGCTCTTCAATCCACTGGAGGGCCTCGGCGTTCAATCCTTCAAGTCCATATGCCGCAATCATTTCCTGGTAGCGGAGCGCCCAGAGTTTGAGCATCGAATCATCGAAGATGATGTTCGCATCGAGAATCTGGCCGGTCTCGGGATTCACGCGACTTGGGCCCATGGCAAAGGCGCGCTCGGAGGAGATCCAGCGGAAAAAGTTATACCGAACGTCCTCTGGATACACATCCATGAACGCACCGCTGCGCGAATCCTGCTGGCGCACTTCGATCGCGTCGATGATGCCGACCTTCTCGAACGCCTTGTTCCACTCCAGAATACCCTCACGCACATAGCGGCGGTAGCGCACCGGAACCGTGTGCTCGATGTAGAAGATGATCGGCTCTGTGGGTGGTGAAAGGCGCAGTGATGAATCACGCTTCTGGAGGTTCCAGCGGTTGACGTAGCGCGTGAACTGGTCGCCGCCGGCCTCGTTCTTGGAAAAGTCCTTGAAAACCGTCATGAAGTAGCCGATGCGCTCGTCCGCTTCGCGCGGGCGATAATCCGTTCGCGGAATAACGCTGATTGAGTAGTGCAGTGTCGTCAGTTCTCCGTTCCCCATGGGAATCGTGACGGGAACCTCGACATTCTGAGGGAAGACTTTGATGTCGCCGAATTTGGCGAGCGATGCATTGCCGCGCATTCCGGTGAAGGTGTTCGACTGGTGCGCGAGCAGATTATTGAGGTCGATGACTGGTCCCCGGTTCGGGCCCATGGCGACGATCTTCGTCGTCAACAGAACGCGATCCTGATAGGTGCGATCAACTGCTGCCTTGAGTTCGGCATCACGTGATCCACCCTTGACCTGACGGCGGATGTTCGGCTCCATCAGGACGAGCTGGTCACCATGACGCGTCCAGTAGGCGTACGTATCGCGCCATTGATACCCCGTCTGGCGGGAGCCGCCCGCGATAGAGGTGGCGATGAAGATGCGCTGCCCGTCGAAGTTGCCGGGGAGCTCGGCAAGGGCCTGATGCTTCTGCTTGTTGACCCAAACGTTGTAGAACGGCCGGCCTACGGGGGATGTGACCTGTTCGAAGCCCTTCGCCACATCGTCGAAGGAAGGCAGGTCGCGCTGGGCGCTGGCAGGACTTACCCAGCTGGCGCTGGCCAACAGGGCAAGAGTGAGAAAGGCCACCATGCGTTGCTGAATCGTAAACCTCATCGCTAAATCTCCATCAGAAGGGGGCTCATGATGCCACCGGGAAGACCGGTCGCCGGGTGTTGTACCGATTTGTACGGTCATTTGATGCACCCCGATCGGTCATATCCAGCGATCGCGACCAAAAGGCAGGCCGGCGGCAGGTTCCGCTGCGGCCGCTTGCGGCGTCGCTCGCGGCCCCAAACGGCTCTCTACCTGCTTGTGATCCACGCCCGAAGTCGACAGCGCACAGTCTATCCCTATCATCAGGCCGCATGAGCGTGCCTGAGAACCCTTCTATCGCGATCGTTGGCGCTACCGGCGCCGTCGGAGCCGAGTTGCTCGCCCTTCTGGAGGAGCGCGACTTCCCGTGCCGGCAACTGCGGCTGCTCGCCTCTGCACGGTCCGCAGGCAAGACAGCGCCATTTCGCGGCGAGACCCTGAAGGTAGAGGAACTGACCGAATCAAGCTTTGAGGGCGTACATATCGCGATATTCTCTGCAGGGGGCTCGATCAGCCGGCAGTTCGGGCCAGTCGCGGCTGATGCAGGTGCGGTGGTGATCGACAACTCGAGCGCGTTCCGGATGGATCAGCAAGTGCCATTGATCGTCCCGGAGATCAATGGTGAACTGCTTCAGAACCGCCGGGAGGGGGTGGCGGATCGCTCAACGGCCGGCGGTTACATCATTGCCAATCCGAACTGCTCGACGATCATTGCGCTGATGGCCGTCACCCCACTGCACCGCGCTGCGGGAAGCGGCGGCATCGAGCGCATGGTGGTGAGCACCTATCAGGCGGCATCCGGCGCGGGGGCTGCGTGGATGGGCGAACTCGAACAGCAGGCGCGCGACTTCGCCGCAGGCCGGCCGCTCACGCAGGATGTGCTCGGCAGGCAATATCTCTTCAACGTCTTCTGCCACAACTCGGCGGTCCTTGAGAACGGCTACAACGAGGAAGAGATGAAGATGTCGCGCGAAGCGCACAAGATCTGGAATGATTCGTCGCCGCGGATCACGGCGACGTGTGTGCGCGTGCCGGTCCTTCGCGCCCATTGCGAGTCGATCAATCTGACGTTTCGCAGGTCGATGACAGAGGACGAAGCGCGCGAGGTTCTGGCTGCTGCGCCAGGCGTGAGGATCGTTGACGATCGCGAGCGGAATCGCTTCCCCGAGCCGCTCGATGCCGCCGGGCTCGACGATGTTCTCGTCGGCCGCATTCGCGGAGACATCAGCCAGCCGCCGGGCAAGGGGCTGGAGATGTTCATTGCCGGCGACCAACTGCGCAAAGGGGCGGCGCTCAATGCGATCCAGATTGCAGAGCGGTTGATTCAACGGGTGCCGGCGGCGGTGTGATCCTTCTCCGAGTTTTCGTGACTACACATGTGCCGAGTCTCGTCAGAGAATATCTCTTCACGTGCGCGCCGATCTTGCATCGCGAGTCGTCCATATTCATATGCGACAGCCAACATAAGTGGGACGGCGAGTACCAAACAAACCTTATGCACTCCAGTCATGGTCGATGCTGCGGACGAGAAGAATACGAAGGATGCACTGAGGGCATTGACTACGAAGAATATTGCTGCGCCTGCCCTTCGCCAAAACCTCCAAAAGAGTGATCTCGTAAGCGCCGCACGCCCCTCGCTGCTACTACTGTCGAGCGGTGCAAGAACCTCCTCGTCGAGCACCAGCGCACCTGCACGGTGGCACAGTTTGCGCAACGCGGGGAAACATTCGTCGATGTCATTCGGATCGAGAACAAAAGTTCGGCATCGCGCTCGCCGCAACTGAAACGCGACTCGGTGCCGCTGGACATAAACGTATGGCGCGACCTTCTCTTCGATCTGTTCGAGGCGAAGCAGTACGACCTCGTCGTAGGTGAATCTCCGGGCTAGCAGCGAACCGCCGAGTTCGATCGCATCCGGATACAAGCGCATCACAGTTGGTTCGCTTAGGTCGCACAGCATCCACACGCCGAACGGGAATGTCGCCAGAGTCGCTAAGCCAGCGACATGAAGCCAGGCAGGCGGTTGGCCTCCAAGAATGACATCAGCGATTACGCCCCAAATCACTACTGCGAGAACCAATTCGAAGACCACAATAACGAAACCGATCCGAAACCGCTGCATGTACATCGCGCGTCGCGATCGGCGAAACTCAACGGCTGGGTTGTGAGCGTCGTCCTCCACGACACGCATGGTACCGCAGATTGCCTGTTGACCTGTGCAAGAAACGACTGCTTCTGACCCAATCTAATGCTCCCACTGGTACAACACGCCGGTCTTGCGCCGTCACCACTTCGGCCGACGGCATTGGTCTGGGATCAGGAAGAGGTCGATGATCTGGCCGATGAGGAACACGCCGCCGGTGAGCACCCAGATGATGCCGGTCACCCACCTGCCGGAGTAGAAGCGGTGAATGCCGCCGAAGCCGAGGAAGATGAGGCACCAGAGCAGGTAGGCGATGCCGGGCGATGGGTGCTGACGTGAGGCGTGGTTCATCAGGGCGTTTCCGTTTCGGTTGTTGGTGTCGGGCCGCGCGCAATTTCAGACTTGATTTCCGCAATGGTGCGAGAAATCTTCATGTATCGCCAAATCGCTCCGCCGCACATCGCAGCAAGACCCGCGCCGATGATGTGCGAGATCAGAAGGCCCGCAAGAGCGGTGGTGCTGAGCGTAAGAAAGACTGCTGCGCTGATGGCCATACACCCGAGAATGATCGCCAATGCCAGGCATTCACTTCGTCGCCTGCTGAACTCGCGCAGGAGCCGCTGGCGACCTTCGATGTGGTGATCTGGCGACGCCGGTGGGTGATAAGCATCATCGAGGCCGATCGCAGCAGCGCCGTCGCAGAGCGATCGCAGCGCATCGAAGCACTCGACCGCTTCTGATCGCTCAAGCAGGACAAACACCTCTCGCCGGTCATGCACGATCGTGAGTTTGCCGATTGGATTGATGGCACTGGGAACCAGATCGAGTTTGAGAAGAGCAATGCGCTCGAAAGGAACAGTCTTGCCCGTGAGCATGCCGCCCATCCAGAGGCCATCATCGCGCAGCACAAGCCGCCGTGGCTCAGACAGGTTTGCGAGGGCCAGGACGCCAATTGGTACGCCGATGAGTGCGATGGCCATGTAAATCGCCCCACCGATCGGGCTTGATGGAACGGCGAGCATCATAATGGCGATCATCACCAAACCGGTACAGAACGTCGCAGCGAAGCTCACTTTGATCGCGCCGAGCAGACGCTCCCAGCACGGCGTGCGATAGGTGATCGCCTGGGGTTCGCTTGCTCCAGATTGAGGATGTTCGAGAACCTGTGACATGGTGTGTCGCTGCTCTTTGTACGATATCGCCTAGGAAAGGAGGTGCTGGATGAGGTTCATTCTCGGATTTGGTTTTTTTGCGGTGGTGCTGGTTGTGGCGACGGGCCTTGCTGATGGCGGGCGTGCTAAGCCGCAAGCGGCTGGTGGGCCGTTGGCAACTCTTGCGTTTCTAGCGGGAACGTGGCGCGGCGAGATGGATGGCGAGTTCGTCGAGGAAATCTGGAGCGAGCCCGCCCCCGGAAAGGGTGAGACGATGATGGGCATGTTCCGCTGGCTCAATGCGGAAGGCCGGCCGCGCATGTATGAGATGCTCACGCTTTCGCATGAGGAAGGCGAGACGCTGCTGCGCCTGCGACATCACACCTCGAAGATGGTCGCGTGGGAGGAGAAGGAGACGCCGGTGACGCTGCGGTTGGTCGAAGCAACACATGAACCGCAGCGTGCGGTGTTTGAGACTGTTGCTGTTGACGGACGGCTGGCGCGAATCGTCTTTGCCCGCAAGAAGGATTCCCTTGCGATTGACGTCGAGTTTCGCGAAGGGATGGGTGAGACGCTGGCGTTTCGGTTCGAGCAGGTGGCACGGCTCTCTGAGCCGTGATGATTTCTCCGGCTCAGAGAGCCGGAGGTGGTTGTACACCGGCTCAAGGAGCCGGTGAAACTTGCGCCTGCTCCACCATTCGGAGATCAACCGCGCACGAGGTCTTCGTTTGTTGGATAACGCTTGAGCGCGCCGAGGAGTTGCTCGATCTGCTTCGGCGGCGACATGTTAAGCAGTCGACGGCGCAGTGCAGTGACCGTCTTGAGTTCCTGCTCGCTCATGAGCAGATGCTCCTTGCGCGTGCCCGACGCAGCGAGGTTGATGGCCGGGAACAGCCGCTGCTCGGCGATCGAGCGGTCGAGGATCAGTTCCATGTTGCCCGTGCCCTTGAACTCCTCGAAGATGATCTGATCGGCGCGCGAACCGGTGTCCACGAGGCACGAAGCGATAATCGTGAGCGAACCGCCTTCCTCTGCCTTGCGCGCAGAGCCGAAGAGTTGCTTGGGAATGTCGAGCGCCTTGGAGTCGAGCCCACCCGACATGGTGCGCCCGCCGGAGCCGTAGCGCCGGGAATTGTTGAATGCCCGGCCGAGTCGCGTGAGCGAGTCGAGCAGCACCACGACATCCTTGCCCGCCTCGAGCATGCGCTTCGCGCGCTCAATTGCGAAAATTCCCAGCCCGATGTGCGTCTCGACATCCTGGTCGTTCGATGAGGCCAGAACATGCGCGGGGACATTGCGGCGGAAGTCGGTGACTTCCTCCGGCCGCTCGTCGATGAGCAGCGCGATCAATTCGACCTCCGGGTAATTGTGCTTGATGCCGAACGCGATGTTCTGAAGGAGGACGGTCTTGCCGGCTTTGGGCGGGGCGACAATCAAGCCGCGCGTGCCGAACCCGATCGGGCAGAAGAGGTCGATCAGACGGCAGGCCGGTGGGCAGCCGCGGTACTCCAGCGTGATGCGCGGCTGGGGATCGACGGGCGTAAGCTCCTCGAACCGCTTGCGCGTGGCGTACTGCGCAGGTTCGAGCCCTTCTATGCGCATGACATCCTCAACGACGGCCCGCGACTTGCGCGGCTTCTTTCCACGTCGCCTCTTTGACTTCTTCTCGATGACGCTGACGGTGACGCACAGGCCATCGCGCAGGCGATAGCGTTCAGCGAGGTCGGTCGGAACGAACGGGTCATCCTGCCGTTCAACCAGGCCGCGACCGCCATCGGTGTCAACTTGTCGAATTCGTCCCTCGGTGCCATTCGGCCACTCGAGGATCCCGCTCAGGGTAGTCATGCCGGTGTTTGATGATCGAAACCCGCCGCGGCGGGCATGCATCGCCTCGTTCGGCGACGAAAAAACTTTCATGCGGTACGCGCTTGAACGCAATCCAATGTCGGCAACTGCTCTCGAAGATCGGATCGTCTTGCTGCGAGCCCGTGACCCCGCTTGGCTTGAGGAAGTAGAGCATAGAGCCGGCCAAATGTCAAGAGCCGATCCCGGAGGCAGCGAGTTCCACAGCCACCTGTCCCGCAAGCGCCGCATTGGCCTTGAGCAGTGCAAGGTTTGCACGAAGCGTGCGGCCGCCACTCAACCTGGCAAGTTCTTCAAGAAGAAACGGTGTCCTGGCTGCGCCGCCGACGCGTTGCGATGCTGCCTTTGCCTCAGCAAGCCGGACGAGCTCGTCAACCACGATCTCCTCAACAGCGTACGTCTCGTCGATGGGATTGGCGAGCAGAATCCCGCCCCGGATTTTCAACTGCTCCCAGTGCAGTCGGCAAAAGGCGGCTGCGTCTTGAGCTGAATCGACACGTTGCCCTAAAGGCAATTCATCTGTGCCGGAGCTGTAGAACTGCGGGAAGCGGTTGGTGCCAAAACCGAGCACCGGCACGCCAAGCGTTTCGAGGGCTTCGAGCGTCGCGGGTAGGTCGAGAATCGATTTCGCCCCGGCCGAGACGATGAGGGCTGACGTCTTTGCGATCATGAGGAGGTCGGCAGAAATGTCAGACGGGGCAGGCGGCTGAGAGCCGACAGCCGACACCCCCCTTCGATGCACGCCGCCGATCCCGCCCGTGGCGAAGACACGGATCGAAGCCATCTCACACGCATGGAGCGTCGCCGACACCGTTGTTCCGGCGGTGCGACCTGCAGCGCAACAGTGCGCCAGGTTGGAGATGGACGCCTTACCGGCATTTTCGTCGAGCGCGAGCTGCTCGATCGAATCGTCGTCGAGTCCGATGTGCAGAACGCCGTCAATAACCGCGACTGCCGCAGGCACGGCGTCAAAATCCCGAATCGTGCGCGCCATCAACAGCCCTGCTTCGAGATTGACCGGCCGATCACGACGCCATCGCGCATCGTCAAGGAGCAGATCATTGATCGACTCACGGGGCAGACCGGAAGTGATCACCGCGCTCTCCAGCGCAACGACCGGACGCCTTTCGCGCAGAGCCATCGTGACCTCTGAGGATATCTGCACGCGCTCCATGGCATGACAAGATATAGCAACCACCTGCTGCGAGCCGCGTGTCGGAACGCCGCGCATTTCAGCATTCGCCGCTGCCCAATCGCGGGCTTCCGCCGCACGGCTCTTCGAGTCAACCGCGTGCGGAAGTTCGGTGTGTCTTTAGCGCCTTCGTGTACGAAGCCGCCCGCCCAGGCGTTTGCCGGGCATCGCCTTTGGCACGAGCCCCCCGGGGAAGAGAGCCGGGTCAGCCGTCGTCGGTGGGGCGGTCACGACGCGCTTGTGCTCCGTCCGCGCCGCTTCTCTTCGCGCAGCCGCCAGCTCCATTTGTGCCTTCACATCCTCTGGTATGGGGCCAGGTTCAAAGTCGTCGTACTCTGCCTTGGGAATCTCGACATTCGTCAGCTGTTCGATCGCAGTAAGCAGATGCCCTTGCTCGGGCGTCACGAACGACCAGGCAATCCCATCGCGCCCTGCCCGCGCGGTGCGGCCGATGCGGTGGACGTACACATCCGGATCTTCGGGAAGGTCGAAGTTAATGACATGCGTAATGTCATCAACATCAAGACCGCGGGCTGCGAGGTCGGACGCCACGAGGACACTCAGTTCGCCGCTGCGCAGTTTTTGCATCACGCGATTGCGCTGACCCTGGTACATGTCGCCGTGAATCGCGTGCGCTTCGATCCCCTTGCGATTGATAAAGGCCGACAGCGCATCGACCGTATGTTTCGTTCTGCAGAAGACGATGGTGAGAGCCGGCGTCTCTTTCTGGAGCAAGTGCACAAGAAGCCGGTTCTTATCCCACGGCTGGACCGAAAAGTGAAGCTGCGTCACCTGGGAAACCGTCAACGACTTGGACACCGTGAGCACAAGCTTCTCCGGCTTCTGCATGTAGTTTCGCGCCAGCCGCTCGATCTCTTCCGAGATCGTCGCCGAAACGAAAATCGTCTGGTGCTTGTGCTTCATCGTGCCGAGGATGCGGCGAATGTCCTCACGGAAACCGATGTCGAGCATCCGATCGACTTCATCGAGCACCGCGATCTTCACCTGGTCGTATGGCAGATGGCCGCGGCGGTGCATGTCCATCACGCGTCCGGGAGTGCCGACGATGATCTGTGGGTTCTTCTTGAGCTTCTCGATCTGCGTCCCCATCTTCTGCCCGCCGTAGACGGGGATAATCTTCAAATCGGTGAACCGGCCGAGTTCGCGCAGCTCGTGCGTGACCTGGATTGCCAGTTCGCGTGTTGGGACGAGGATCAGAGCGCCGAACGCATCGTCAGGGCCGAGCATATGCAGGACGGGAAGGCCGAAGGCAGCCGTCTTGCCCGTCCCAGTCTTCGACTGGCCAAGGATGTCGCGTCCGGTCAGTGCGAGCGGAATCAAGCGCGCCTGCACATGCGTGGGATGGACCCAGTCATGCTTGGAGATGGCCTCAAGCAGAGGTGCGGCGAGCCCAAGGTCGGCAAAGGTTTGGTCCGTAGAGAAAACGTCTTTCATAGGAAACTGTCTGACTGGCAGCGAGACAAATCGCTCATCCGCATCTCAACAGACGGCTGAGCATCCACCTGGCCGTGTGAAGCGGACTCAACACCACCCACAAATTTCGACGCCGCTGTGTCCTCCCCTGAGTGACCCGCGGCCGATGGTACGATGTTGATGATAGGGAAGAGAACCGGACGATACAAGGTGTCGCCACCATAAGCGCCCCCTCCGAGCAATCGGACCAGTAAACGGACAGTCACCAGCCACACCGCATGCATGACTCAAGTGTCATCGAGATCGACCTGACGGCCGTCGGACAAAACCTTCGGCTCATTCGACAGATCGTCGGCCCTGACGTGAAAATATGCCCGATGGTCAAGGCCGATGCCTACGGCTTGGGGGCGGCCCGCTTATCCAGAACTCTGGTCGCTGCAGGGGCCGACATGCTCGCCGTGTATACCCCTGCACAGGCGCTGGAACTCTTTAACAAGGCGATCGGTTCGGACGTGCTGGTGATGATGCCGGTGCGCGAGATTCGCCGGGATGAGGAACTCTATCGCGCCATGATTTGCGGCCGGTTGCATCTGAGTGTGCATGATGCGGATCAACTCCACGATCTCATACAGATGGCGGAGCGCTTTGGCGCAGCCATACCCGTTCACCTTGAAGTCGACACCGGCATGAGCCGGGGTGGATGCACGATCGACGAAGCCCCGGCACTGCTCGCACGAATCTCCTCTCACCCGCGGCTGAAACTTGCCGGCCTCTTTACGCACTTCGCCAACGCAGAGCTTGATCTTGCCTTCACGGATCAACAACACACGCTGTTTGAGAGATTGATCGAAACGCACCGCGAGATCATTCCAGGCGATTGTGTCATCCATGCCGCAAATACCTTCGCCACGATGCGGGCCCCGCGCTTCCACCGCTCAATGGTGCGCATCGGACTCGCTTGGGCCGGTTACTGCCTCGAAGAGATGAGCGGCGGCGAGATCATCTCTGAGGGCGAACGGCTCACCCCCGCCATCACATGGGCCAGCCAGTTGATTCAGATCAAACGCATCAAGCCCGACACGCCTGTGGGATACGGTTCAAGATGGCGTGCCCGGCGCGAGAGCGTGATTGGTCTTGTGCCGGTTGGTTACGCCGATGGGTATCCCGCCCGCGCCGGTGCATCAAACGAACCGTCTGCCGGTGGCGCAGCAGTGATAGCCCTCAAAATGGATGACGGATCGACTCATTACGCGCCCGTCATCGGCGCGGTCAACATGGATCAGATCACGATCGACCTGACTGAAATTGCGGCATCGCATGAAGACGACCTGCGTGTTGGAATGCGGGTCGAACTGATCTCAGCTGATCGCGATGCGCCCAACCATCTGCCTCGGCTTGCTGAGCACTGCGGCACGTTCGCGCATGAGATGATCTGCCGACTTGGCCCCCGATTGCGGCGGGCGTACAAAGCCGGCGCCGTCGCCCAGCCCGAGCGACCTGCCGTAGCGGTGGCCTAGGGTCGTGCACCCGATTGAAGAAACTCTGCGAGGGCATCCCGCTGAAGAATCGGGTTTCCACACGTTTCCACCGGCTGTAGCCCGCGCGATATCCTGCGATCGTGCGCACGTCATTTGATGCACTGATCATCGGCGGCGGCCCGGCGGGGGCGATGGCGGGATTGCTGCTCGCCCGGATGGGTTGGCACGTCGCGGTCATTGAATGGAAGCCGCGTTTTCGCAACAAGTCGTGCGGTCATTGCCTGAGTCCTCGGTCGCTGCCCATGCTCCAAGAAGCCGATCTACTGGGCCAGGTGCGCCAGATGAGCGCGGCCGAAACAGGCGTGCTCCGCATACACCGTCCCACTGGCAGGGACTTGAAACTGTCTATCGCCTCAGACGAAGCTGGCCTCGTCGTTGAGCGGAGCACCTTCGATCAGTTGCTCCTTGACCGTGCAGCTGAATCGGGCGCAGTTGTCTTCCAACCCGCTGGCTGCGCACTTCGCACAGCCGGGGATTCCAAGTGCGACGTTGTCATCCATCCGTGCGATCCATCCCGAAGCTTCACTGCGACCGCCCCTCTCATTCTCGGTGCGGACGGCCTAGGGAGCAGCGTTGCGCGGACATTCGGCGGACCACCCGTTCGCACCCGTCGCAAGTTCGGCTTTGCGTTCGAGTACCGCGGAGCACTGACCGATCACCGCGCGATCAACATGTTTCTTTCGGACGCCGGCTACCTTGGCGCCGTTTCGCGCGATTCGGAGACGGTCCACATTGCGGGGCTCATCGGCGTCTCTGGTGAACGCCCGCGCGATCCCGTCTCCTTTTGCCGAGACATTGCTCAACAGTTCGACCGCTTGCGCGGATTGAACATGCACTGCATCAACCGGCTCGATATGCGCAACTTCGTTGCTGCCGGTCCGATGCCGTGGCGGCCAGAGCGCGTGGCAGGCGATGGTTACGCCTTGCTCGGCGATGCCGCGGGCTTCATCGAACCGTTCACCGGCGAAGGCATGTACTGGGCGCTTTGCAGCGCTGCGATACTCGCTGAAGTCGTAACCGACGAGCGACCGGGCCAATGGAACGCGAAGCTTGCGACCCGCTATGCCGCGCTCTGGCAACGCCGAATCGGCAAAGCGCAGCGCCGATGTGCCTGCATTGCGTGGGCGATTGAGCGACCGTGGGCCATCGCCACAGCACACCGGCTTCTCAGTCGCAGCACTCTTGAGCGCGTGGCGCGAAGGGTGATGGCGACATGAACAGCGCGATGCAAGAACAAACTCAAAGTGGCCTTCGCCGAAGGCCCGCCGCAGCCAGGTCTTCTGCGCTCAGCAGCACCCAATCGACCGCACCCCGTCTGCTCAGCGTCGGCTGTGCAGTGCCAGGACTGTCGCGCGCTCAGGCGGAGGTCGCATCCGAGCTCGCAAACCTCTGGCAGTTGGAGGGTGCCCAGCGAGATCGATGGCGGCGCATCATCGCGGGCACTGGAATCAATCAGCGGCATGGAGTTCTTCCACTTGAGCAGATCGTTCACCACTCAACCTCAGCCCGTATGCGTCTTTATGAGCAACATGCGCCCACGGTCGCTGAGGAAGCTGCACGCCGCGCGCTGGCCGGATCGAACATCGATCCGTCCTCAGTGACTGATCTCATCGTTGTGTCATGCACGGGCTTTGCGGCACCCGGCCTAGATGCCGCGCTCATCCGGCGCCTTGGGCTCTCGCACAGCGGCCGCCGCTGCACCATCGGTTTCATGGGATGCTTCGGCGCGATCAGCGGCCTCCGCGCAGCGGTTGGCGCATGCAGTGTGGATCGCAATGCCGTCGCATTGGTGGTCTGCTGTGAACTGTGTTCACTGCACGTTCCGCCGAAGCCGAATGTCAATGATCTCGTGGCTGCCGCGCTCTTTGGTGATGGAGCGGCTGCTGCGGTCGTAGTCGGAGAGGGTTCTTTCAAACAAGCGCTTGAAGCTGCAGATGAGGCAGCGCTCGGCCGACTGACGGTGGGACACTCACGCATTCTTCCGGAAGGACGAGACTGGATGACGTGGCGCGTCACCGATGCGGGGTTCGCGATGACCATCGACAAGGCGGTGCCCAATGCCCTGCGCGAGGCGTTGCCGCCGTTCGTGAACAACGCGATACCGCAGCAGCCACGAACGTTCGCAATTCATCCGGGTGGCCCGGGCATCCTCGAAGCAGCGAATGATGCCCTTCGGCTGGAGGGGGCGTGCGGCCTCGAAGCATCATGGCACGTTCTGCAAAGAGTGGGCAACGTTTCATCTGCGACGATCCTCTTTGTCCTCGATGAGCTCAACCGCTCCGCCCTGCTTGAGCCCCCTGTGCTGCTTCTGGCATTCGGACCGGGCTTGACCGTTGAATCCATCAGCTTGCTCCGAGATTGAGCTTCAAGCTCGATCCGTCAGCCGGCCGATAAGTTGGCACTTGGAAACATTCGGCTGGGTTCAAGCGAATGGACCAGGAGCCCGATGTGTCTTTATGAAGAGAGGTGTCGAAACTCGGGAAGTGCGCCGTTCCACACGGGGCCGCCAGTCCGTCCCGCCTGGAAACCCTTCCCGGATTTCGCGCCTCTTCTGAAGAAGAAGCCAAACGCCGCAGATGCACATGGCGGTTCGATCGTCTTGATCGGGGCTCTTGTGCGGTAGTCCGTCGCCATAAGGTTCACCCTCTGCCGCACCTCCGACGTTCCTCGGCGTGCATCGTCGATTTCACGTGCTGCGAATCCATTTTGACGGCTCGATTTGCCTGTTGCGTCTTATACTGCAAGAGAGTAGGCGATTGCTATGGCTGCGAATCCCACACGAGCGCTGCGAGCGGCCGATTTCGACTATTGGAAGGCGCATCACCTTTTGAGTCGAGCTGGCTTCGGCGGCACGCCGGCTCAGGTGCAAGCGCTGGCGCAGCTCGGCCTTGATGACGCGGTTGACTACCTCATCGACTACGAGAACATTGACGCGGAATCGATTAGCGCGGATGCGTTCGACAAGGACATCGTTCGCCCGATCAACGAAGCGGAACGACGTGAGGTACGGCTGGCGCGGGAGAGAGGCGATGAAGTGCTTCTCGAGCGCTATCGAATGGAGATCCAGCGCCGGCAACAGGAGGATCGCAGGCAGATGGCTGCCATCCAGCGCTGGTGGCTCCGCCGCATGATCGAGACACCTCGCCCGCTTGAAGAGAAACTCACGCTGTTCTGGCATGGACACTTCGCCACGAGCTATCGCGGCACCGAAGACTCACACCACCTGTTCATGCAGAACATGCTCTTTCGCCGCCATGCGAACGGTAACTTCGCGGACCTTGTCTTCGGCATTATCCGTGATCCGGCAATGCTGCGGTACCTCAACAATAATCAGAACAGAAGCCGCGCCCCCAACGAAAACCTCGCGCGTGAACTTATGGAACTGTTCACGCTCGGCGAAGGCAATGCTTATACCGAGCACGACATCAAAGAAGGCGCACGCGCTCTGACCGGCTACACGTTCGATGATGATGAGTTTGTTTTCCGCGATGACCTGCACGACCATGGCGTCAAGGATGTTCTCGGTCGGTCCGGCCAGTTCGATGGCGATGATTTCGTCCGTCTCATCCTCTCCCGACGCATCGCCAGTGAATTCATTTGTTACAAGCTCTATCACTTCTTCGTCAGCGACGGGCCAGGCCAACCGAGTGATGAGGGCCAGGCGTTTATCCTGGCGCTGGCGCGGCTGCTCCGTGATTCTCGATACAACCTCAAACCGGTGCTGCGCACGATGTTCAAGTCGCAGCATTTCTACGATGAGTCGAATATCGCTTCACTCATCAAGAGCCCCGTCCAGTTGATTGTGCAGGCGATCCGATCCCTGCGCACGCCGGCCAGAAATCTGTCGGCACTCCTCGAAGCAGCCAGCCAGATGGGCCAAAACCTGTTCTATCCACCTTCCGTGAAGGGGTGGGACGGCGGACGATCGTGGATCAATACCTCCACGCTGTTCGTACGGCAGAACATCGTCATTTATCTGCTTACGGGTCGTCAGCCAAACTCACAACCGTGGCAGGCGGATGGCTCCATGTACGACGCCTCGCACTTGATCGAGGATCAGCGAAGTCCGAATGGAAGCATTGACATCGAAGCGGCTGCGCGCTATCTCCTGCATTTCAATCTCGGCCGAGCCCCCAGCGAAGACCGCGTGGCAATATTAGTGGATTTCATCAGACGAAATGGATCAGAACATCGATTGGACAACAACACGTTCATCGCGGTGCTGTCGCTGATCGCTGCGATGCCCGAGTACCAGTTGTGCTGAAAGGAGAGGAGTTAGGGGTTAGGGGTTAGGAGTTAGGAAGTAGGAGTTAGGAGGCAGGAGTCAGGGGTTCTGGTAGCACCGCAACCGCTAACCTGACGCATACAGCCAACCCCCAACACCTAGCACCCAACACCTAACACCCAACTCCCAACTCCTAACTCCTACTTCCTAACCCCCAACTCCTTCCCCATGAACAACTGCACCTGTGACGGCCACGGCAACTTCGACGCTCACCGCGTCAGCAGCACGGGTGGCGATGTCCCCTTTTCGCGCCGGCTGTTCATTCAACAGGGGTTGACGCTCGCTTCTCTTGCCTTCACGACGCCGCTGTTCATCGAGCGGTCCGCACGCGCGATGATGCTGCCAATCGGGTCGAGTGTGTCGTCACAGCCGGGCGTTCCTGATGATCGCATTCTGGTCGTGGTGCAACTCGGTGGGGGCAATGATGGACTGAACACCGTCATTCCCTTTGGCGCAAGTGAGTATTACCGCGCGCGACGAACCATCGCTGTGCCTGAGCCGGGTCGCGGCGATGCCGGTGCTCTCCTGCTCGATGACCGCGCCGGCCTCGGCCTCCATCCGCGTTTCGCACAATTCAAAGAACTGATCGATGACGGCCTGGCGTCCATTATCCAAGGTGTGGGCTACCCAAATCCCAATCGCTCACACTTCACGGCAATGGATATCTGGCATACCGCCAATACCAGCGCGACCGGGAACGGCTGGCTGGGACGCTACTTTGACAACACATGCAACGGAACGCCCGAGCCAGACGCCGGCGTTGCCATTGGTCGATCGGCCCCACTTGCGATGATCGGCAAACTTCAGAAGCCGGTTAGCTTCGAGTCGGCTGACCTTTTCAAATGGGCAGGCGAGGAACTGCATCCGGCGATGAAGGAACCGTATGAGAAGATCAACCGCACCGATCCGGCAAACCATCAGGCAGACACGCAACTCAACTTCCTCACACGAACCGCCCTGGATGCGCAGATGTCGTCTGAGCGCATTCGCGCTGCTGTCGCGCAGCGACCGCTCGTCAATTATCCCGGCGGCAATCTCTCGCGGCAACTGCGGATCGTCGGAGCAATGATTCGCGCGGGGATGAAGACGCGCGTTTATTACGTTTCGCTTGGCGGCTTCGACACCCACGCCAATCAGCCGGGGCAGCACGCGAATCTCCTCGCACAACTTGGCGGATCGCTCAACGCCTTTCAGAAAGACCTCAAAGCGCAGGGCAACGCAGGGCGCGTGCTGACCCTGGTGTTCTCCGAGTTCGGCCGCCGTGTGTCTCAGAACGCCTCAAACGGGACCGATCATGGCGCGGCTGCCCCGATGTTTCTCATGGGAGAGATGGTCCGGCCGGGCGTCCTTGGCAACCATCCCTCGCTGACGGATCTCGACCAAGGCGATTTGAAATACAACGCAGATTTCCGCTGCGTGTATGCAGCCATCCTGGAGGATTGGATGAAGGCCGATGCACGCGCCGTGCTTGGTGGCCAGTTCCAGAAAGCACGTGTTCTCAAGACCTAGACCGGCACGGGTCCATGTGCAGCGCGGAACGCGTGCGTTCCGCCCCGCAGGAACAGGGTGCGTCGGATTCATGCTGCGATCGTTTGATCGCCGATTTGCGTTGCATGCGCAGCGCCACAATTGCATTTGCAGCGACGTTATTCTGTGTGCCCACCGCCGCTGCCGATCACGAGCCGTGCGGAGAGCCGGCCGCTCTGTACATCGACACCATGCCGTTGATCCTGATGCCGATGGAGGAAACGGCGACGATGTATTTTTCCTCCGCGTCTTACTCAGCGATTCAAATGACCTTTGCCGGCGGCACCACCGCTGCCGAACTGGTGGCTGTCATCAATGCCTTCACCGAGGTACACGGCCTCACCGCTTCATACGATGGGCATGGATTCACCGATGTCCAGATCGAAAGCGTGGCCGTTGGAATCCATGCGTTCGCAACTGTTGCGCAGGCGGGTTGTACCGCCCCACCGCTCCTGATGAATGAGCCGGGTGGCGAGCGATTGCACTTCATAACGGCAATCGGGGCCGATGCTGCGCCTGGCGATCTTGATTGTGACGGCGTTATCGGCGCGGCTGACCTGCTCATCCTTCTGAACCATTGGGGTCCATGTCCGTCTCCATACGCACCGTGCACGAGTGACCTGACACTTGACGGCGCGGTGGATGTTGCCGACCTCCTGACACTGCTGGCCAACTGGGGCGCGCGGTAACACTCTCAGCACTCGTCGATCCCCTTTTTACTCAACGAAACTGAGCTGACCCGGTCAACGCGGAGCGCGAGAATATGCTGCGACAACGCCAGCGATTCATTTCGGCTTTTCCTCCCGGTAGCGCACCCACATCAAACAGAGTCCCTCCGGCGGCATCGTCGGACCTGCGGCAGCGCGGTCCTTCTCTGCGATGATCTCGCTGATGTGCTTGGGCGCATACTTGCCGCGTCCCACCTCCACCAGCGTACCGGCGATAATGCGAATCATGTTGTAAAGGAAGCCATCGCCCGCAATGTCGATTCTCAAGCGGCGCTTGCGCATGACTGTAACCTGGCATGAATGCACTGTCCGAACGGTGGACTCGCGGCCGTGGTGGAGGCGAGTGAAGCTCGCGAAATCGTGCGTTCCCACAATTCGCTGCGCCGCCTCCTGCATGGCATCGGGATCAAGCGTGTAGGCGGTCCATGCGACAAAGTGACGGCTGAAGAGCGGCCGCAATCCGCTGGCGCAGCCGTATGCAAGCCGGTAGCGATAACCCTTTGATGTGCAGTGAGAGATCGGATCGAAGTCATCGGGAACGATCGCAGCGCGGCGAACCTGGATGTCATCCGGCAGCCGGCTGTTGATGGCGCGCGGCAACCGGTCTAGCGGAATCTCCTGCTCGCTGGTGAATGCTGCCACCTGGCCAATCGCGTGAACGCCGGAATCCGTTCGAGAAGCGCCGAGAATGGTGATCGGCTCCCGAACGACCTCGCGCACGACTTCCTCGAGGACGCCTTGCGCTGTGCGCAGCGGCTCACCATCAGGCGGATGCTGCTTCTGCCAGCCGAAGAAACCGGTTCCGTCATAGGCGACTGTAAGTTTGTA
>CAZFZT010000005.1:0-82686 GCA_964523675.1 uncultured Isosphaeraceae bacterium
CAGTTGGGCGGGGCTGACATACAACGTGATCCTGCTTCTCATCCTCTTCGGCTGGATGTTCTTCGTGCGCGATGTGTGGACGCTGATCGGCTATAAGCGCTACCGCGCGAGAATGAGGCGGCGGCGCGGGTTGTGCGTCGAGTGCGGTTTCGACTTGCAAGGTCACAAAGACGGCAAGTGCCCCGAGTGCGGCATGTCGATCGCTGATTGCTCTCTAAATGCAGCGTCTTGAAACTGCGCAGTGCAAATGCAAGACATCGTTCAAGACTCGGCTGTTGCGCCGATTACGGCGAGAATATGCTGAGTGGCCTGATCGGCGATGTCTTCGGATGAGACTCCCGCCGCGTCGATCCACGTGGCATTCGGATGCCTCCGAAAGCGCTTGAGCCACGTGCGCTGCTGCTTGGCGTACTGCCGCGTCTTGATCTTGATCTGCTCGATGGCATCTTCAAGAGAGCAGCGGCCATCAAGGTGGTCGATGATCTGCTTGTAGCCCAGCGCTTCGCGGGCTTGCCTGCCGAGCCGGTTTGATTCGTGGAGCGTTCTCACTTCTTCCACGAGGCCCTCTTCAATCATCTGCTTCACGCGCGCATTGATTCGCGGATTGATCGCCTCAGCCGAATAATCCAAGCCAATGATGATGACATCTTCACGCGGCCTGCTTGCCTCCCACTGCGTCTGCAGATCGCTCAAGCGCTTGCCCGTCTGTTCAAAGACTTCGATCGCGCGAATTGTGCGTTTGCGATCGTTGCGATGAATGCGCTGCGCTGCTGCCGGGTCAATCTCCTCAAGTCGCCTGCGCAGTTCATCCTGATCGGCCGCATTCAGTCGCGATCGCAACTGCGCATCTGGCTCCGGCCCATCAAACATGCCGTGCAACAGTGCCTGGATATAGAGGTTGGTGCCGCCGACGACGATCGGCCACTTTCCTCGCCCGCGGATGTACTCAATGGCGCGTTCGGCGAGGCCGAGCCAGGTATCGACGCTGAAGCCGTCTTCCGAGGGGTCGAGCAGATCGAGGAGGTGATGCGGGGCCTCGGCCTGCTCGGCTGGGGTCGGTTTGGCGGTGCCGATGTCCATGCCGCGATAGACCTGCATCGAATCGGCCGAGATGCACTCGCCGCCCCCCGGAAGGGACTTGGCCAAGTCCAGTGACAGCCGCGTCTTGCCGCCTGCGGTGGGGCCGAGGATGAGGATGATGGGGAGCGGGGGCACGAGGTGGATGGTATGGGGCGTGGTTGCCGGCTGGACCCGGGGCGCCGCTTGGGCGCTTTGCCCCCGCCTGTGTACTCTGGTTGTCTCGACTTTGGTGGTGGGGGCGCTTACAATGGCCGGCCCATGATTGAAGCACTCAAGAGCGAAGAGATCGTTAAGAAACTCGGCGGCCGGTTCAAGCTCACTGCCCTGATTCAGCGGCGTTTGAAGGAACTCGTCGTGGACGGCGCCCGGCCGCTGGTCGATCGCAAGGGCCGAACTGATCTGGAGCTGGTGATCGAGGAGATCATTCAGGAGAAGATCGCGCCGGACTTCTCCGAGACCGGTTATCAGCCGCCCAAGGTGCGGTGAGTGGCGGGCGATTCAGACCATTCGAGCGGGCAGTTGACGGGGCGGCGCATCATCATCGGAGTCACCGGCGGCATTGCGTGCTATAAGGTGTGCCATGTCGTCAGCGCGCTGGCGCAGCAAGGGGTGGAGGTGACCGTCGCCATGACCGAGTCGGCGGCCCGATTTGTAACGCCGCTCACGTTCCAGGCGCTTTCAGGCCGGCCGGTGTATGACAATCAGTGGACGCACATCGAGTCGCACGATCCGCAGCACATTCGGCTGGCGCGCAGCGCTGATTTGATGCTGATTGCGCCATGCACGATGGACATGCTGGCGAAACTCGCGCACGGCCGAACTGATGATGTCGTTTCGTTGATTGCTTCAGCGGTTGACCTGCGTCAGCAGCCGATCCTGCTCGCGCCGTCGATGAACGAGGTAATGCTCAATCAGCCATCCACCAAGCGGAACGTTGCGCAATTGAGCGAGGACGGATTCCAGATTATCACTCCGGGAACGGGGTGGCAGGCCTGCCGCACGGTGGGGGAAGGGCGAATGGCGGAGCCGGATGAGATCCTGCAGCGGTGCGCCGAATCGCTCAAGCAATAATCCGCCTTCCGTTCGTGCGCCCAAAAAAACAAGCCCCCCCAACATGACGCACGAGGGGACTTGGAAGTAGGCGGGTTTGCGGACCATCGCACAGCCGTTTGCGGCGAGGTCCGATCATTGTGGCGTACGGCAACTGGCCGGCACGCACAGCCCCAACCATGGAATCGATGCATCGGCGTCGCATTCGCGAACCCTCCCAGAGCCCGCAGATGCCTGATGTGTACTGCAAGCCGCAGCCGACGACGTTCAAATCATACCGTACGAAAGATGGTCTTGCAATGCAAATCTCAACTTCTTATTGGCGCCTTGATGGCATTTGAGCGAGAGAGAAGATGGGTAAACAGCGCAGAGGCGTACGTGTACCCGGCACAGTTCACCGACGCCCGTCAGATGGCACAGTTCGGGCAGGGGGCCGCGGAAGTTGCACTCGGTTCATGATGCCGTCGAAGTTCCCATGCCATCAGCCGATATGCCTTGTGCTACTTCGGAGGCGAAGGAGGCAAGCAGACGATGGAACTTCGAATCGGCCGCATCCTGATCGATCAAGGCGTGCTTACAGAGGAGCAGGTCGAGATCATTCTCAAG
The DNA here is from genome assembly GCA_964523675.1 of uncultured Isosphaeraceae bacterium. GTDB lineage: Bacteria > Planctomycetota > Phycisphaerae > Phycisphaerales > SM1A02 > CAZFZT01. The sequence goes on from CAZFZT010000005.1 coordinate 2,737, forward strand.
CGCCAGCAGGAGCAGAACAAGCCGTTCGGCTGGTTATGCGAACAACTCTTCAACATCCCTTCCGAGGCGGTTGAATTGGCCTGGGCGGCCCAGTACGCAAGACTCACTCGAACGATCGATCCATCGATCGAAGTGTTTGATGAGGGTGCTCGTTCGCTCATCACGCGGCGGCAGGCGTGGCAGTTTTGTATCCTGCCCATTCGATTCGACGGCGCGGAATTGATGATGGCGACGACGCAAGCGCATCTGCGGCGAGCGCTGCGGTTCGCATCTAGCGTGATTCCTGTGCCGCTCTACTTTGTCATGGCCGCGCCCAATGCGTTGGGCGAAGCGCTCTGCGCGCGATATCCGCTGCCGGGCATGACGCCGGAGTGCGTTGGCGACCAATCCCTTGAATCGTTGCTGACAATGCCTCAGGGACATTGGCTCTCCAAAGCGGGGTGAATATCATCTCGCCTCGATGGCGCAAATGAGCAATGAGTGGTATTCCGATGGGCTGCGGTTCGCCTGTACGCAGTGCGGCAATTGCTGCACCGGTCCTCCAGGCGCGGTGTGGTTCACCCCCGAAGAAGGTCGCGTGATGGCCCGCAAATTGGGGCTTGAGGAAGGCGAGTTCTATCGCCGCTTTGCTCGGAAACTCGATGGCCGGTGGTCGCTCACTGAGAAGATGAGCGCGTTCGGTCATGACTGCATTTTTCTCGATCGTGAAAGCGTTCCCGGTCGGGCGACGTGTTCGCTCTATGAAGCGAGGCCGACGCAGTGCCGCACCTGGCCCTTCTGGCCCGAAAACCTTTCATCCAAGCGCGCGTGGGTCACGGCCAAGAAGCGCACGCCATGTCCCGGCATGGACACCGGCAAGCTCGTTCCGATCGAACAGATTCGCATCCAGCGCGACACAACGTCCTGAGCTGCCCGGCAAGCCGGGGCAAAGCGCAGCGTCGCCCCGGGTCTGACGCCCGACGTGCCGCAGCCGGCGCGCTCTCCTGCGCTTCGCAGCTAAACGGGGAGCGGTCGATCGCAATACAGGCAGTGCGTGTCGTCATCGCTCCGCTGCGCGATGGAGTGCTCCGTGTTAGTCACGCACTTCGGACTTACGCAGCGAGGCAGGTCTGTCGTCCTCTTCCATGGCGGATGTTCGATTCGCAACGGTGAACCCACCGCGCCCAGCGGCAGGGGCTGCGCGAGTGAGAGCACACGATCCAGAATCGCCATGCGCATCACCACGCCATTGGCGACCTGCTCGAAATACCACGCCCGCTCATCGTCATCCACGTCGTACGCGATCTCATCGACGCGCGGCAGGGGGTGAAGAATGAGCAGGTTTGACTTTGCATTGCCAAGCCGCAAGCGGCTCAGGGGCGGCATCGTGCCGAGCTTTGCCTTGAATGCCTCATCCATGCGCTCCGTCTGCACGCGCGTCACGTAAAGCACATCCAGGTCCGCGATCACTTCATCCAGTTCGCTCACGATTCGTACGTTCGTTTGCTGTACAAGCGGCTCGCGCAGGTGCGGCGGCACTTGCAGTTGTTCGGGCGCGATGAAGACGAGCTTCGCGCCGAAATGCGCAGCCGCCTTCGCCAAGGAATGCACAGTCCGGCCGTAGAGCAGATCGCCTGTCATGCCGATGGTGCGGCCGGCGATTGAGGGGAAGCGCTGGTGAATCGTGTAGAGGTCGAAGAGCGTCTGCGTGGGATGCTCATGCCCGCCGTCGCCCGCGTTGATGATGGGCACGGCCGCGACCTGCGAGGCAAGCATCGCCGCACCCTCGGCGGGATGTCGAATCACAATCGCATCCGCGTACCGTTGCACCGTGCGGATGGTGTCGATGAGCGATTCGCCCTTGGAGACGCTGGCGATCTTCGGATCAGCGAAGCCGATCACGTCGGCGCCAAGTCGCAAGGATGCCGATTCGAACGACAACCGCGTCCGCGTGCTCGGCTCGTAAAAGAGCATCGCCACGATGCGGCCGCTGTGGCTTCCGAGGACGTTGGCACGGCCGTCTCGCCCGTCGGCTTGGCGGATTTCGTCTGCTGCGGCGAACAGATCGAGAATCGCGCGATCATCAAGGTCGGTAATTCGCGTGAGGTGTGGGAGGTCGGCGTGCGGCAAAGTATTAAGAGGATACCGAGCCGCTGCTTCGTTTGCTCGTGCGCTCGACGAGGGCGGTGGGGCAGCTGAGATTCGCGCCATACATCCCCGATCGATCGAAGCAGCAAGGGCGCCGCTTTCCTTTGGCGAGCATGTCGCAGGCATTGTTGATTCGCCGCACGCGAGTCTCGGCCTGCTTGGCGGAGACGATCCAATGAATCCAATCTCGCCGCGCGATGGGCGTGATGTCCGCCCACACTTCTCTCGCCTTATCGGGCGCAGCCGCTAGCGCCTTTCGCAGATCAGCGGGCACTCGCGGTTCGGGTTCTTCGTCTGGAGTCAGCGGCACGATCTCCAGCGTGACGCGTTCTCCGGCCTGGGCGCCGGCCGCCTCGAACATCTTTCGATCCACTTTCAGCCAATGGCCACCTTTGCCGTCCGGCTGGAGGGTCGCTTGGATCGCCGCGCCGTTGATCGTGCCTTCAACCGATACCAGGCCGCGCGAGGGAAGCTTCGCACTGGCTTGCTTTGGTAAGGTCAGAAAGAGCCATGATCCCGAAACGACCTTCCCCTTTGCGGTGGGCGCCGGGCGAAAGAGGGTCGCCGCGAATCGGATCGGGAGGACCTTGTTCGATGTCGCTTTCTTCATGGGAACGGTCGTCTTGGGGAAGGCGGTCTGCAGAAAAACGGCAAGGGCCGCCGTGTCAGGCGACCCTTGCGTCAAAGTCGGGGCGAGAGGATTTGAACCTCCGACCTCCTGACCCCCAGTCAGGCGCGCTAACCAAGCTGCGCTACGCCCCGAACTGGCGTACAAAATCGAGAGCGGACAGGGTGGGATTCGAACCCACGGTGCAGGAAACCCCGCACACGGCATTTCCAGTGCCGCTCCTTCAGCCGCTCGGACACCTGTCCCTGAATCGAATAGTGTATCGGCGTGAGCGATCCGAACAAGTCGCCTGGAAAGGAATCTCCCGCAACTCCGGCTCGCGCAGTCCCGCCGGCGGCTCCGGAAGGCATCCTCGTCCTCGATAAGCCGCCGGGCATCACTTCCATGCGGGCGGTCGAGATCGTGCGCCGGCGTGCAGGCGGCGTCAAGACCGGCCATGCAGGAACGCTCGATCCGCTCGCCACCGGCGTCCTTGTCCTCGCGCTTGGTCCGGCCACCAAACTCATCGATCGACTCATGGCCACCACCAAGCGCTATCGCACCATCATCGATCTCTCCGCCTTCACCAGCACCGATGATGCCGAAGGCGAGCGCACGCTGATCGAAGTCAGCGATCCGCCAAGTGAGGACGCGATTCGCATGATTTTGCGTGAGCGGTTCACCGGAACATTTGAGCAGACGCCGCCGGCCTTCAGCGCGGTCAAAGTCAGCGGGCAACGCTCCTACAAACTTGCGCGCAAGGGCAAGCCGGCCGAGATCGCATCCCGGCCGGTCACCGTGCATGAGATGGCATTGACCGCGTATAGGTGGCCGCTCGCTGAACTTGAAATGCACTGCGACAAGGGCTTCTACGTCCGCGCTCTGGCGCGCGATCTGGGCGTCGCGCTCGGCACCGGCGGGTACTGCGCGATGATCCGCCGAACCGCCGTCGGCCCGTTCACGCTCGACATTGCGGTGGCGCTCGACGAAGTGCCCCAGCCGCTGACTCACGACCAGTTGCTCGCACCGGCGGAAGCGATGCGATTGGTGGAGGAATCGAAGCGGTGAGCCGGCGAGCGAGCTTCCGCCGCATCTTGATGACGACAACGCCATGACCGGCTGCGTCTCTCTTTCAGGATTTTTTGAATCTCTCCGCTTCAGCGACAGCGAGGCGGTCACAGCGCTCGTTCTCCGGATGTTCGTTGTGGCCCTTGATCCAGTGGCAGCGGATGTCGTGCTTCTGGCGCAGCTCGTCGAGCTGTTCCCACAACTCGCGGTTCTTGACCGGCTCGCGCTTGGCATTGCGCCAGTTGCGCGCCTTCCAGCCGTCGAGCCATTCCTTGAGGCCGTTGACGACGTATTGGCTGTCGGAGTAGAGATCGACGACGCACGGCCGATCGAGCGCTTCGAGTCCACGGATGACCGACATGAGTTCCATGCGGTTGTTTGTCGTGGATGACTCTCCGCCGGACGCTTCGCGCTCCTTGCCGGATTTCGTATGTTTGAGTATGTACGCCCAACCGCCCGGCCCGGGGTTCCCCGAACACGCGCCGTCGGTGTACAACTCGACCCTCGATTCGAGTTGCTCAGCAGACATGGCGGACACATGTTAGCAGAAGCAAAACCCACGTGGGAGGCAGAGTCATGACGCCCAGATCAATTGGCGAGACGGCCTTGTCAAGGCGGCCCGGCTTTGGGCTCGCACGGCTCCAGGCCACCGGCTCCCGCGAATTCGCCGGTTTCGGCCTGATTGAGCGTCCAGCGTTCCGAGCGTGGTGCAACTGCGCTGGTGAGTTCTGCGGAAGTGAAGCAGATCAGCGGGCCTCCGCTCCAGTTTCCGGGTTGACGTGCTGCGGTGTCCGCTGCGACAATACCCCTTCTCATGAAGTTCCATAATCGCGTCAATCTCGCGTTGATCCTTGCAGCGACGTTCACCGCGCTCGCCCTTGGGAAGACCCCTCCGCCCGAAGAGCGTGCTGATGATCCATCCATTCCTGCGGCCGCGACGGATTCGCCGCAGGAGGAGCCGGAGACGGCCGCCAAGGAGCGCGTGGTCCTGCGCGTCAACCGAAATGTGGAAGTGCAGGGTCACGTCGAACTGGAAGATGATGACGTGATCGTCGTTCGCACGCTGCGGGGCAAACTCGAGAGTTTCTCCAAGTCGCGCGTGCATCAGATCGTGCGGCTCGTCTCACCCGAGCCGCAGCAGCGCGGCGTGGTGTACCTGCGCAACGGACAGATGCGTGAGGGGATCATCATTGCTGATGAGTTCGATCATGTCACCATGGAGATCGAAGGCGTTCGCGCCCGGCTCCGCCGCGAAACGGTGAGTCACGTGGTTCTCAAACCGACGTTCGATCAGCAATACAGGCAGTTCAAGAACGCGTTGCGGCCGGGCATGAGCGAACAGCACTTGATGCTCTGTCGCTGGCTGATTGACAACAGGCGATACGCACTTGCGCAGGTCGAGATACAGGAACTGCTTCAGCAATCGGATCAGGACATTCCAGAAGCGCGGCAGTTGCTTCGGTTTGTCGAAGCGCAGCTGGCATTGCAGCGTTCCCCTGCGAACGCAATTCCCAACGAGCTGGAAGAAGAGGAGACGCAGATCGAGAAAGAGGATGAGGCGAGATATGGCCGCATCCTCACGCACGAGGAAGTCAACCTCATGCGCGTCTATGAGATTGACTTCAGCCGGCCGCCGCGTATTGCGATCGGCCACGAAACGATCCGCAAGATGATCGAGACGCATTCGGCGAATCCGGCCATTCCTGCAAGCCGCGATGCGCGCAATGCGCTGTTTCGTGCCGACCCTTTGGAGATCCTGCGGCTGATGTTCAAGCTGCGGGCCCGCGAACTCTATGGTGAGGCGCAGGTGATCACCGAACCGCACTCCCTCAACCTGTTCCGCCGCGTTCACGATGGGTGGATCACGCGCAATTGCGCCACCGGCGCATGCCACGGCGGTGACGATGCTGGGCGGCTGTATCTGCACCGATCACGAAATCCTTCAGACCGTGTCCGCTACACGAACTTGCTCATTCTTGAGCGGCTGGAGATTGATCCAGAACATCAATTGATCGATTACCAGGATCCGGAACAGTCGCTGCTGGTGCAGTACGGCCTGCCGCGCGATGTGGCCCGCGTGCCGCATCCGGAGGTCCGGGGCTGGCGGCCGGCCTTCTCTCGTGGAAACGACCGGATGAAACAAGAGACGATCCGCTGGATCAAATCAATGATGCAGCCGCGGCCGGACTATTCGATCGATTACGAACCACCGACTTTGGGCTCCGACGGCGAGAAAGAGGATGCCGAGCCGGACCGTCTGCCTCGATAGCCCGGCCGGAGGCAGCCGCGCGACCATTTCAAACGTACAGCCAGGAAGCGGCCTTGCAGGATGGATTTTGCTACACTGGGCCGCTCGACGAACTCGCCCAACTCCTGTTCTTTTTCCTAGAAGACACCGATGCTGATGAAGACCCAACGTACCTGGCTGACCCTCTCGCTTTGCGGCGTATGCGCATGCTCATTCTCCGGGCTCAGCGGCTGCGAGGATTCGGCAGCGCAGCAGCGCACGGAGGTTCAAGCGAAGCTGGATGGCGCGATGGAACAGTTCCGCCACGCCGAGTTCGCCAGCGTCGTGAGTGAACTCTCCTCGGTGTCGGGAGGCGAACCCGGTCAACAGGCCGCTCGCGGCATGCTCCTTGCCGACTCTCTGCGCGAAATGGGCTTGCAGCAACTCAGTCAGGCCCGCGAGATCGAACTGGAACAGCGCAGGCGGCGGCTTCAGGTGCGCGATGATCTGGCCGGTCTGCTGCGGCTGGAAGCCAATGCGGCTGCGATGGCGGCGGCATCCACCGAGCCGGTCAGAGCGGCGATTCATGCGCAGCAAACGGCAGCCGAGGACGAGATTCGCCAACTCAATCGAACGATCTCCGAGCTCAGCGGTCCGATCAATGAACGCCGCGCAGCCATTGATCGTGATCGCAACGAAGTCGCCGATCTGCGCGAAGAGGCCGATGCGCTGTATCGCAAGGCGATGGATATGGGGCATGCAGACGGGTTCCCGTCGTTCGAGCAGGCCACCGCGCTTCGCCGGGAAGCCGATCAGATTGAGCGGCAGATTGCATCGGTTGAAATTGAACTCGAGCAGGATTTGGAGCCGCGGCGGGACGCAGCGGTTCGCGCCATCGAACATGCCAAATCCGCGCAGGAGTCGGCCCAGGCGACGCTTCGCGCACTTGATGAGTTCGATCGCGTGTACCAGGAACAAGTCGCTTCCCTACGCAGCAAGTCCGAGGAGCTTCGTCGACGAATCGGTGAATCGATGACGGCCATGGCTGCAGCTGCTTCGAATGAGGTAGAGCCGCGGTACGAAGAGGCGATTTCCCGGTTCGAGCGCGCTGTTTCCGAAGCATCGACTGCCGCTCGACATGCTGAGCGTGATTCAGCAGCCGGTCCGTTGACGGAAGCTCGATGCCACGAGTCCTTGGGTCGAGCGCACTGGTCGCGTGCTCGGGATCTTGCAGACCACGCAGCATTGCTCTCGTCGCTTGTTTCAGCTGGCCCGGTGCTGGGGAATGGAGCGGGTTACCAGGCGCAGGTCGAAGCGACGGCCGCCGCTCAGCGCGAGCGGTCAGAGCGAGCTCGGACCGCGTATGAAGCCGCCCTGGCTGCTGTCGATCGTGGAGCTGGGCGCATTCAAGGCGGGCTTGGCTATCGCGAGTCGCTGCAGATCGCAGTGAATCACCTTTCGGGGCAGGATGTGGAACTGTCTTCCGACGACGCGAACGGCTTCGAGGCAATCGATCTGGAGATGCCGGAGATGCCCTTCGACCCCTCCATGATGGAGAACCTTGCTCAGATCGGCGGGAAAGAGACGCTGCTGGCGATGCTGGACCAGATGGATTTCGAGACGGTCAAGCAAATGATCGAAGCGGCAGGTGTCGCCGATGCGGCGATGATGGATCAGATGCGCGAGCCGTACAACAAGGCCGTCGCGGCAGTGCGACAGCGCGTTGAGCGCGGTGAGATCACAACTGCGGAGCAGCTCCAGCAGGCATTGATTCAAGAGATGACGCAGGCCATGATGGGCGGCTGATGTTGCGCGAACGCGACTCGCCCCACCCGTTTTGAATCAGACTGTGAAGATGTTCATCGCCTCGGATTCCGGCGCGATGTTTCATAGCGTTCCACCTTGCCGGAAGGTCGCTCGGTCACGCGCGGTTGGTTCGTGGCGGCACGGGCAATGGCTTCTGCACTGCCGACCTCTCCATCCAGATGAGCGGGGTGCTCCGGCGCCTTTGCGAAGATCATGCGGCCGGCTGTGGTCTGAAGTGAGTTCGTAACGCTCGCATTGACGACCTGGCCGATCATCGCGCGTGCGTTCTCGACGACGACCATGGTGCCGTCGGGCATGTAGCCGACACCCTGACCGGGGCCTTCGCCTTCCTTGACGATTTCGACGGCAAGCGTGTCGCCGGGGATCGCCTGGCTCTTGCACGCTGCTGCGATGTCATTGATGTTCAGGACGGTGACACCCTGAATCTGCGCAACCTTGTTCAGGTTGTAATCGGTCGTGAGGATGCGCAGGTTCTGCTCCTTGGCCATCTTCAGAAGCAGATGATCGACGGAGTGATGTCCCGCGCTGCCGGCGATCGTTTCCGCGCTGTCGAGGGAGAAGTCGAGGAACGGTGTCTCCTGCAATCTGCTCAGCAGTGTCAGGCCCCGCCGGCCACGAGCGCGCTTGAGTTTATCGCCTGAGTCCGCAAGCGTCTGAAGCTCATTGATCACGAACTGCGGCACGATAACCGGGGCGTCGATGAATCCGGCGCTCGCAAGCCCCTCGATGCGGCCGTCAATGAGTACGGAGGTGTCGATCAGCAGCGGACGAATGCCGCGTATCTGTTTGGCGAACTCGACATATGGGATGACGAGTCGGAAGTCGTCTTTGGTGGTCAGCACGATCGAGACGGTGAGATAGACGATCACCACGCCGATGACGATCTTGACCACGTTCACGTACATGGCGACGCGCGTGCCCGGTCGATTGAGATCCCAGGCCTCCGCGAGGACGTTGATCATCGCCCCGATCGCCAAAGCCACGAGCAGGCCGGCGCAGATGCCGAGATAGATGCCGACGACAGTGAGCAGCCGCTTGTTCGGCGTCAGGGCATCGACGGTGAGGACGAGAACGCCGGCCGCAAGGGCGGCAATGAAGACGCTCGCCGCGGTTACGGGGTCGAAATCCTCTGGGCTGGTCGCTTCACTGGCGAAGGCGCCCACGGTCAGCGCAATCAGAATGACCAGGAAGAGCACACGGACGACCCGGAGAAGCAGACGATGCTGTTGCCGCTCCTGGGCCGCCTGCAGTGATGGCGGCAGTGTCCGTCGCAAAAGCGACGATGAACGCGAGGCGGAGGCGGTTTCAGTCGCCTCCTCGTCCGGTTCAGGATGTGAGTTCAGTTCATTCACGCCTGCTGAAGTGTACCATATGCCGCAGTGCCGCTATGATGAGGTTCCGCGTCAGGACCGGCCTCTGTTCCGGTGGTGTGGAAGACGGCCGGGCCCGCTGGACGGGTGGCTCGCGAACCTGGTCAGGGCTTGACCGCAGCAGCCATAAGTGACGTCATCCGGGCCTGTGGACGCCTGGCCGTCTTCCGCCCCACCGGGGGAGGTGGTAGGAGATAGGAGTTAGGAGTTAGGAGAAGATAGGAGTTAGTATGCAGATGCCTTGCGATTGGAAAGAAGTCGAAACGCGAACGCTGATTCCTGATGCCTGACGTCCGGATTCTGACTCCTGACTCCTGTGACTCCTGACTCCTGACTCCTAGCTCCACTCCTAACTCCTCATCCATGCCTCGCACCAAGTCAAAGCCCGCCGAGCCAGACATGCTGATCCCGACCGGTGAAGCAGCGGGCGGCGCGGGATACACCGTTCTGGCGCGCCGATACCGCTCGCGCGACTTTGCAGAACTCATCGGCCAGGAGCCGATCGCGCGGACGCTCCAAAACGCCATCAAGGCCGGCCGCACCGCGCATGCCTACCTCTTCTGCGGTACGCGCGGCGTGGGCAAGACCTCGACCGCCCGCATCTTCGCTAAGGCGCTCAATGTCACGCCTGATCTTGCGGAAGCGGATGCGATCGGCAGGGCCATTCTGCGCGGTGAAGACCTTGATGTCATTGAAATCGACGCCGCCTCCAATCGCGGCATCGACAACGCGCGCGATCTCATCGCCAATGCCGGCATTTCACCCGCTCGCTGCCGCTACAAGATCTACATCATCGACGAAGTGCACATGCTCACGCGCGAGGCCTTCAACGCGCTGCTCAAGACGATGGAGGAGCCGCCATCGCATGTGAAATTCATTCTTTGCACGACCGAAGCGCACAAGGTGCCTGCGACCATACAAAGCCGGTGCCAGCGCTTTGACTTCCGTCCGATCTCGACGCAGCGCATTGCCACGCATCTGAAGGAGATCCTCGAGCAGGAGGACATCGAAGCCGAGGAGGAAGTGGTGATGCAGGTCGCGCGGTTGGGCAATGGTTCCATGCGCGATGCACTGAGCGTCCTCGATCGCCTGCTCGCAGCGGGGGAGAAGAAGCTGACGGCAGAGCTGCTTGAGCAGATGATCGGCCTGCCGGATTACGCGCTGGTGAGCGAACTGGTGGACGCCATCATCGCAGGCGACCCGCGCGCTGCCCTGCTCAAGGGGGATGAACTCATCAACCGAGGCACGAGCGTCGAACAGGGACTTGAACTGCTGACGGAACACTTTCGCGCGCTGATGATTCTCGCCGCGTGCGGTCCGGAAGTGGAAATGCTTGAGATGACCGCCGAGGCGACGAAGGCGGCGGAGGCGCAGGCGCAGCATTTCGATGCAGCCGGGCTTGTCCATTGGATTGCCATCTGCGATGCGGTGGCTCGCAGTGCGAAGGACTCGGCTGCGGGGCGCGCGCTTTTTGATGCTGCGATCGTGCGGCTGTCGCTGGCCGAGCGATTTGCGGACGTGCGGGCCATGCTTGCAGGCGAAGCGCCGGAAATCGTGACGACGGCAAGTTCAAAAAAAAAAGCAAGTAGCGCGGTAGCCACTGCCGCTGCGCACGCTGAACCTCAACCAACCCAAGCGCCGCCCCGGCAACCGGCCGAAGCGCATCCCACCCACGCGCCTCCCGCAGAACCCAAGCCCACACAAGACGCTCTCGACGGCACTGCGATTTGGCAGCGCGTGCAGGAGATCATCGGAAACGAATCGGCCAGCGTGCAGGCACGGGTCGATCACCTCATATACGAATCGTGCGACGGCCGCACCATGCGGCTGAGCATTGATGAATCCGGTCAGCCGCTGGCGCGCATGCTTCGCGACCAGAATGAACTTGTCGCTGACCTCATCAAGCGCGCAACCGGTTGCACACTTAACGTTGAGATCGACGCGGAAGGGGCAGTCAACGGCAACGGCGCCGCTCATGGAGCGCAGCCGGGGCCGCAGTGCGATCAGTCGTCCGAGCTCCGCACTATTCCGATCGTTCGTCACGCAATCGATGTCTTCGATGCCACCATCGTCAGCGTGGAGGATGTGAAGTAGGCAAGCCACGAATGAGCGAACATGTCATCCGTGTTCATCCGCGGCTCATTGCACGACCTAGACTGTAAGCGCCTATGTTTGACAATCTCCGCAATATGGCCGGTATGGCCGGCATTCTCAAAGATCTGCCTCGCATCAAGGAGCGCATGGAGCAGGTGAAGGCGCGGCTGGGGGAGGTGATCGTCGAGGCCGAGACGGGCGGCGGCGCAGTGCGCGCCAGGGCCAGTGGTGAGATGCGCATCACAGCGATCGAGATCGACCATGCGCTGATGCAGGGCCTCGTCGATGCGGCGAACCCTGACGATCGCGCGATGGCGCAGGATTTGATCGTCGGAGCGTGCAATGCTGCTTTGACCAAGGCGCGCGAAGCGGCTGAGAAGGAGGTGTCTGACGCTGTTGCAGAACTTGGCCTGCCGCTGCCTCCCAGCGCGCTCGGTGGCATGATGATGTAACCGGAGCGTCTTGGCGCAAAAGTGAATGGCAAGAGATAGCTGGCGGCGGAAGCCCGTGGTTCAAAGAATGACGGCCGGTTGGCAATTCGGGACCGGCCTTGGATACACTGCGCGTTCATTGGCTCCACAATCCGATCCATCTCCCGCCGTCGCGCTGCGCAATGTTTCGTTCGCCTATCAGCCGGGCCAGGCCGTGCTGGAGCACATCGCGTTCACCGTGCCGCGAGGCGTGCGGCTGGGAATACTCGGACCCAATGGCGGTGGCAAGTCAACATTGCTCAAGATCATCTTGGGCCTGCTCACGCCCAGTCAGGGGACGGTTGAGATTCTCGGCAAGAGTCCACGTCATGCGACCCGTAGCCGACTTGTGGGTTACCTGCCGCAACGACTTGATGCGGAGTGGCGTGCGCCGCTGAGCGTGAGGCAGGTCGTCGCCATGCATGCTTCGCTTGCAGTCCGGCCATGGCGGTCGCTTCCGCACGAGTCGCGCGAGCGGGTCGATCACATGATCGAGCTTGTCGGCATGAACGACTTTGCGCACCGTCCGATCGGTGAACTCTCGGGCGGGCAGCAGCAGCGCGTGTTCATCGCACGCGCCCTCGCCAGTGAGCCGCAACTGCTCTTGCTCGATGAACCGACGGTGGGCATCGATCAGAAAGGTCAGGAGCAGTTCGCGCGGCTGCTGCGCACGATCCACAGCGAACTCGGGATCACCATTCTGATCGTGAGCCATGACCTGCGAGCGATCGCTGCGGGCTGCGATCAGATTGCCGTGCTCTCGCGCACCTTGCACTATCATGATGCACCGGAGGGCCTGACGCCGCACGTCCTTGCAGAGGTCTTCCACCACGACATTGCAGCGTTCGCACATGCGCAACATGCTGACGGCGATGAACATGGAGGGCACGCGCATTGATCGAGATGCCGCTTATCCTTGCCATGCAGACGCTGGACTATCTGCGCGAGTTCGCCTTTGCGCGCCAGGCGTTCATCGCAGCGATCTTCCTGGCGACGGCCTCAGCCGCGCTCTCACCGATCGTCGTGCTCAAGCGCCTTGCATTCGTCGGGCAGGGCATTTCGCATGCCGCGTTCGGGGGGATCGGCGTCGTCGTGCTGCTGGGTCTTGCAGGGCTGGCCGGCGAAGCGGTGATCTTCGCGTTCTGTCTTGGCTCGGCGCTGCTCATTGCGCGGCTGTCGGGTAGTCGCACGCGCGAAGACACTGCCATCGGCATCGTGCTGGTGGGCACCATGGCGCTGGGCTTCATGCTGGTCGGTTTGCGGCTGTACCTGATGCGCCACTCCGATTCCTATCGCGCGTTGCTCCAGGATTCGCCGACGCCGGCCGGCTGGGATTCGATTCTCTTCGGCTCGGTGACGACCGCCGGTTCGCTGGGTGCGTGGATGAGCGCGGCGATTGCAGCCCTGATCCTCGTTTGCCTCTGGTGGTGGCACCGGCCGCTGCTTGCGTTTGTGTTTGATGAAACGGCGGCAATGGCCGCAGGGGTGAACGGCCGCGCCATGCGCAATCTGTTGATGACGCTGCTTGCACTCGTGGTGGTGGTGGGAATCAAGGTTGTCGGCGTGATTCTCATCAGCGCGATGCTCATCCTCCCCGGCGCGATCGCAGCACGGTTCTCACGCACACTCGCCGGAACATTGCTTGCGAGCTGGGTCAGTGCGGTCGTCGGCGTGGTGGGAGGTCTGGTGGTGTCCTTCGAGTTCGACGCTCTACCGGCCGGGCCTGCGATCGTGCTTGTGATGATCGCGCAGTTTGCTCTGGCGATGGTCGTGAGGCGCACGTAAGCGCTGCGCATTCAAGAGGTGGTCTGGCTAAGCGCTCTGGCGCTCCTGCAACTGCTCCTCTGCGCGGTGCGCTTCGTCTTCGGCCTCGTCTTCCAGCCAACCCAGCCAGAGCGGCGCTGCGATAAAGAGCCAATACGCAAAGAGGATGAGCGCTCCGATCGCCACGATGTCGCGGCCAAGGAAGAAGCCGGCCACCATGACCGCTGCGATGGCGACGGACGCAACGATGACCACGATGGTCTTCGTCAGCCGCGCCTTCACCGCGTCGGAGACCTCCTGCGGCACCTCACCCTCGGCCGGCTGCGCTGCTTCCATGCGCTTTTGCCGAAGCGCTGCCGCCTCATGCACCGGCAATTCATCTTCCCATCCGGGGTCGCCCGGCTGATGCGTCTTGTACTCGATGTAGTCGGCGATCAGCAGCGCGCAGTATGCCGCAAGCAGCACCAGCGCAGGGATGAACGCCAGATAAAATACGGTGAACATCAACAGGAGCACCGCAGCGATACAGATGACGATGATGGCGCGCAACACCCATTGCGATTCGCGCGCAAGAAAGTGTATATACGACTCCTCACGTGGCGCCTGGTCGCGCACTTGCTCGCGATGTCCGACGGTGATAGCCATGTCATTGCTCCTTGTCTGCTGATGCGTCTTGAGCATGAAGCGCTCTTCCCCTACGCGCGCATCTGCATGACGCATGCCTCATGTGCAAGTCTATTCCAACGCGAAATGCCGACAAGAAGAAAATGCCACATCTTGCATGGAATTGATTGTGAAGTTTCTCACAAGCACAACATCGTGCAGCCGCAGGCACTTTGTGAACTTTGGAACAATCTACTTCCATTGAAGTGCCGATGAAAAGCGGCGTCACTTTGCTGGTAGAATCCGGTCAATGGCGAGCTTCGGTGGCATGGATGATGTGTGGCAGTGTCGCGTCTGCGCTGCCAAGAATGTGATGGCCGATCATGGTGCGGATCGCTGCTGGGCATGTGGTCGCGCACGGCCAAGCGTGGACTGGTCCAAACGCTTGAGCCGAGTTGGGGCGATCATCTTCGGGTTCGCGCTTCAACTGAGTGCGGGCGTGTTGTTTTGGATCTACCCGCCGGGTGTGAGCGTCGGCTCCTGGCTGCTGTACCTCGCGATGGGCCTTGCAGGGTTCCTGCACATTTTCATCGGAGGCGAGATGTTGCGCCGGCAGATGCAGCGCGATCAGCCAAAACAGGAGCCGATCTTCAGCGCCGCATCGCTGCCTCACGCCACCGGCGAGCCGCAATCGCTTGCTCCGGGCGAAATGCGCATGAATGGCGCTGCGATTGTGGTGCTCGTCCTCGCCCTGGCAATCGTCTCCTGCGTGCTGCTGACGGTGGTTGCTGGACCGTGACGCGGATGATGACCCTTGCGGATCGCTGATGCCGCCATACCGGTGGCCATGCTAGAATGGTGTTCGCTTTTTCTCCTTGTTCCAGGAACTGATGATGACCACATTCGCCACAGCATTCGCCACCGCTTCGCCGCAGCTTGCTTTTATTATGCCTGGTGGGTGGGAATGGATCGTGCTGCTCGTGATCGGCCTGCTTGTCTTCGGCCGGCGTCTCCCAGAGGTCGGCAAATGGCTGGGCCAGGGGATCGTCGAGTTCAAGCGGGGCATCAAGGGCATCAACGATGAGATCGAGACGGAATCGAGCCGCCGGCCCGAACGACTTGAGGATCAGTCCGCCCGGCGGGTCTCGACCACTCAGACGGAGCAGCGCGAACCCGCTGCCGAGGGATTGCAGCCGCCGCAGTGATGGCGTGAGCCGCGTACAGCAAAGCTCAACGCTACTCCGCAAGCTCGCGTCCACGATCTCGCGCCGCGGTGATTGCCTGACTGACGATTTCGGGCAACTCGCGCTCGAACATCAGCTCAAGCGCAGCGGCCGTCGTTCCGCCCGGACTCGTGACCGCCTGCCGCAACTCATCGGCGGTCCGCTCGGACTGCGCAAGGAGCTTGGCCGCGCCGAAAACCGTTTGCGAAGCCAGCACGCGCGCATCAGAGAGCGACAAGCCGACCTTCATCGCTGCCTGTTCCATCGCCTCTGCAAGAAGGAACACATAGGCGGGCCCCGAGCCGCTCACAGCCGTCACCGCATCCATGAGATGCTCATCCACCATGATGCACTTGCCGAGCGAGGCGAAAAGAGACTGCGCCAGCCGCTCATCGCCTTCCGATGCGCCGGCGCCCAGCGCAATCGCGGTCATGCCCTCACCGATCTGACATGGGGTGTTCGGCATCGCGCGAACGATTCGAGCATTCGCGCTGAGTCGTTGGCGGATCGATGCGCTTGATTTGCCAGCCATGATCGAGATGACGACCTTCGACTGTGGCAGCGGCGGCATGGCTGAGGCGACATCCGCGAACGCCTGCGGTTTGACGGCCAAGAGCAACTGTTCGCAGTTCACGATCGCAGACAGCTCGTCGGTCACATGGCAGCCGAGGCGGCCGATGGTTTCGCGTCGGCTTCGATCAATCTCGACAACGAGGACATGATCAGCGGCAAGCACGCCGCGCTCGATGGCTCCGCGCACGATCGCCGACCCCATGTTCCCGCCGCCGATGATGCCGAGTGTGGGAGGCATCCGCGCATCGTATATGATGCGGATCGCGCAAGCGAGCCACCGCGTCCTCACGGTGGATGACATCGGGTCAGCGCCAATCTAACGCTTCTTCTTCAACCACCCATGCAACCTCACCTGCGGCCAGGTGTTGATGCACTGCTCGGCCGTCAGCCAGCCGCGCCGCCCGGTCACTACCCCATAGCGCAGCTGGTCGTAATCGCTCACGTTGTGCGCATCGGTGTTGATCGCGATCTTCGCGCCCATCTCGACCGCCAGCCGAACGTGCGAATCGCGCAGGTCGAGCCGCACCGAGTTCGAGTTGATTTCCAGCGCGACGTCGTGCTCGATCGCCGCCTCAATGATCTTCTTCATGTCAGGTGAAAGACCTTCGCGCCTGCCGATCATACGGCCGGTCGGGTGGCCGATCACGTGAACGAGCGGATGCCGAATCGCCGTCAGCAATCGCTTCGTCGCCTTGGCCGGTTCCTGCCGCAGCGAGGCATGTGGTGATGCGATCACAAGATCAAGCTGCGCGAGCAGATCGTCGTCATAGTCAAGCCGCCCGTCCGTGAGAATGTCAACCTCCGATCCGGCAAGGAGCGTTACGCCTTTGATGCCGCTTGCGACTCTATGCACACGCTCGATATGCGCAAGCAATCGCTCGGGCGAGAGGCCGTTCGCCTGCGCGCTCGACTTGGAATGATCGGTGATGGCGAGCGTGTGGAAACCGCGTGCCTTCGCCTGCTCCACATGCTCTTCAATGGTCATGCGGCCGTCCGATTCATGCGTATGTGTGTGCAGTTCCGCCTTGATATCCGAGAGTTCGATCAAGCGCGGCACGGCGTTCTTTGCCGCCGCCTCGACCTCGCCGCGCGCTTCGCGAATCTCCGGCGGGATGTAAGCCAGCTCAAGGGCCTTGTAAATCTGCTCTTCGGTCTTTGCCGCAACAGGCTTCACGCCGCGCCTCTGAGGAGCCGGCTCCTTCTTTTTTCCCAGCGGAAACAGGCCGTATTCGTTGAGGGTCATGCCGCGCTTGATCGCCCGCTCGCGCAGCGCGATGTTGTGATCCTTCGAGCCGGTGAAATAGAGCAGCGCAGCGCCGAACGCTTCATCGTCGACGATGCGCAGATCGACTTGAATGCCGATGTGAAAGCGCACGGAACACTTTGTCTCGCCGGCTCCGAGGATCTGCGCCACTTCGGGCAGCGCGGTGAATGCGTTCACCAGGGCTTCTCGATCGTTGGTGGATGCGAGCACATCAATGTCGCCGATGGTTTCGCGGCCGCGCCTCAATGAACCGGCAAAGGTGATCTGCCGGACGCCCTTGACCTTCCTGAGTTCCGCCACAAGCAGTTCCGCAATCGGCAGCGCCTTGCCCAGGCGCACGCGCTCACCCGCAGATTCCATGAACACAAGCGCAGCGCGAATGTTCTCACAGGCCTTCTCACCCAGCCGTGGCAGCTTCGCCAACTCACCCGAATCAAGCGCGCGCTTGAGCGAAGCAAGATCAACCACGCCCGCCTTCTCCCACATCGTCTTCACCGTCTTCGGCCCAAGGCCCGGGATCTGCATCACTTGAAACAGTCCGCCCGGCACCTGCGCGATGAGTTCATCATGCTCTTTCACACGACCCGTCTTGACATACTCAACGATTTTCTTCGCCGTGCCTTCACCGATGCCATCGATCTCCTGGAGTTTCTTCGCATCGTCGGCGAGCGTGGCAACATCGATCGCAAGATCCTTGAGCACGCGGGCCACCCGAGCATGGGCATTGACACGAAACGGGTTGGCGCCGGTCAGTTCCAACGCAGCGGACATTTCGCCGAAGATGCGCGCAAGCTCAGCGTTCGTGGACATGCATCAATGATAGTGGAGCTCCGTGCGAGAGCGCGGCGAACTATCAGACTTCGCCGCTATCGACGTTCTCACCGAAGAGCAGGTTGATGCGCGGCTCGTCGCCCGCCTTGCAGAAGATGAACACATGATCCCCGTTTTGGAGCACAGTGTGCCCGCGGGCGGCCACAACTTCATTGCCTCGCGCCACCATGATGGCGGCGCTGCCTTCGGGGAACTTGATCTTTGAAAGAGGAATGCCACACACCGCCAGCGTCGGATCGATGCGGTACACGTGTATCACGCCCTCCATCGGCCGAAGCGAGTGCAGTTCCAGACCGGCGGCTGGAGGCGGCGGTTCGGGATCATCGAGTTTCAACCGCCTCGTCAACGGAACGATGGTGGCGCCCGGCACGAGCGAGCTGATGACCACGATAAAGAACACGACATGAAAGATGCGCTCCGCGCCGGGGATGTTCGCCATGACCGGAACCGTGCCGAGAATGATCGGCACCGCGCCGCGAATTCCGACCCATGACACATAGCCGATCTCGCGGATCTTGAAGCCAAAGGGCAGCAGACACGCGGTCACCACGGCCGGCCGCGCGAAGAACGCGAGACCGAGTGCGACAATCGTGCCCAGGCCGATGACTTGCCACAATCCACTGGGCGTGGCCAACAGTCCAAGCATCAAGAACATCGTGATCTGGCTCACCCACGCCATGGCGTCATGCACGCGCGTCAGGCCGTTCTTGTATGGCAGGGGGCCGTTGCCGAGCACCAGAGCAGCGACATAAACAGCGAGGAAGCCGCTTCCCTGAACCACCGTCGCCAGCCCGAAGATCACAAATGCTGTGGCAAGGGTAATGACAGGGTAAAGCCCCGTCGTCGTAAATTGCGACTTGTTCAGTATGAACCGCGCGGCATATGCCATGACGATACCAACCGCCGTGCCGATCCCCAACTGTAGCGGCACATCGACGAGGAGCCACCATGGGCTGGTCCCGGCCTGCGCCGGCGTGGTATCGAATGCAGCGACGGCCGCGAACGTCAGAATGATCGCCATGGGGTCGTTGGCGCATGATTCGACTTCCAGCAGACTGCGTACATTCTCCTTGACGCGGAGTGAGCCGCCGCGGAGGACCGCGAACACGGCCGCCGCATCGGTTGAGGAAACGATCGCGCCGATCAGGATCGCTTCAGTCCAGGACAACCCTGCCAGCCGGGCGATCAGCGCAAGAACCGCGGCTGTGCCCAACACGCCAACAGTTGCCAGCAGGCCCGCGGGCGTTGCGCTGCGCTTCACGGAGCTCATCGTCGTATTGAGGCCGCCGTCAAAGAGAATCAGAATCAGGGCCACCGTTCCGATGCGAAACGCCGCCTCGTAACTCTCGAACTGCAGGCCGCCCACTCCCTCCGATCCACCGATCAACCCCAACAAGAGAAACAGAAGGACAACCGGCACGCCGAGTCGGTCGAGCATGCGGCTGAAGAGCGCCGCGAACGCCATGAGCAGTCCAAAGACCGCCAGCAAAATTGCGGTCGCCGCCGGCTCATCCAACGCAAGCAAGTAGAAGGGCATCTCCATGCTCCCGCCATGATAACGCTTCAGCCGGCACATCTGCGGCGGTCGGCTCCACTTCCGCTACGACAGTGTTGTACGATGCGCAAATGCCTGACTGGCTTGGCATTGTGCCGGAGAACTTCACAGTTCCGCAGTCGCTCATGCGCATGCTGCTGAGCACTGCCATTCTGATTGCAGTGGCATTTCTTGCGCGGGGAATCACTTCGCGCATCATTCGGCGGGCCATACCGCCCTCAGATCTCCGCCGCCGCTGGCTGGTGCAGTCGCGCAACGGCTTGTTGCTCCTGCTGTTGCTTGGATTGATCGTCATCTGGGGCGCGGAACTGCGAACGCTGGCGCTGTCGATTGTGGCCATTGCCGTCGCCTTCGTGGTGGCCACAAAGGAGTTGATCCTGTGCGTGACCGGCTCGATCCTCAAAAGCGGCGCGAGGTCTTTCAACATCGGAGACCGGATTCAGATCAAGGACTTTCGCGGCGATGTCATTGACCAGAACCTATTCGCCACCACCATCATGGAAGTCGGGCCGGGCAAGATGACGCACCACCGGACCGGACGAGTTGCCGTCATTCCCAACGCGCTCTTCGTCTCAGAGCCCGTCATCAATGAGAGTTACACGCACGACTACGTCCTGCACGTCTTTACGGTGCCGTTCAAACGCGATGAAGATTGGCGGAGCGCGCGGAAGGCGCTGCTCGAATCGGCCCGGCAGAAGTGCCAGCCGTATCTTGATGATGTGCGGCAGCACATGAAGCGCATCAGTGATCAGCAGGGGCTCGACACGCCGACCGTTGAGCCGCGGGTAACGATCTCGACGCCGGCAGCGGGGGAGGTTCACCTCATCGTGCGGCTGCCCGTCAAGTCGGGTCAACGCGGTTACGTCGAACACGCGATTCTTGATGATGTCTTCAGCACGAACGACTACGTCGCTACGAAGTGAACACGCGCAGGCCGGAGCCGATCGAGCCGCTCATTATTCTGTCGCCGCCTCACGCCGGCTCTCGATTGAGTCGCGCAGCCACCCCGCCGCCTCGCGGACAGTGCGACGGTCTTCATCGCGATCAACAAGAAGGTTCGCCTCGCGCATGAGGTCCGGCGTGATCGCGTTCAGCAGTGGCGCAAGCGCATCGGCGACATCCTCGCGATCCGCGATACTCGGCCCCAGCAGGATCACCGCATCGTACGGCGGCACAACATGGCGATCATCCTCCAACACCAGCAGGTCATACGCAGCAATGCGGCCGTCCGTAGAGAACGCCGAGATGACATCGACTTCTCCCAACGCGGCGGCTTCGTACATGAGCGTGGAGTCGTAACTGGTGCGCTGGCCGAAATTGAGGCCATACACATCGCGCATCTGCGTCCATTCGGGTCGGCCGAAGAATTCATAATCACCACCGATGCTCAGTTTCGGCGCGTGCTCCGCAAGATCGCTGATGCGCGTCATGCTGAACTCCTCTGCGTGTGCGCGACGCATGGCCAGAGCATAGGCATTTTCAAAGCCGAGCCGGCCGAGCGTGCGAATGTCATGGGTTTCCGCGAGAGCCGCGCTCATTTCCGTGTACACACGCCATGGCGAAGGCACATCCTCGCGTTTCATTGTGTTCGCCCACACGGTACCGGTGTACTCGACGTAAACGTCAATCTCGCTGGACGCCAGCGCATTGAAGATGACGATCGAGCCAAGACTGTCCTTGCGCTGTGTCTCGAAGCCGGCACGGCGCAGTACGTCTTCCAGGAGTGCCGCAAGAATGTACTGTTCAGTGAATGTCTTTGAGCCAATGCGAATGACGCGGCGTTCCTGCTCGACTTCCCCCTCCGCGGTGAACTGTGATGGCGCTGCGGCTGCGCTCGGACGCATCCATGATGCAATCTGAGGCGAGAGCAATCCACCGATGCAAACGAACGCAAGACCGCCGGCGGCGAACACGCCCAGGCGTTTGCGGCGATCCTCAACCGACTTCTGCACACCTCCAATCAGCGTATCCAGGATGATGGCAAGGAGTGCTGCAAGGACCACACCGAACATGAGCATGGTCCAATTGCGGGTTTGCAGGCCGGTGAAGATGTAATTGCCAAGCGACCGCTGGCCGACCGGCGTCGAGAGGGTCGCGATACCGACCACCCACACCGCCGCCGTGCGAATACCCGCGATGATGACCGGCGCAGCGAGCGGCATCTCGACCTTGCAGAGTATCTGGCGCGGCGTCATCCCAAGGCCGCGCGCCGCTTCAGTCAATGAAGCGTCCACGCTGAGGATGCCGGTAACGGTATTGCGCAAAATCGGCAGGAGCGAGTACAGCGTGAGCGCGATCACCGCCGGGTAGAAGCCAAACGGGGCAAGTCCCAGCCCCAGACCACCGGTCTTATCAAGAATCGGCACCATCAGCGCAAGAAGCGCAAGACTGGGGATGGTTTGGATCACTCCCGCGCCGGTGAGGATCGGATATCGAAGCCCGCGTCTCTTCACGAGCCAGATCGCCGTGGGCACGCTCACGAGCACCCCAGCAAGCAGTGCGATCACCGTGAGCATGAGGTGGTTCGCCAAGTTGCCGGGCAATTCGGCAAGGCGTTCACTGAAGTTCGCACTCACTTCGGGATCCCTCCATCCACTTCGATCGCCAGCGCTTCGAGCCGTTCTGCCTGACGTTTCGGGGTGCCGATCAGCTCGCGCACGAAGTCATCAGCCGGCTTGGTGAGCAGTTCGTTAGGCGATCCGATCTGCGCGATGCTGCCGCCGGACATCACTGCAATGCGGTCAGCCAGAAGCAGGGCCTCGGTCATGTCGTGGGTGACCATGATGGAGGTGAGCCCCAGCGCTTCGTGGATGCTTCGATATTCATCCTGAAGCGCATCGCGCGTCAGCGGATCAAGCGCCCCGAAGGGCTCATCCATCAACATGACGGCGGGCTTCGCTGCAAGAGCACGCGCGACTCCAATGCGCTGTCGCTGCCCACCGGAGAGTTGAGCAGGCATTCGATCGCGATACTCCTCACGCGGGAGCTTGACAAGATCAAGCAGTTCATCAACACGTGCATCGATCGTTACCTGAGACCATCCGAGCAGACGGGGCACGATCGCGATGTTCTCAGCGATGGTCATGTGCGGGAACAGGCCGACGCCCTGAAAGACGTAGCCGATCGAACGCCGCAGCGCAATTGGATCGCGCTGCATCACATCTTGACCACCCACCTCGATCGTGCCGGAGGTTGGCTCGATCAGGCGGTTGATCATTTTGAGCGTTGTTGTCTTTCCGCATCCGGATTCGCCGAGCAGAACAAGCAACTCACCCTGCGCCACCTCAAGATCAAGATCGCGCACGGCGAGATCGCTGCCGTTCTCATAGGATTTGCAGACGCTCCGTAGGGAGATCACAACATGGGAGGGTATGCGGCCGAGTCGGGCTCGTCAGGAATTGATAAGAATGCAGCCGGCTGCCCTCTGAGCGACCACTGTGAGCGCGTCACACACGAAGCTTTCGTCGACTATGCCGCCTTCGCGGTGCCTGCCACGCCATCGCGCGTCACCACAAAGAGGTGTTCGGTGATCGGGTAGGGGAGCCGTCGATAGTCTTCTTCAACGCGCTTATGCAGCCGCTGCACGAACTCTTCCGGGTCGCAGGTCAAGGCGAGGAACATGTCGCGCGCGGGTGTTGCGACGTAGAAATCGCCATGAAGTTCCGGCGCGAGACGTTCGTGCAGCGATTCGAGCAGAATGCGCGCTGCGTCATAACCGTCTTGCGCAGAGACAATAGCCGCCCGGCCGCCCTCGGTTGAATCAATCAGCTGCACAGTCAGGTTCGGCGTGTATCGAGCGAGGTTCTCACGCGCGATCTGCTCCAGGTCCTCCGGTTGAAGGCCCCAACGCACCACCTGCTCCGTCGTGATGCTCACGGTCGAGTGCGGCATGTCGATGACGAACACAATCACCGTTCCATTGACGAACGGGACATGCGCTACCTGTTCGCGATCAAGATGTTCGAAAATCGCCTCCGGCTGGATGCGCGGCATGATGCGCGGCTTCGCCACCGAGAGCGGCAGCGGCATCGAGCCCACCGCATCGGATTCCATCAACCGATCAAGGTAATGCTCCACGATATCCACGCCGCGATCCGGATCGCACTGCACCATGCGGTACAGGTTCTCAAGACCCAGGTGTTTCCCGTTGAGGATCAGGTCCATCGGCCCGGCTAGGTGGACTTCCTTATCCGGGAAATGCCGGTGGAGAATCTTCGCCACCTGTTCACCGAACGCTTCGGGTTCTTTGGGCATTCTCGACATGGGTCCACGCAGATTTAAGGAGTTTGTTTGGAGGGCGTCAAGTCTCAATGAACCATTGGGCGTTCGTTGATTTGAGCAACGTGCATGTGCAACGCCATCAATACATCCGAACAAAGGCCCTTTGGAGGTTGCGGAAGTCGCGAGAATTCTATCGGCTCGCATGGGCGGGCTTGTTCGGCCCTTTTTCCGTATTGGCCGCAGGCACCCGTTCTCGAGCCCCCGCCGGCCGGTTTGGGAACTTCGACCAGTGCAGCACTGGCGAGGTTGTGGCAGGGCGGGGGGCTGGGGGCCGGGGGCGCGGCGCACTGGCCTGCGGGCCGGCATCGGAGCAGCCGGTTCCTCGCCGGCGCGATATCGTTGCCGACATGACATCCACCTGCACGATTGGTCAGATCACCGTGGGCCGGAACCACCCGCTTGTTTTGATCGGCGGCCCATGCGTCCTTGAGGAACAGGCGACCAACGACCTGATCGCCGGCTCACTGCGCGACGCCTGCGCAGAGTTGGGTCTTCCCTTCATTTTCAAAGCGAGCTTTGACAAGGCCAACCGCTCCAGCATCCATTCCGCCAGAGGGCCGGGCGTTCAGCGCGGCCTTGATGAACTGGCCCGTATCAAGAGCCGCTTCAGCGTGCCGGTGACCACCGATGTTCACGAACCGTCACAGGCGCAGTTCGCCGCCGAAGTCGTTGATCTTCTCCAAGTGCCCGCGTTTCTTGTGCGGCAAACTGACCTCCTTGCGGCATGTGCCGCCACCGGGCGCCCGGTGAACGCCAAAAAGGGCCAGTTCACGGCTCCCTCCGAGATGAAGCATGTCATCAGGAAGCTCCAGGAGGGGGGGTGCTCCGAGATGATGCTCACCGAGCGCGGCACGTTCTTTGGCTACCACCGACTGGTCAACGACTTCATCGGAGTCGGCGACCTCATGGAACTCGGGCCGCCGGTGTGCTTTGACGTTACCCATTCGGCACAGTTGCCCGGAGGCGGTGATGGCGTCACCAGCGGCCGGCCGGAGCGGTGCCCATTGCTTGCGCGTGCAGCGGTCGCGGCAGGCGTGGACGCTATCTTCATGGAGTGCCACCCAGACCCGCCGAAGGCGCTTTCTGATGCAAGTACGGTGCAGCCACTCGAAAAGGTTCCCGATCTGCTTGCTCAACTCGTGGCGATCCGCAGCGCGCTTCCTCCTGAGGAGACGGCCCGAACGGTTTAGCGTTCGAGCGTCCAGGGGTTCAACGCGGCGAAGGTTCAATGGTTGGGAGGGGTGTCGCTAAACCTTACCCCTTTGCCCCTTCGCCCCTTTGCTCTGTTTCTCTGTTAATGCTTCGTAGCGAAACGGCTCCGTTATGGATACGATTGATCGCTTCAACCTACTGCGAAGATGAATTGCGACTTCTGCAATAAGCCCGCTGTCGTTCATGAGGTGACCGTCAAGAACGGCGTCAAGAAAGAGGTGCACCTCTGTGAGGAACATGCTGTTGAATCCGGCATCGCCATGCCCGGCGCGCAGCCGATCAATCAACTGCTGACGCAGTTCGTCGTCTCATGCCCTTCTGGCCCCGGGAGGTCGCAGTCCGGCCGCAAGACATGCCCTGAGTGTGGCATGACGTACGCACGGTTCCGCAAGACCGGCATTCTCGGCTGCGCGGCTTGTTACGACGCCTTCGCCGACCAACTCGCGCCCCTCATTGAACGTGCGCAGGATGCCGGTACCCATCACACGGGCAAATGCCCAAGGCGCTCCGGGAAGTCTGTGGATCTGCAACTTCAGCGCCAGCGGCTGATTCGGCAACTTGATGAGGCCATTGAGGCGGAGCAGTACGAACGCGCCGCCAAACTCCGCGACATGCTCAACGAACTTCAGCCGGATGACTACGAAGCGGACCACGTCAGGAGTCAACAAGAGAAACCGCGCAAGTGAGGTGGGGCGCGGCCTTGATCGATCATGGAACTGAGCAAACAAACATCGTGGCATGGCGGGTCGGGGCCGCAAAGCGATGTTGTATTGAGTTGCCGCGTGCGTCTGGCCCGGAACATTGCCGGTTATCCGTTTGTGAACCGTGCGAGCGACGCTCAGGCAGCGGAGATTCTTCGCCTCGCGCGAAGCGTGTTACTCGATCCGAAGGCCGATATCGCAGAAGGCATGATCTGGGTTGATCTCAACGATTCGACCTGCCGTGATCGCCGTCTGCTCATGGAACGGCACCTCATCTCGAAGAATCTCGCAGAAGCAAGCCATCGGCGTGCGGTGGCGATCTCCGGCGATGAGTCGCTCTCGATCATGGTTAATGAAGAAGATCACCTGCGCATGCAGACGATCACGCCCGCGCTCGCTCTGGCCGAAGCGTATGAGCGCATCAATGCGGTTGATGATGCGGTGGAGCGCAGCATCAGTTATGCCTTCAGCCCGCGCTGGGGATATCTCACGGCGTGCCCGACGAATGTCGGCACCGGCATCCGCTTCTCAGTGATGCTGCACCTGCCCGCGCTCAAGATTACAGGAGAGATTGAACGGGTTCGCCGCGCTGCCAAGGATCTGCATCTCGCCGTGCGCGGCTACTACGGTGAGGGCACTGATTCCGCAGGCGACTTCTACCAGATCAGCAACCAGGTCACGCTTGGCCGGAGCGAGCAGGACTTGCTTGATGAGTTCCATGAACGAATCCTGCCGCAGATCATCGAGTATGAGCATCAGGCCCGGCGCGTGCTCGCTGAGCGCAGTTCGACATTGCTTGATGACCGCATCTTCCGCGCGGTGGCAACCCTCCGCAGCGCGCGTTTGCTCGGCGTTGAGGAAGCCATGAAACTGCTCAGCCGCGCCCGGCTGGGCATCTTCCTCGATCGCATCAAGGACGTGAACCTGGCGGACATCAATCAGTTGTTCCTGCATGTGCAACCCGCGCACCTGCAACTTCAGTCGGGCGGAGAACTCAGCGCTGACCAGATGCGCGAAGCCCGCGCCACGCTCGTTCGTCAGACACTTGGCGCCGGCTGATTGGGGCGACCCTTTCGCCGCTCCCGCTGGTACCATGCCATCCATGGCTGATCCAACGCTTGAAGCACGGCGGAACCGCGAGCGCGAGAAGTATCTCAAACTCTCCGGCAGGCGACTGCTGCTCCTCGGCGGAATGCGCTACGGGGCCAGCAACCATGGCAAGGCGGCGTTGAAGACCGTGCTTGCATGGAAGCCCATGTTCGTCGTTGATTTTGGATGCGGAAACAACGCCTTCATCAGGTCGCTGCGGGAAGAGGGCATTGAAGGCGTGGGCATCGACTTTGCGAACGCTGAAGCGGACCTGATTGCACCCATGCACGACGTGCCGCTCGATGCGGGCGCAGCCGACCTGGTGACCTGCTTCGATGCGCTCGAGCACCTGCTGCCGGACGATGTTGATCACGTCCTCCGGGAGATGCAGCGTGTGGCGATGCCGCCTGATGCTGATGCTGTGGATGCTGCGAACCGCCGCTTCATCTTCTCGATCTCGACTCGCAAGAGCACGATCCGCGTGGGTGGAGAGAATCTGCACCCGACCGTCAAGCCGCGCGGGTGGTGGATCGAGCGCATCTCACGATTGGCTGAAGTGACGGAAGTGAGTCGCCGTTACATTCAAGGCCACTGGCGGCCGCTCCAGTAGCCGCGCGGCGTAAGCCCGCGGTCCGTGTGCGAGGGCTGGCCCTCCTGTCCTGCGAGCGGTGTAGTAAAGACACGCAACTTCCGGTACCTTCTTCACCATGGCGCAGACGCATCCTCCTCGCCCGCCCCATGATGAGCGCTCCACGATTGCCTCGCTGCACATCTGGCAGTTCCAGGCGGTGCGCGATGTGCTGTTCATCCTTGCGGTGATCGCGCTCGTCTGGCTCGGCTACGCCATGCGGGCCGTCACCGTGCCGCTGCTCATCGCGCTGCTGCTTGCCTACTTGATCGAGCCCGTTGTATCACGTCTCTCGGCTCATCCTCGATTGAGCCGGCCCATCGTCGTGGGCGGCTTGATGGCGACCGGCGGCATTATCCTCGCGCTCATTCTCACGATCGTTACCATTGCCGTCGTCAATCAAGGCACGCGGCTCATCGCTGACATTCGCTCCGGCCGCTTCGAGCAGCGGGCGGAGCGCATCATTGAGTTCATCCCGGCGGAGCATCGCGAAAGCATCGAAGCGCTGTATCGCGACCTCTTTAGCAAGGATGAACTCGCGCCACAGCCGGAAGTCGATGATGAAGCCGGCGCTCAAGGTGAAGCCGATGCCGGCTCACAGCCACCCCTCACCAGCGATAGCCAAAGCGCAGAGCCGACAGCCGACAGCCGACAGCCGAGAGCCGCTCTTGATGACGACGAGCGAATCCGCCAACTCATTCGGGAGGAAATCGCAGTCGCTGCGAACGGTGATTCAAGTCTCGCGCCCGTGCGTGGTTGGTGGCAGATCATTGCCGGAGGCGCGGGGCAGATTCTGAACATTCTCGGCGGCGCGATTGCCTTTGGCTTTCTGCTCTTTCTGATTCCGTTCTACCTGTTCTTCTTCAGCGTCGCCTATCCAGCCATCGCGGAGTTCGGGCGCGGGTTGATTCCTGAGGCGAGTCGGCCTCGCGCGTTCGAGCTGCTCTCAAAGATGGATCGCGTCATCGCCGGCTTTGTGCGCGGCCGCATCATTGTCTCGCTGCTCATGGGCGTCGGCTTTGCGATCGGGTGGTGGATCATCGGCGTGCCGTATGCGATTCTGCTTGGGTTTATCATCGGCCTGTTCTGCGCGGTGCCGTTCCTCGGCATTATCGGCGTGCCGCTGGCGGTCGGATTGCTGTTCGCGCAGCAGATCGAGTTGCCTGCGGACGAGCGCATGGCGTGGTGGGCGATCATCCTCTGGCCGACGCTGGTGTTCGTCATCGTGCAGACAATCGAGAGTTACGCGCTCACGCCGATGATTGCAGGCAAGGCGACGAACCTTGATCCGGTCACCATCATCGTGGCGGTGCTTGCAGGCGGTTCGATCATGGGTGTGTACGGCATGTTGCTCGCCATTCCCATCGCTGCGTGCTTGAAGATTCTGATCACCGACGTGCTACTGCCGCGTGTGCGCGCCTGGACGCGCGGCGAGGCGAAAGATCCGCTGCCGATTGAATAGGATGGCTGCCGCAGATCGGGTCAAGTCCTGATGCGAGCCGGGTGGACAAGTTACGCGAATTCCCTTCTCATGCACGTGATGCGAAAGAGGATCATCAGACGCCGCGTGACAGCGCTCGGGTTGGCATTGACCGGCGCGATCGGTGTTCTTCTCGGCCTGGGCACCTTCACGTTCCATTACGGCGAAGGCACGTCCTACCTCAGCGATGATCCGACGGCGTGCGTGAACTGCCACATCATGCGGCCGCAGTACGACTCGTGGATGCAGGCGAGCCACGGCCACGTCGCCACGTGCAATGACTGCCACATGCCGAAGGACTTCCCGCATAATCTGATCGTGAAGATCGACAACGGCTGGAATCACTCGTATCGCTTCACGTTCGACAACTTTCACGAGCCGATCCAGATCAAGCCGCGCAACTCGCGCGTGCTGGAGAACAACTGCATTCGATGTCATGGCGATCTGGTGCATGAACTTGTCGTTCATCACGAGCCGATTCATCGCGATGACCAGATTTCCTGCGTCAGATGTCATGCAGGCGTCGGCCACGGCATGCCGCGCTGATTCCACTTCATAGCGAGTTTACCACGGAAGCCACAGAGGGCCACGGAGAAGAGCCCGACGAATTCATGGAGTAGAGCCGACCAGTTGAACGATCTCCGAGTTTCTCCGTGGCTCTCCGTGGCCCTCCGTGTTTCACCTTCTCGATTGACCATCAACCGATCATCATGCAGAACGAATCAAGAACGGATACCGGTCGCAGGCCCATTGGCTTGTATGTCGTCGCCATCATCATCGTGGCGATCTCCACGTTCGTCGTTGCCGCGCTGCTGGTGACGATCATTCAGCGCAAGGCCGAGGAGCGCGTGCCGTTTGTGCGCGTCGTCGAGGTTAGTGAAGAGGTGATCGACCCGGCGGTGTGGGGCATGAACTGGCCGGACCAGTACGACTCCTACACGCGCACTGTGGACTATGAGGAAACGCGCTACGGTGGCAGCGATGCCATTCCTGCGCAGAAACTCGATGAGCATCCCTGGCTGCGCAACATGTACTCCGGCTATGCATTTTCCCTTGATTATCGCGAAGCGCGCGGCCATGCGCACATGCTTTGGGATCAGGACCATACCGAGCGCGTGCTTCAGCGGCCGCAGCCCGGTGCATGTCTGCACTGCCACTCCTCGATCATTCCTGCATATCGCCACGTCGGCGATGGCGACATCATGGAGGGATTCCGTATCGTCAACAACATGACGTGGAACGAAGCGCGTAACCTCACCGATGCGCATGGCGAGATGCTCGTCGAACATCCTGTCTCATGTGTCGATTGCCATGACCCGCAATCAATGGCGCTGCGCGTCACGCGCCCCGGCTTTCTCAACGGCATTCGCGAACTCAAGGCGCATCAAGGTGTGGCAAACTACGACCCCAATCGAGACGCCACGCGCCAGGAAATGCGAACCTACGTCTGCGCGCAGTGTCACGTTGAATATTACTTCACGAAGCCGGACAACCAACTCACCTATCCATGGTCCGATGGCATACTTCTTGAAGAGATCGAAGCGTATTACGATGACTTCGATTTCTACGACTGGGAGCATGGCATCACTGGCGCGAAGGTGCTCAAAGCGCAGCATCCTGAGTTTGAGATGTGGAGCCAGGGCACACATGCCGCCGCCGGCGTGGCGTGCGCGGACTGCCACATGCCGTACCGCCGTGTGGGAGCACTCAAAATTTCGGACCATCACGTGCGAAGCCCGCTACTTGATGTCGCTGCATCGTGCCAGGTGTGCCACCGCGTCTCCGAGAACGAACTGCTTCGCAGGGCGCACACGATTCAGGATCGTACAGTGTCGCTCATCAGCCGGGCGTCCGAAGCGCTTACTGACATGATGGATGCGATCGTCGCAGCGCGCGAGGCCGGTGCGACTGATGAGCAGTTGGCGGATGCGCTGGCGCTGCACCGCCGGGCGCAGTTCCGCCTTGATTTCGTCTTCTCGGAGAACTCGCACGGTTTCCACGCACCGCAGGAGGCGGCTCGCTTACTCGCTGAAGCGATGGACTATGCGCGGCAGGGTGAAGCGGCCGCCATCCGCGCCGCCGCCGCGCCTCAAGGCCCGCCGCGCCCCGTCGAACCAGAACCCGTGCATGGCGTGACACCGGACGAGGATGCCCCGCCGGGCGTGTATCGGCGTTACTAGCGAGCATTCATCGAGCAACGATGCGCTCGACCATCAACGACGCTGACGCGCACCACTCGCCTGCGGCTTGCGCTTTGCCGTATGCGATGCCCCCAGCACCGGCAGCGTCACCACGAACTCGCTGCCCTTGCCCGGCCCCTCGCTTCGCGCTTCAACAGTCCCATCGTGCATCTCGACAAGCCGCTTCACCAGCGTCAGGCCGATGCCCAGGCCGCTGCCACTGCGTTTCGTCCCTTCGTCCGCCTGCTCGTACATGCCGAAGATGCGGCCGAGCATCTCCCGGGGAATGCCAACGCCGGTGTCGGAGACTGCGATTCTCACATGATTGTCAACTCGCCGCACGCCCAGTGAAATCGCCCCACCCGGCTCGGTGTACCGAGCAGCGTTGGCGAGGAGGTTAATCACGATCTGCGCCAGCCGCGTGGGATCGGCTTCAAGGTAGATGGGCTCGTCCGGAATGTCGATCGTCAGCCGATGCTTCGCTTCATCGATCTGCCACTGCATCGCACTGACGGCGTCTCGCAGCACCGGCTCCAGTTCCACGGTGGACTTGAACAGCGTCATCTTCCCGCTGCCGATGCGCGAGAAGTCGAGCAGTTCGTCCACAAGGCGCACGATGTTGCGCGTCTGCCGCTCCATCATGGCAAGCACGTCCGGAACGACCACCTTGTCATCACTGCTGCGATGAAGCATCTGCACTCCGGTGCGGATGGGCACGAGCGGATTGCGCAGCTCATGAGCAAGGGTCGCGATGAACTCATTCTTGCGCTGATCGGCCGCCTTCAGCTGCGCCTGGAGCCGCTCAAGTTCCGCGTTCTTGCGCGCAAGGTCGCGATGAGCCGTGATCAATTCATTGTTGAGACGAGACAGTTCGCCATAGACGGCTCGCTCGCCTTTCGCCGCCGGATACGCCGGCTGAGATTCCTCAAAGCCGCGAGGCACTCGCTCTGCCACGCGCGCTCGCTTCGAGGAATCCGCAATCAACGCCGCAGCCGAAGCGATCGCCTCGACTGCATCGCAAGCACAAGCATCAGCCCCAAGACGCTCCCACAACCCGCCGTCCACATTACACGGATAACCGCCGATGAGGATCTTCGTCTCCTCCCCCACCTCCGCTCGTATGCGCGCAATCAACTGCTCCGCAGCCCGCAGGTGATACGCCATCGTCACCGAAATGAGCACCACATCCGGCTTGTGCTCCACAATTGAACGCACCACACCCGACGCCGGCACATTCGCGCCGAGATACACCGTATCCCAACCCTCCGCCTGAAAAAGATCCGTCACGATGCGCAGGCCCATCTCATGCAGATCGCCCTCAACCGCCGCCGCAACGAGACGCCGGCCGGTGCGCTCATGAGCGAACAGCCGCGGATACAACTGCGCCATGATCAACTGCGTCGCAGCCGTGCAGTAATGCTCCTGCGCCACGGTGATCGCGCCGCTCTGCCACAGGCGTCCCACCTCCTTCTGCACCGGCTGAAACACCTTCAGATAAACATCGCGCACACTCGCCCCGTTCTTCTCCGCGTTCAGAACGATCCGCATCGCCTCATGACGATCCGCGCGCAACAGCGCTTCCAGATACTGCTGCGCCAGCCATCCCACCGCCAGATCGCCATCAACCAGCGGCTGCGAAGCCAGCGCCACCACATCCGCCGCCTCCACCGCCGCATCGAAGATCGAACACACCTGCTCCGTCAACTCCTCCGGCAGTCGCTCACGCAGCACCTCCCGCACACAGGCCAGATGCTCATCGACATGCTCGCGCTCAACGCCGAACGCCACCATCATCGGCCGCATCCACGCCACATACTCCGAAAGGATCGGCCCGCTGGAGTACGCCAGCGCGGTTGCGAGAAACGAGAGCGTGTACTCGGTGTCCTCAACGCACTTCGCCCGACCGCGCTCGCCGTATCGCTCCAGCAACCCCGGCTGCTGCTCATACTGCCGCGCCACGATCGCCTCAGCGAGGACCGCCCGCTGCGCTTCGATGAACCCGCCAGCGTCGCCGAGTTGAGCTTGAGTCAGCATGATGCGTGATGACATCAAAGTCTCTTCGAACGGCCTTCTCGGTCATGATATGGGTGTGGGCGGGATCGCGGAGGAACATCGAGTCCCCGCCGAAATTGCCGCGTCATCCGCAATGAAGGCCCCCAGAGTAGTGCCTCGGCCCTTCGAGTCGTGCCACCAAGCGCGCCTCGATGTATCGTGTAGTGATGCCCAACATCATCACCTTCCTCACATTCAAGGACCAAGCCGAACAAGCCGCGCGGCTCTACACCTCCATCTTCCCCGACTCGCGCATCACGCAGATCACGCACTACCCCGACCTCGGCCCGGACTTCCCGCACGCCCCCGGCAGCGTCATGACCGTCGCCTTCACACTTGGCGGGGGGGCCGGCCGCGAGTTTGTCGCGCTCAACGGCGGGCCGGAATTCGAGTTCGGCATGGGCTTCTCGCTCTCCGTGCAGTGCGACACGCAGGATGAAGTCGATCGCTATTGGAACGCACTCCTCCAAGACGGCGGCAAACCACTTGCCTGCGGCTGGCTCATCGACCGATTCGGCGTCCACTGGCAGATCAATCCGAGCATCCTCATTGAAACGCTCTCTGACCCCGACCGAGAGAAAGCGGCCCGCGCCATGAAGGCGATGATGGGCATGGTCAAGATCGACGCGGAGCAGATTCGCCAAGCCGTGCCCTGATGCGGCTTCTCAGTGGTAAAAGTCTTTCTCAGATGTTCCGCATCTGTTATGCTGATTCGCGGCATGAATGATCCCATATTCACACCGGAGCAGGACGGGCTTTATGGCGATGTCACTCGTGAGCGAACACGTTCGACGAGCGTTGGCACATGGCTCCGCATCGGATGCCTCATCGTCGCGGTCATCACGATCGCGGTTATCGTCGCGGCCTATCTCAGCTGGGGCGCGTTGGTGAGGGCAGGGGTGGCAATGGACTTGGCGATCTATGAACGGGCTGCTCAGAACAGTCAGGGGATTTCCGCCGATGCGCAGCTCGCGTTTGCCGATGCCATCAATTCACTGCGCGATGTCAACGACCGGACCCGAATCGGCATCTTCAATTGGCTGCCCGTCGCAGAAGCGTGCGACGGCCCGGCGAACGCTGGCTCCTTCAATGAGCAGAGCTTCAATTCCTGCCACGAAAGCATGAAACGACTGCTCGGGCAGATGCCATGACTGAAACAGTGAATGGTTAGATGGATAATATCGAGTACCGAGTACCGAGTACCGAGTACCGAGTACCGAGTACCGAGTACCGAGTACCGAGTACCGCGCACCAAGTACCGAGTACCGAGTACCGAGTACCGCGCACCGAGCACCGAGTACCGAGTACGGAGTACCTAGTACCTGGTACCGAGGCGTGAGCACCAGCTCGCTCTTCGTTTACTCGGCACAGCCCGGCGCTTTCGGCACCGGCTGATCGCTACACTTACGATCTGCCCGCAATGATCCTCCTCATCGACAACTACGATTCCTTTACGTACAACCTCGTGCAGGGCGTCGGGTCGCTTGCGCCGCAGGTCGAACTGCACGTGGCGCGCAACGACAAGATCACGGTTGATGAGGCCGAGGCGATGGAGCCGACGCACCTGATCCTCTCGCCGGGCCCCTGCACACCTAAGGAATCGGGCGTTTGTGGCGAGATGATCGAGCGCTTCAAAGGTCGCATCCCCATCCTCGGCGTGTGTCTTGGGCATCAAACGATTGCGGATCGTCATGGCATGCTTGTCCATCGCCACCGTGTCCTGATGCATGGCAAGACGTCGGAGATTTACCACGACGAGAAGGGCGTCTTCCGCGGACTCTCGAATCCATTTACTGCCACCCGGTATCACTCGCTCATCGTCGATCGCGCGACAATCAATGGCGAGTTCGTCGTGACGGCCTGGACCAGTGATGATGAGGTCATGGGGCTGCGCTGGACCGGTGAAGGGAGCGCGGCCGCGCCGCTCGAAGGGGTCCAATTCCATCCGGAGAGTTTTCTCACGCTGGAAGGGCCGCGCCTGCTGGCGAACTTTCTTGAGATGGGTTCGGCCGGTCGGTAACCCACCGCGCCGCTGCTTCTTCTATCATCCTTCCCATGAATGCAGCAATCAGCAATGACGCCACCGTGAAGGGCACGCTTCTCTCCGCAACCGACGAGCGGATCGAGTTGGCGGTGCCGCACTCGGATTACCGTTTGTTTCTCGTGCCTCTGGTGCCGGCGGCCACGCTCCAGCCATACATCGGCAAGCGCATCAAGGGCGTGATCCGCGCCGAGGCGCTGCGCATCCACGCAACGAGCCCGGCAACGGGTGGCGGGCGGTTCATCGAGCCCGTGATCGGCCCGCCGCGTATCGTCGCAGGTCGAATTCGTTCGGTGAACAAGGACGCCAATGAACTCATCGTCGACCTCGGCGTGGCGTTCATCGTCACGCCGCTCCCGGAACAAGACTGGACCCCGCTGGTCGAAGGCCAGATGGTCAATTTCTACGTGCGAAGCGGCGCCACCTTCACGCCAGAGAGCGATTAAACAGGTCCACAGGTCCACAGGTCCACAAGTCCACAGCTGCGAGCAGGCATTGAGGCAGGAAGGGACAAGGGAAGAGCCAAAAGCCAAAATCCAAAAGCCAATAGCCAATAGCCAATAGCCAAGAGCCAAAAGCCAAGAGCCCAAGGCCGCCTCGCCACAGCCCTCTGTTGATTGTGGACCTGTGGACCTGTGGACCTGTGGACTTGTGGACTTGTGGACCTGTGGACTTGTGGACCTGTGGACTCTTCTCTCTTTACCCCCAATTCGCAAGGAGGATGAGCAGGTCTGCGACGCCGACGGCGTTGTCGCCATCGAGGTCGGCGGGGCAGTTGGGTGGGGTGGCGCAGTCGCCCCATGCGGCGAGCAGTTGCAGGAGGTCTTCCACGCCGACGCTGCCGTCACCGGTCAAGTCGCCGACCACTGCGGGATCGTCGCACTGCAACGCCGTAAGCTCGATGCGAACCTGATCAACCTGCCAGCCGCGGTAGTTGTTGAGAATGCCATCGACAGTGTCGAAATGCCATCGCAACGTATGTGTCTGGCCGGCCCAGGGCGTGGCATCGACCGAATACTCCACCCATTGCGGCGACTGCCCAAGAACTTGCTCGAAGCCCGTTCCGTTGACAGCAAAACGCGCGATGTCGTAGCTTGAACTGCTTTCCGTCTCCAGGTTGTAGCAGAACTTGAGTGCAATGGACTCACCGGGACCGGCCGCCGGGAACGTGATCGGTGCCGATTCAAGCGCGCCTTGATTGACGCCGGAGTTGTAAGTGCAAGTCGTGCTTTGACCGTAATAGGCATACTGCACGCCGGAAGCGCACTGGCCCGCGACCGGGCAACTGCTTGAAAGGTGCCACAAACCGGACGCGGTCCAGCCGCTCGGCAAGCCGCCAGTGAACTCGTACTGATGCATCACATCGGTAACGAACTCGCCGACAAGCGCGGTAAAGACGCTCTGGGGCGCCTGGCTGGGAAGCTTGCGCACCGTGCCTGCGTCGCCCTCGACCTGCACATAGAACTCAGCAACATTGCCGCAGGACGGCGGGGGCAACGTCGCTTCATAGAGTGTTCCGCCGACGAAACTCAGCGGCGAGCTCTGAAACCCTTCGCCTTCGTAGCGATACATCAGCACTGCGCTGCCAGGCACCACGTTCTCCTTGATCTCGACAATCTCGACGGGGAATGAAACGGATACGCCGGGATTGAGCATGTTCGGAACGCCGTCCGGGAGCTTGAGGCCGATCGAACACTGCACCAACGCAGCGTTGACCGCAGCGTAGGCATCGATCATGCCCCAGCCGAAGGTATTGTCCTTGCCATCAGCGCCAACGTCATGTGCGGTGTCGTACAGGATTTGTTTGATGTCCTCAGGCGTGAGCGCATCGCATGCTTCAAGCATGAGGGCGGCTACGCCGTTGGCGTGTGGAACAGCCATGGAGGTGCCATCCTTGACGCCGTATCCACCGCCTGAGACGGAGGAGCGCACATCTTCTCCGGGCGCAACGATGTCCGGCTTGGTGGCGGCTTGTCCTGTTTCAGTGCAGAGCGTTGGGCCAAGAGCAGAGAAGCTGGCGATCGGCCACTCCGGATTGTTGGCATTCACCGCGCCAACGGCCGAGGAACGATACTCATCGAGAGCGCGATCTGCCGGCCTGCGCAGACCGCTGCTGCCTTCGTTCCCGGCAGCGAAGAAGTGTGCGGTGCCTGCCGCTTCACCGTTGTCGATCCATGACCAAAACGTTTCATCACACGCGGGATGACCATGGGCTGCCGTTGTTCCCCACGAGTTCGACGCCACGCGCGGCACTGCCCAGCCGTCGCCGGCATTTCCCGTGGGCGCGGCGAGCCACTGAAATGCTTCAATGGCGTCCGCAATGGTGTTGTCGATGCCGTCCCGATCGATCACTGCTGCGTGAATCCACTCCGCGCCGGGCGCCACGCCGATCTGATCGCCCGGAGCGCCGCCGAGCACTGTTCCCATCGTGTGTGTGCCATGAGAAGTGAAACTGAACTCCTGTGGCGAGGTGGTGCTCGTAACGGGGTCGAACCAGGCCCACCCGGGATTTCCTTGATAAGCAGGATCGTGGCCGCGCCAGCGCGACCCCACCGCTGGATGATTGCCATCAACGCCCGTATCGAGCGTTGCCACCAGAACGCCGGAACCGGTGAAGCCAATATCCCAGACTTCAGGCGCCTGGATGGCAATGAGCCCCGGTTCAGGACCGGCGCCAGCCAGGGGCCCCGCGCCCTGCGGGTTGTCTCCTTCTGCGCCTCGCACCACATCAACCGGATCAACCGGCGCGATCGACTCGATCGGCATGTTGTAATAGATGCTCATCACGCTGGGATGCTCGGCTAGTTCACGAAGGACCGCAGCCGGGGCATCGACACGGATGACATTGGCGATCCAGAACGCCTTGTATCGCGAAACCGAGCCGTTCTCGGCAAGTCGCTCAAGCTCTGCGATGAGCTGCGGCTGGGTGAGTGCTGCTGTTTCCTGCAGGTGGCGCACCACCTCAAGGTTCCGCTGGGCGTGGTCCGCCCGCTCCTCGGTGAGCGCCTGCTTGAGCGCGGCAACGTCGCCTTGATCCCAGAGATAGACAAGAGAGGAAATATGCTCAGCTGGCTCGGTGATCGCCATGACGTCAACGAGACCATGGTCGATTTCGCCGCCAGGTGCAGTGCCCACATGAGCGGCGAAGGTTGCGGCGACAGCGAGAACGTAATGCTTCTTCATTGCAACGAATTCCTTGGCAGTGCGTGAGGGATGACCGAGCAGAGAGGCAATGCCACCCCCGATGGCCGGAAACGACCGTGACAGCAGCATACCTCATCATGCGCGCAATCTGCCCAGGGGCGAACAAAAACCGCTGTTTTCAGACAGATTCACCGTGTTCGACCGATACTCACGGCCGGGATTCAGCGGCTGATATGATGCCCGCAATGGCGAAGTCCTCCTCCAGAAAGGCGTCCACGGCAAGGTTCGCGTACGAGCCGGCGACGATGCGCATTGTCGTGCTTGTGACGGAGGACGGCTTTCTTATGCGTGAATACACACGCCAGATCGCTGATGCCTTGCGCGATGCCTTCGGCGAGATTGAGGAGTTCTCTTATGACGGCGGCTCGGCTGCGCTGGCGGATGTGCTGGATGAGTTGCGCAGCTACGGGCTGATTCAGCGGCACAAGCTGGTCATTCTTGAGAACGCGGACGAGTTTCTGAAAGAATCGAAGGACGATGATGACGCGGGCGCTCCCGGTTCGCGCCCCGGCCATCGGCAGGCGATGGAGCGATACGCAGCTGATCCTGTGGATCATGCGACGCTCTTGATGCGGGCGAGGACGTGGCGGGCGGGCAAAATCGACAAGGCGATCGCCAAGGTGGGCATGATCTTCAAAGCGGCGGCACTGGATGATGCAGCTGCTTCGGCGTGGGTGGTGAAGCGATGCAAGAAGCAATATGAATGTGAGATCAAGCCCGATGCGGCGGCGCTGCTTGTCGCGCAAGTCGGTGCGGAGCTGGGGCGACTGGATGTTGAACTTGGAAAGGTTGCCGCGTATGTCGGTACGGGCGGCGTGATTGAGCGATCGGTGGTCGGGGAGTTGGTGGGTCTTTCGCGCGAAGAGAAGGTCTGGGCCGTTCAAGGCGCGATTGCAAGCGGCGAGCCGCGCCTTGCCATGGCGAAGTTCGATGAGTTTCGGCCGATTGATTCCGGTACGCAGACGATGATTGCATGGTCGATCATGGACTTGATGCGCAAGATTCACGCAGCGGGACGGCTGCTAGGGCAGGGCGAAAATCAATTCAGCGTCGCCAAGCGACTCAAACTCTGGGGCGATGCGCAGAACGCCATCATCGGCGCGGCGCGACGAATGCGGCCTGAGGTCGCAGCCGACCTGCTTGACCGGGCGGTGCGGACGGATCAACACAACAAGAGCGGCGTGGGTAACCCGGTTCGATCTCTTGAAGCCCTCGCGGTCGAAATTGCCGATACAATCCGTAAGGGCTGATTGCTTTGCCGCCGACGAGCGCGGCTTGGCATTTCCTTTGGCGCGGTCAGGACGGCCGTGCGCTCGATGCAGGAGGCAAGGTATGAGCGAACGACTTCACAACAGGACCACACGGAGCGGGGGACTTGGAGCTTTGGCGGTTTGCGGCTGCACGCTTGCGCTGATCGGCTCATGCCAGGGGCCGCCGAAATCGGCAGGTTTCGATGATGTCGAAGTTGATCTCCAAGTCGAAATGGCAGCGGAGGAGCCGCCGCCGTCGAATGATCTCTCGGCGCTGACGCAGCGAGATGTCGATGCCTTTCTGGACATGCGCGAAAAGCATGCGGAGCGCGAGCGATTGGAAGCGGTTCCTTCCGGGCCGGAGATTCTTTGGAACGCGCCCCGGCAGACGCCGAAGCGGAGCAGCGAGCAGGGGACGCGCGCCACGCATGGATCGCTTCGCTCTTCACAAGAATCAAAGCCGCAGCTGCTTGCGACCGATGCGAAGTCACTGGACCCGGTTCAGGAAGCGGATGCCGCGGACGACGCTGATGACGAGCAGATCGGGGATGATGGGGGGCGCAGCGTCTCCGCCATCGAGGCAGATCATCTGCGCAGCTTGCTCGTTGATCTGTCGAAGGAGTTGTATCGCGAAGCGTCGTATGCAGATATGCCGCTGCGCGAACTGCTGCTGATTGCCGCGACCACGCTGGTGAGCCCGGATCGCGCGCTCGTTCCGGATGCCATTCCCGGCTTGACCAGCCGCGAACGCGAGTTGCTTGCGCATTTTCAATCGTTTTTCATTGAACTTGGGAAAAAGCTAGATGGCTCGCGCAATGCGGATGAGGTGTTGCAGCAGGAGATCGAAGCGCTTCGCGAACTGCTCGTGAACGAGCCGCGTCTTGAACTGGGTACATTGGCTCTCTGCACGCGCGTGGGCGGCTTCGGCGACTACACGCCGTTCAAGAAAAACTCGTTCCTCGCGCACTCGGAGCAGCAGGCCATCGTGTACATCGAGATTGCCGGTTTCACCAGTGAGCTCAATTCAAAGAATGAATGGGTGACGGAGCTGTCACAGCAACTGATTATCTACAGTGAAAGCGACGGCATCCCGGTGTGGCGGGAAGATTGGCAAAGCGCGGTGGATGTTTCGCGCAACAGGCGCAATGACTTCTTCGTTGTGCAGATCATCACGCTGCCCAAGGCCCTTTCCGTGGGTCGATATCACCTGAAGGTGCGTGTGCGGGATGAGAAGTCGAAGGCGGAGGCCGAGGGTGCGATCAACTTTGAAATGGTGGCCGACGCTCGCATGGCGACCGGCGGGTAAGGATTGCCATGGCGGCGGGATGCTGTGGATGCTGCGAGGCCTGCCAGCGCCTTTGCCGCGAAAGGATGGTAGTCGGAAATTGCCCATGCGGCCGGCAATCATCCGGCCGTGCAGGAAGCGCATGTGTTGCTCGGGTGTCTGGGAGCCGGTCGCGCATCGCTCCGGAATCTCACAGATGTTCCCGTGGGTCGGCGAACTCGATCAGCGAGCGGCGGTGGCGGATAACGTGGTGAAATCCGGGTAACCTACAGCGATCACTCACATAACCACAGGAGGTCTTGTTCATGAAGTTCAATCGATCGACATCACTAACCGTGTTCATTGCGGCAGCGGCGATCTTCGCTGCGGCTGCCGGCCTTGCGCAGGACGAACGCCGCAAGGAAGAGAAGCCGAAGACGCTGACGCTTGATGTGTACGCACTGGAGACATGTCCGATTTCCGGCAGGAAGCTGGGCGACGACGCCGTGGTCAAGAAGATTGACGGCCGAGAGGTGCGCTTCTGCTGCCGCGGCTGTGCCGGCGCGTTCGAAGATGAGAAGGAGAAGTACTTCAAGGAGATCGACGAGAAACTCATCAAGCAGCAGAAGCCGCACTATCCACTGGAGAAGTGCGTTGTCGCTGGTCGAGCGCTCGAGGATGCGGAGGATCCGCAGGACGTGATTCATCAGGGCCGGCTCGTGCGCTTGTGTTGCCCGCGCTGTGTCGAGCGGTTCAAGAACGACCCGGATCGCTACATTGCCAAGTTGGACGAAGCCATCATCAAGCAGCAGCGCGAGAGCTACCCGCTCAAGAACTGTGTGATCGGCGGCCCGCTTGGTTCGATGGGCAAGCCCGCAGAGGTGATCGTCGGCGGCACGCTGGTGCGCTTCTGCTGCGCCGGTTGCGAAAGTGGCTTCAAGAAGAACCCGGCCAAGCACCTCGCGACGATTCACGAGGCGTGGAAGAAGAAGCACGAGGACGCGGAAAAGAAGGATTGAATTGCAACAACTGTTTTGCGGCGGCCCGATGGAAGTCGGACCGTCGCCTTTTTTGTCCGCGCCTCGATCGCGAGACACCAGGCGCGGGCCGGCAATTGGCGGCACAACCCCCGGCGGAGCCGGGCCTAACGGTTTTGTGCTTATGCCGTCATTGATGCCCGTACAAGAACCATTCGCCCCCGGCTCTGCCGGGGGCGATTTGAAATCACACGTCGATTACTTCCACAACCCTTCGAACATCGGCGTCGAAAGGTAGCGCTCGCCGAATGACGCGGCGATGGTGACGATGCGCTTGCCTTTGTTTTCGGGGCGCGCCGCGACTCGGACGGCGGCGCAGGCGTTCGCGCCGGTGGAGATGCCGCAGAAGATGCCTTCTTCGCGCGCGAGTTTGCGGGCCCATTCGTAGGCATCTTCGTTCGTGACGGTCTCCACACCGTTCAGGAGTTCGGTGTCGAGATTGCGCGGGATGAAGCCGGCTCCAAGTCCCTGGATTTTGTGCGGAGCCGGCCGGCCGCCTGAGATGACCGGTGAAGCGGCGGGTTCGACGGCGACGGCCTCGAAGTTCGGATTGCGCTCTTGCGTTCGGATGTAGCGCGTCACGCCGGTGATGGTGCCGCCGGTGCCGACGCCTGCGACGAGCATGTCGACGTTGCCGCCGGTGTCTTCCCAGATTTCCGGCCCGGTGGTTTTCTCGTGGATGGCGGGATTTGCCGGATTGTCGAACTGCTGCGGCATCCACGCGCCGGAATTCTCGTCGACGAGTTGCTGAGCCCTGGCGACAGCGCCGGGCATGCCTTCAGCGGCGGGGGTGAGGACGAGTTCAGCACCCAAGGCGCGCAGAAGGACGCGGCGCTCCATGGACATTGATTCGGGCATGGTAAGCATGAGCCGGTAGCCGCGGCAGGCGCAGACGAAGGCGAGCGCGATGCCGGTGTTGCCGGACGTGGGCTCGATGATGAGTGTGTCTTTATTGATCTTGCCATCGCGTTCGGCTGCGGAGATCATGGCTTCTGCGATGCGATCCTTGACCGAGGCCATCGGGTTGAAGAACTCGAGCTTGAGAAAGACTTCGGCATTGTCATTGGGGACGCACTTCAACTTCACCATTGGCGTGTTGAAGACGGTCTCGACGATGGTGTTGTACGTCTTATTGTGAGACATGCGTGTCGCTCCTTGATCGTCGCCCGGGTCGATTGAATCTGGACAGTTGGGGTCGCGTGTGTTCTGGTCGAGTTTTCCAGCGAGATAGTACCATGATCGGGCGTACCGCTACGATACATTTGCGATGAGCGCGACACAACCCCAGATCGATGCAGATTCATTGGAGCGTGCGGGAGCGGCCGAGGGGCTGCCGCAGCAGACGATTGCGCGGGCCGGGCAGCGCGTGCTTGCCTCGATCGAGGCGGACGCGCGGACGCGGCATGTGTCGGGGTCGCCGCTGCCGGAGCGTGAAGAGGTGCTGCGCCTATTGAAGGTGCTCTTTGGCGTGGTTTTCCCGGGTTTCTATGGGCCGAAGAACCTGACTGAGGAATTGCTGCGCGGGCACGTGATGGGGGTGCTGGAGGATGTGGGGTCGTCGTTGCTGGAGCAAATCGCGAGAGCGCTGCGATATGAGCGGCATATGCGCGATGCGCGTGAGGTGGAGGGGAGCAGTGATGCCGGCGCGCGCGCGGAGCAGATCACGACCGCATTTCTGATGGCCCTGCCGGAGATTCGGCGGCTGCTGAGTCTCGATGTGCAGGCGGCATTCGACGGCGATC
Organism: uncultured Isosphaeraceae bacterium; assembly: GCA_964523675.1. Lineage (GTDB taxonomy): Bacteria > Planctomycetota > Phycisphaerae > Phycisphaerales > SM1A02 > CAZFZT01. The sequence goes on from CAZFZT010000005.1 coordinate 46,501, forward strand.
CGGCGGCGCGGCACACGGATGAAATCATCTTCTGCTATGGAGGTTTGCGCGCGCTCGCCATCCATCGCATCGCGCACGAGTTGTACCGGCTGGAAGTGCCGCTTATCCCTCGTATCATGGCGGAACACGCGCACAGCGTGACGGGAATCGACATTCATCCCGGTGCGCGCATTGGCAACTCGTTCTTCATCGATCACGGCACGGGTGTCGTCATCGGCGAGACGACGGTCATCGGCGCGCACTGCAAGGTGTACCAGGGCGTCACGCTTGGCGCCAAGAGCTTTCCAAAGGACGAAGGCGGTGAGTACATGCGCGGCGTGAAACGCCATCCCACCCTGGAGGATTTCGTTGTCGTGTATGCCGGTGCGACGATCCTCGGGGGTGATACGGTCATCGGCGCGGGTTCCGTCATCAACGGCGGCGTGTTCGTGACGAGTTCCGTACCAGCCGGTCACGTCGTTCGCGCGCCGAAACTTGACGTCACGCTGCGCAGCAACCCGGAGATGCCGCCGGGGATGTACAGCATCTAATGAACGCCGGGCCCCCATAAGGAAGGCCCGGCGTCGTTTGGCGAGATTCAAGAACCCGTTACGAGTTCATCGCAGCGCAGCAGCCGCAACCGGCGGCAGCGCAGCCCTCGCAATCGCCGGCCTCGCAGCCCGCGCACTTGCCTTCCACGCAGTCTGCACACGCTGCGGCGCATGCACTGTCGCTGGTGCAGCATGCGGCCGCTTCCTTTTCGCAGCCGCAGTTCTGGCAGCAGTCCGCTGCATCGCAGGTTGGGCAGTCGTTGCAGCAGACGCCTTCATCGCAACATGCCATATCACACGGGCAGTCGCACGCAGCTGAGCTGCAGCAGCCGCCCAGAACGCCGGGAGAAAACGTGGCGGATGTGGTTGTACAACCGATGGCGAAGACGCTGATCAGAAGAACGCTCAGTGTTGAAAGAACAGTATTCATGGAATCTACTCCAGTTGAAGTTCGGAAAAATTGCAAAACGATTGCACCGGGCGCGCAGTACAAGCGCACACCGGAACTGGAGTCTTCAAATCATTCCCGCCACTCGCAGAAGATGGCCAGCCGCCTGCCGATCGGCAGGGGGGGCGGCGGATGCAGGCGCAGTTCTTGAACGAATTCGGCAGGCCGCTCGCATTGCAGATGCGAAGTCGGTGGAAGGGCGACAAGCGTGCTGTCGAGATTCTCTGTCGATGTCGGCAGGCCTTCGACGGGCTTATCTGAATCAGGCGCGCCGCCTACGCAGCATTCGCAGTCGCCTTGGCAAAGAGATGACGACAGGGCGCAGCACCGGGATGCGTGCTGCTCGTCCGCTTTCCTGGAGCAACACGACGTGGAGCTTCGCAGCGCAGCGCAGCAGCCACCGGCCTCGCATTTCTCAGCGCTTGCGCAGCAGGGAAACGCGCCGCCGAGTTGGACGACCACAGCAAAAGCGAGAATGAGCCGCGTCAGGAGCATTGCTCTGCTTCAATTGTGCATCAGAACACAGCTTCGTCAAGTCACCCAGCCAGTGCCAACGTAAATCAATGAGTCACTAGCCGCTATAATCGCTCAAATTCGCAGGTTATTCGACCATTCTCACCTGAGAGGACTTCATGCCCAACGCCGCCCACGACCCGTTCTCCGCCCGCTCCACGCTGAAAACCCCGTTGGGGGATCGCACAATCCATCGGCTGGATGCCCTGCGCGGCGTGGCGAACGTCGATGCGCTGCCCTACTGCATCAAAGTCCTGCTCGAATCGTGCCTGCGCACCCTCGATGGTCATGTCGTCAGCGAAGACGATGTCAAGGCGATCGCTCGTTACGACGCCAAGTGCGTTGGCGATGTCGAGATACCCTTCACCCCCGGCCGGGTTGTCCTGCAGGACTTCACCGGTGTGCCGGCCGTCGTTGACCTGGCAGCCATGCGCAGCGCCATCGTGCGCATGACCGGCGAGAAATCAAGCGCGAAGAAGGTCAACCCCCTCGTGCCGTGCGACCTTGTCATCGACCACTCCGTGCAGGTGGATGCTTTCAACTCGGGCATGGCGCTGACCATCAACTCGCAGAAGGAATTCGAGCGCAACAAGGAACGCTACGAGCTGCTCAAGTGGGCCCAGCGGTCGTTCAACAACTTCCGCGTCGTGCCGCCTGCCACCGGCATCGTGCATCAAGTCAACCTCGAGTATCTCGCCAAGGTCGTGTGGGAAGGTGACACCACACAAGCCGGGGCAAAGCGCAAGCCCACCGAAGGTGGGCCAAGCGACGCCCCGGGTCAGCGCAGCACAGAGCCCGTCCTCTACCCCGATTCGCTCGTCGGCACCGACTCGCACACCACCATGATCAACGGCATCGGCGTCGTCGGCTGGGGCGTGGGCGGCATCGAAGCCGAAGCCGTCATGCTCGGCCAGCCCATCTACATGCTGCTGCCGGAAGTGATCGGCTTCAAGCTCACCGGCGCGCTCCCCGAAGGCGCGACGGCCACCGATCTCGTGCTCATGGTCACGCAGATGCTGCGCGAGCATGGCGTCGTCGGCAAGTTCGTCGAGTTCCACGGCCCGGGGCTTGCCAGCATGCCCGTCGCCAATCGCGCCACCATCGCCAACATGGCTCCCGAATACGGCGCGACCATCGGTTTCTTCCCCGTCGATGAGCAGACGCTCAAGTACCTGCACCTCACCGGCCGCGATGAGAACCTCATCAAGACCGTTGAGCAGTACTACAAGGAACAGGGCATGTGGCGCGATGATTCGCGCTCGATCACGTACTCCGCTGAACTCGAACTTGACCTTTCAGCGGTCGAGCCCGCACTCGCCGGGCCGCGCCGGCCGCAGGACCGTGTCGCGCTTTCAGGCATGAAGTCGCAGTGGTCGCAGGACCTTTCGATTACGTTCGGCAAATCCACGCGCAACGGCACTTCAACCGTCGAAACATTCAAGAACGAAGGCGGCGGCCAGACCGCAGTCGCGCTCGCAGACCCGGAGACGACCGCGCCCGGCCGCGACCCGGGGTACCACGGCGTCGATGTCAACTACGACGGTCAGCAGTTCAAACTCAGGCACGGCAGCGTCGTCATCGCAGCCATCACCAGTTGCACCAACACCTCCAATCCCAGCGTCATGATCGGCGCAGGCCTCGTCGCAAGGAAAGCCCATCAGCTCGGTCTGAAGCGCAAGCCGTGGGTGAAAACCTCCCTCGCCCCCGGCAGTAAGGTCGTCACCGAATACCTTAACAAGGCCGGCCTCATGCCCGACCTCGAAGCGCTCGGCTTCCATCTTGTCGGCTACGGCTGCACCACCTGCATCGGCAACTCCGGCCCCCTGCCCGAGCCCATCAGCGCCGCCATCAACGCCAACGATCTTGTTGCAGCGTCCGTGCTCTCCGGCAATCGCAATTTCGAAGGCCGCATCAGCCCCGACTGCCGCGCGAACTATCTCGCCTCACCGCCGCTTGTCGTCGCCTATGCCATTGCGGGCACCGTTGACATCGACCTGACGAACGACCCCATCGGCGAAGATGCAAGCGGCAATCCCGTTTACCTCAAGGACATCTGGCCGACGCAGAAGGAGATAGACGATGCGATCGCTTCATGCGTCACGCGCGAGCAGTTCATCGAGCAGTACGCCAACGTCTTTGAAGGCGCAGATGAATGGAAGTCCATCGACCCCGCCAAGCTCGGCGAGGAAATGTACAACTGGGATGAGAACAGCACCTACGTGCAGGAGCCACCGTTCTTCCAAGACATGCAACCGTTTAGCCGCGACGCAACTTCCGGGGGGCGGAGCGTCGCTCTCGAGTCAATCACCGGCGCGAGATGTCTCGCCAAACTCGGCGACTCCGTCACCACGGACCACATCAGCCCGGCCGGCTCCATCAAGAGGGACTCACCGGCGGGCAAGTTCCTCGAATCCAAAGGCGTGCCGGTGAGCATGTTCAACAGTTACGGCTCACGCCGAGGCAACGACCGCGTCATGGTGCGCGGCACGTTCGCCAACATCCGCGTCCGAAACCACCTCGCCCCCGGAACCGAAGGCGGCGTGACCAAGTTCCTCGGCTCCGGCCAACAGCCAACAGCCAACAGCCAACAGCCGATCATGACCATCTTCGACGCCGCCGTCGCCTACGGCGCCTGCACCACCAGCGAACCCGAAATCGCGCGCCATTCCGGGGGTGGCACGCCGCTGATCGTTCTCGCAGGCAAGGACTACGGCATGGGCTCATCGCGCGACTGGGCGGCCAAGGGCACCTTCCTGCTCGGCGTGCGGGCCGTCATCGCCGAGTCCTTCGAACGCATCCACCGCTCGAACCTCGTCGGCATGGGCGTCCTGCCACTCACGTTTAAGAACGGCCAGAACGCTGCCTCGCTCGGCCTTGACGGCACGGAGGAGTACGACATCGAAGTGCCGCAGGACATCAAGCCGCGACAGGACATCCACGTGAAGGCGCGGAAGACGGACGGGTCCGGAAACGTGGTCGAGTTCGCGACAACCTGCCGCATCGACACGCCGGTGGAGGTGGACTATTACCGCAACGGCGGCATCCTGCACATGGTGCTGCGCCGCATGGCGTCGTAGCGGTACCGAGTGCCAAAAAAGGAGAGGTTCAAGAGGCAAGGTCGGACGTCGATCGAGCAGGATCGAGTTTTCATCTGGCAGGATCCGATACCGGTGAGCCCTGATGAACGTTTCATCTTGTCTCGGGGAAGTTCCCTCTTACCTCATGGAAGTTCCATCTTGCCAATTGGAAGCTCCATCTTTCTAAAGGAAATTTCCATTAGTCAAGATGGAGGTTCCATTAGTCAAGATGGAGGTTCCATTAGTCAAGATGGAGGTTTCATCAGTCAAGATGGAGGTTCCATTAGTCAAGATGGAAGTTCCATTTGACAGGATGGAGGATTGATCAGCCAAAATGGAGATTCCATGAGTGAAGATGGCAGATTGATCAGGTGCGTCTGATGTCGTTGCTGCGCTTTGAACGGTCCGTCTAGACGCTTTCAAGAAGCGTCTCAGCCCATCATCGCCGCGAAGATCGCGATGCCGATCAGCGCCTTGGCGACGTACGTCAGCACGCCGACCATCGCAGCGTCCTGCCAGTCCATTTCGAGCATTTCCGCCAGCAGGCCGACGTACACCACGATCGTAATGATCCAAGGCAGAAACAGGATCGGAAAGAAAGTTGCCAGCGTAAGGTAGGTGAGATCAACGACCGTATAAATCGCAGCAAGGCGCAGTGCGGTCAGATGGAGCGGTGCATCGAAGCCGATCCACAGCGCGCAGCAGGCGAGGAATACGATCAGGCCGATCGGCACTTCGACCGCATACTTGAGCATGTAAGCGCCTGCTCCCACCGGGCCAAGCGCGAACATCGCGACCAGAAACAGAATGCCGCCGCCGATCAGCAGCATCAGCAGCGGTGTGCGATAGCTTTCGATAAAGATGCGTCGTGACTCGGCCTTGTCATAATCGCGCACGGAAGGCGGCTGCGCGACGGTGCCGCACTCCGGGCAGCGCAGCGAGCGCAGGCCCTGGAGCTTGTAGCCGCACTTGGCGCAGACGAGCCCCTTCTTGCCGATGGGCTTTGAGCCGACGAGGGTGTCAGGCCGCAGGCCGGCGCGTTCATCGAAGCCGCAGTTCGGGCACGGCGCGTTCTTCTCGATCCGCTTGGCGAAGCACATCCGGCAGACGACCGGCTTGGGCGCGCTGCTGGGTTCCGCTTCGAGTGGAATGATGTCCGGGTCGCTGCCCATCGCTTCGCTCATGGCACGGCCTCCTTCCAGTCGGTTGAGACTTCACTATAAAGGATCGAGCGCGGCGTTTGATGTCTCATCGGTTGATCCCCGCGACATGTCCGGCTGACTGCGTAGAATGGCGGCTCAATCCGCCAGCCGGGTCACCACCGGGGGTCATGGAAAGCCACGGAGCGGATTTCGAACGCTCCCTCCGTGTTCCTCTGTGGCTCTTCGTGGTTCAATCACTTCAGAACATTCGTCCTCTCTCGAACAGCCGTGCACATCCGCAATTTTTCCATCATCGCCCACATCGACCATGGCAAGTCCACGCTGGCCGACCGCTTGCTTCAGGCGACCCATGCTGTTTCCGATCGCGAAGCCAAGCAGCAGTTCCTCGATGACATGGACCTTGAGCGCGAGCGCGGCATCACGATCAAGGCCTCGGCCGTGACGGTGCATCACACCTACAAAGGCGAAGATTACGAACTCAACTTCATCGACACGCCGGGTCACGTTGACTTTGCATATGAGGTGTCACGCGCCCTGACTGCCTGTGAAGGCGCGCTGCTGGTCGTCGATTCAACCCAGGGCGTTGAAGCGCAGACCGTGGCCAATGCGTATCTCGCAGTTGACAACAATCTTGAACTCATTCCGGTGGTGAACAAGATCGACCTGCCCGCAGCTGATCCGGAGCGCGTCGCAATGGAGATCGAGCAGGTGCTCGGCCTGCCTGCTGAAGACTGCATTTACTGCAGCGCAAAGACCGGCCAGGGCGTGCTCGAACTGCTCGATGCGATCTGCGAGAAGCTGCCGCCCCCGCGGAAGGCGGTGACGGAGAAGACGCGCGCGCTGATCTTCGACAGCCATTACGATGAATATCGCGGCGTGATCGTGTACTTCCGCATCTTCGACGGCGCGCTCAGAGTCGGCGACAAGATTCGCATGATGGGTATCGGCAGGACGTTCACCATTACCGAACTCGGCAGATACACGCCGCTGCCCACCAAGGTGAAGGAACTGGGCACCGCAGAAGTCGGTTACATGGTCGCGCAGATCAAGACGCTCGAGGATGTGCGCGTCGGCGACACGATCACGCTCGACGTTGATCCGGCCAACGAGCCGTTGCCCGGCTACAAGGAGCCGCAGCAAATGGTCTTCTGCGACTTTTATCCCGCAACCGCAACCGCGGAAGGCGGCTCGGGGAAGAAGGGCGATTACGAAGCGCTGCGCGATGCGATCGAGCGGCTGCACCTCAATGATGCCAGTTTCACCTACGAGCCGCAGCATTCCGAAGCGCTCGGCTTCGGCTTCCGCTGCGGCTTCCTCGGCCTGCTGCACATGGACATCGTGCAGGAGCGGCTGGAGCGCGAGGGCGGCGTTGAAGTTGTGCAGACCGCGCCGACGGTGAGTTACCAGATTGAGATGACCGACGGCACGATGAAGGAGATTCACAATCCCGCAGACCTGCCGGACATGTCGATTGTGAAAGCGATCCACGAGCCGATCGTGCGACTGGAGATCATCTGCCCGAACGAGAACATCGGCGACTTGATCAAACTGTGCGAAGCCAGGCGCGGCATTTTCAAAGCGCAGAAGTACCTCTCGGAGAATCGGCAGATTCTTGATTATGAGCTGCCCCTGGCCGAGATCATTTACGATTTCTATGACAAGCTCAAGTCAATGACGCGGGGGTATGGCACGATGGATTACGAGATCATCGGCTACCGGCCGGATCGTCTGGCGAAGGTGAACATTCTCGTCAACGGCCAGCCCGTCGAAGCGCTCTCGCTGATTTGTCATAAGGACAGCGCCGAACAGCGCAGCAGAATCATCCTGAAGAAACTCAAAGCGCAGATCGACCGCCACCAGTTCGAGATTCCTATTCAGGCGGCCATCGGCGGCAAGATCATCGCGCGGGAGTCCATCAAGGCCATGCGAAAGAACGTGACGGCCAAGTGCTACGGCGGCGACGTGACGCGAAAGCGCAAACTGCTTGAGAAGCAGAAGGAAGGCAAGAAGCGCATGAAAGCCATCGGCAACGTCAACATCCCGCAGGAAGCGTTTATGGCGGTGCTGGATCAGTCGGAGTAGGCGACGCTGACGCACATAGCCCCGGCCTTGGCCGGGGGAAGGGCAACCGTGCGTTATAATGCCCCACAATGCCTCACTCCTCCAACGACGATCTCTTTCGCGGCGCGTTCACTGCCATCGTAACACCATTCTCCGATGACGCTTCTGCGGTGGACCTCGCTCGACTGGAGGCGAACATTCAGCATCAGGCGCAGCCGAGCGACGGACCGGGCGTAAGTGGCATTGTGCCTTGCGGCACGACCGGGGAGTCACCCACGCTGCGGCAGCATGAGCAGTGTGAAGTCATCGAGCGCGCGGTCGAAGTCGCCAAGCCGCTCGGCCTCAAGGTGATTGCCGGCGCCGGCGCGAACTGCACCGACAAGGCGATCGAGATGCACCGCTTCGCGCACAAAGCGGGTGCGGATGCTTCATTGCAGGTGAACCCGTACTACAACAAGCCGTCGCAGGAGGGTCTGTATCGACACTTCACTGCGATCGCGGATTCGTGCGACCTGCCGATCATGCTCTACAACATCCCCGGCCGCACCGGCGTGATGATCACTGCGGACACGCTTGAGCGGCTGGCGAAACATCCGAACATTCAGGCGGTCAAGGATGCGACCGGTTCGCTTGAGATGGTCGGCGAAGCGACTGCGCGGACGAATCTTGCGGTGCTCTCAGGCGATGACCCGTTGACGCTGCCGATGGCATCGATCGGAGCAGTGGGTGTGGTTTCGGTGGTTTCAAATCTGATCCCGGGCAAGGTGGCGGCGATGTGCGAGGACATTCTTGCAGGTCGGTGGGGCGCGGCGCGCGCGCTGCACGAGCAGATTCTGCCGCTGGCTCGCGCGATGTTGACACTTGATTCGAATCCCATTCCGATCAAGACAGCGTTGAGGTTGCTTGGTCGCGATACCGGCGCGTTGCGTTTGCCGCTGTGCGAGCCGGGTGAAGCCGTGGTGAAGAGGATCGCGTCGATATTGGAATCTCACCTGCCCACAAGAAGTCCGGCTCAGCCGGTCGCTTAGCCACAATGACTGCGGCGCTTGGTTGCGGTTCCGTGGGAATCTGAATTGTCCGGTTCGCTGATAGGGCCGATTGCTTCGCGACGTTGAGCGAACTCCTTCGTACGAATGGGTATGCCAACGTTTCAAACCGTTACAACCTTTGCGCGTGTTGTTCGGAGTTGGGCGGAGGCGATCGAGCGCGCCGATCTGGATCAGGCCAGGTTCTATTGCGATCAGGTGAAAGCCATCTCGCTGTTGCTCGCCATGGACCCATCCTACAAATCGCTGTTCATTCATTATGCGAAGGAATGCGACTCCGGTGATCCGGAACAGGCCGCCAGATGCGTCCATGCGTTCGTCAATGCTGTTACGGAAGCGGCGTTCGTGCGCCGAGGCAGAGAGTAGGGAGCACCTTCGACTGCCCCGTATAATCCGCCCATGACCACGCGGCAGCAGCGGCGGCAGATTGTCCTTGAGCTCGTCAATCGCAACGAAATCACCAGTCAGGAGCAACTGCAGGAACTGCTCTCTCTTGAAGGGATCGAAGCAACGCAGGCGACGATTTCGCGCGACCTGCGCGACTTGGGCATCGTGAAGATGCAGGGCGGAGAGGGCATGTCGCCGGTCTACGCTCACGTGAGCTTCGACAGTTCCTCGAATCTTGATACAAGGGAACTCAAGCGTTCGCTCAAATCGGATGTCGTGTCAGTTGAGCGCGCGGCAAGCGTGCTCGTGCTAAAGACGAACTTTGGCATGGCGAAGGCGTTGGCTGTCAGATTGGACCGGTCCAACCTTCCACAGATTGTCGGCACCATGGCGAGTGACGACACGATCTTCATCGCGACGCGCTCCTCAAGCCAGGCGGGCGAACTCAGGCGCATGCTGGAGCGGTTGCGAACGTAGGCGCGTTGCACGCCCAGACACGCAGCGGGAGAACCGTTCCGGTTGTCTCCGCTTCCGGAACCAGCAGATTCTTTTTCAGATTTCCTGCCAAATCCTTAGCCGGCGTGATATTCTTTTGCCTCATGTCGGCCATTTCCGTTCACTCTGACGGGTTGAGCGGCGGGATAAGAAGCGGGATCACGTTGGCGCAGCCAGATGAGGAGACGGTGCGCGCTGATCGTTTCCGCCATATCTCTTTCCTCGACGGCGAGAGCGACACCAGCATGCCGCCAACCTCCGCGCCGCAGCCGAGACTGATGAACCATCATGGTCCAGCTGCGATTACGCTGAATCCTGAATCCGCGGCCTACTTCGACGCTCTCTGCGCGCGCTGGGGTTTGCGCGCTCAGCGGTATCGTGCGAGCATTTTTCTGCGGCGACAGGCGGCAAGTCTGCGGGCGCTGCGAGCCGGAAGTGCGCGGGACGGCGCGGTCGCCCTCATGCGCGATGCGGGGGCGGCAGAACGAGCGCTGAGCGCGGTGATGATCGGTGTTACATCGTTCTTTCGAGATCCTCGCGTCTTTAGCACGCTTCGCGATCACGTTAGAGCCATGCATCGAGGTCGTGGGCCGCTTCGAGTGTTAAGTATCGGTTGCTCGGACGGTTCTGAACTGTACTCGCTTGCAATATTGATGAAGGAAGATGGGCTGCTCCGGGGCTCGCGCTTGCTCGGCATCGATTGCAGACCAGCTGCCATCGCCAAAGCGCAAGAGGGCCTCTATTCCGCGCAGGCCATCGAAGCCATCCCCGCGGATCTGCGATTCAAGTATTTCAACCCCGTGAACCGGTCGCTGCAGCGATGTGGCAAGCGTCAACTTCTTCGCATCTCTGATCGGCTGCGTGCGGCCTGTCGTTGGCAGGTGGCGGATGCGTTTACGCATGGCTTGGGTGAGGATGCGGGAAAGCACGATGTGATTCTCTGCCGCAATCTGGCGATTTACCTGACGCCGGCCGCGGCCGGGGAACTGTGGTCAATGCTTGTATCGCAGCTTCGTCCTGGTGGCCTTTTGCTTGTTGGCAAAGCGGAGCGGCCGACTCCTGAGGTGAGGTCGCTGCTTATTCGTCGTAGTCGCTGCTTGTATCAACGGAGAGGCCCTGAATGAGTGATGAAGGTCGTATGGTGCATAATCGCTGGTTGGATCTCTACCGGTCATATAGCGTCAAGGGTCCATTGTGGGTTTGGATTCTTGTCACAGCCCTGCTCCTTGCGAGTGTGGCCTACCTGCGCCTGGTTGCCTTTCCTGATCGTTTTGTGCCACTTGCAGCTTCGCTGACGCTCCTCATATGCCTGTTGCACCGGAACCTGTGGCTGCTGTGGTCCATGGTCGCGGCGCTTGCGCTGATGGTCTTCTACAAGTTATCGTTCGTCGTTCAGGAGTATCCCGACAACAGCGAGCTGTTGCACGGTTCGATGCAGCTGCTCAATTCCGTGGTCGCGGCTGTCGTGATCCACGTTGTCATACGACTCACTGCGCGGCTGGAGTCGGCCATTGTTGAGCTTGAGCAGAGCAATGCTGAACTCGAAGCGAGTAACGAGGAGCTCGCAGCGCGTGAAGAGGAGATCACGCAGCAGAACGAAGAGCTTCAGACACAGTCTGAGGAACTCGAGCAACAAACCGAGGAACTCAACGCACAGACAGAAGAGCTTCAGATTGTGAATGAGCAGCTGGCTGAGCGCGAACGGGCGCTTGCGGACCTGCTTGCGTTCACGGCAGGCGGTGCAAGCGAAGGTGAGACGTTGGGCAAACTCGGAGAGACCATTGAACGTCTCATGTCGTATCGAGCCGCAGCCGCCGCCATTCTCGAGAAGCAGGGTGATGATCTGATCGTTCGGCCGCTCTTCGGAGTACTCGAAGGGGGGCAGCTTCTGCCGCAGAAACGAACGCTTGCGGACCTTGTCATGAGCAGGAGACAGGCGGCGTCGCTGGCGGATGTCGCGCTGAGGGATGATCTGGTTGTTCCGCAACTGATGAATGGCTCCAGCGTGAAGTCACTCGCCGCAGCGCCGCTTCAGGTGGGGGATGATGCCGAGGGCGCGCTGGAGGTTTACAGCACTGACACCGGAGAATGGACTTCGCATGAACGGCGTCTCGTGCAGTGGCTGGCGAATCAGTGCGGCAGAATGATGATGACCGCACGGCTCAAGGATGACCTTGAGCGGCTCATCCACGCTGAACATCGAGCGCGCGAAGAAGCCGAGCGAGCCAATCGCGCGAAAGATGAATTCGTGGCGACGCTTTCGCACGAACTTCGCACACCCTTGACAGCAGTGTTGGGCTGGTCGTCGCTGCTCCGGAAGAGCCGATGCGAAAACCGGGATGAAACGCTCAAGGGTTTGGAGGTCATCGAGCGCAACGCCCGCCATCAAGCGCAGTTGATCTCCGATCTGCTCGACATGAGCCGCATCCTCGCCGGGAAGATCTCTCTTGACGTTGAAGCGTTGGAACTTCCGGATGTCATCGACAACGCGATCGAGTCGGTGCGACTTGCGGCGGAGGCAAAGGGTGTTTCACTTGTGAGGGAGGTCGAGCCGATCGATCGCGCGATCGTTGGCGATGCGAACCGGTTGCAGCAGGTGGTGTGGAACCTGCTGACCAATGGAATCAAGTTCACCCCACGCGGTGGGCGAGTATGCATCAGTGTGTCACGGCCGGGTTCGTATGTGCAGATTTCCGTTTCCGATACCGGCGAGGGGATCGATCCGAAGCTGCTTCCGCAACTCTTCCAGCGCTATCGCCAGGCCGACAGCTCAGCGACGCGCCGCCACGGAGGTCTCGGACTCGGGCTTGCGATCGTCAAGAACCTCGTGGAACTGCACGGGGGGACCGTGCATGCCACCAGTGACGGTCTTGGCAATGGAGCGACCTTCGCGGTGCGCCTGCCCATTCGTGCGACCATGCCGTTTGAACGGAGCGGCGGACAGTCGATCAGCGCTGCCATGGCAGGCGCCTTGGACGGGCAGACGCTCAGTGGATCGACGATACTTATCGTTGATGATGAAGAGGATGCCCGCGACCTGATCAGCCGCATGTTGAGCGGATGTGGGGCGGACGTGCATGTGGCCGGCTCGGCCGAAGAAGCGCTGAGCATCGCCCAGCAGGTGCTGCCGGATGTACTCATTAGTGACATCGGGATGCCGGGCGTGGACGGTTATGAGTTCATCAAGCAACTGCGCCAGCAATGGCCGGTCGAGAAGCCGCAACCACCTGCGATTGCGCTGACCGCCTTCGCCCGGTCGGAAGAGCGCACCCGGGCCTTCGTCGCCGGCTTCCAGGCCCATCTCGCCAAGCCGGTCGAGGCGGCTGAACTCATCGCCACCATTCGCAGTCTGCTCTTCACCATGGGCCGATCGGTCGAATCAAGAACTTCGCAAGGCGCTCAGGACTGAAGTGGCGGCGTATGCCGACATCGAACGCGGACGCCCTCGAACTCCGCTCATGCGTCTAGAGACGGCGCAAGGCAAGCACACGAGCGGAGCGCCTCCGCGCGCAGATCACACGGAGTCGCTTTCGCTCGCGGCTTTGCCCTGGTCTTTTTTTCCCTCGTCATTCTCGCGCTGTTCCTTTTCTTTCTTGAGGTCAAAGGGAACGCGGCCGAACGATTCAGGGACTCGCGCAAACCGATGGCGGCGGATGTCCAGCGTTTCCACGTCACCTTCGGCATCGATCACAAGGATGTACGGCACACAGATCGCCTTGACCAGATAGGGTTCGACGTCCCACGGCAGTCTCCACTTGCGCGGTTGCCTCCACTGTTCGCCGTCCTCATCATAAGGATCGCAGACGACGCGATTCTGGAGGATAACAATGTACTGCCCGGGTTCGATGTCCTCAGCGGCGATCGGCCGAGCGATGGTTGACTGTTCATTCATGCTTCATCTCGATTCTTCTCTGGCAGCCCGATGGCGAATGCGCGCCGAGACGACGCAACAGCTCGCAACCGGGTTGCTGGGTCTTCTATTTCTGAATTCGAGTTCGACCGGCAGTTACCCGAAGCGCAGCGACATCCGCGCTTCCGGACGGAAGCTGCTCGGCCGATGAGGATGTCGTGTCAGATGAAGCATGTGGGTGGCGCTCCCAAAGAGAAGGAGCATTTATTGGCGCGTTTGTTCGCTCGGTCAAGGACAATTCCGCAGGAACTGATGGCTGCGGGTGATTCGAGAATCACGGTGCGTCCGGCACGTTCGCGATCGCATGGGCGCTTGGGAGGAACCGCTCAATGTACTGCGGCTTCAGAAACAGGTAATGCAGGCGACCCTCCGCATACTGTCCACCCGCAAGGATTTCCGCTTCGGGGCCGATCCCCATGAAGATATCCGCCCGTCCGGGCGCGTTGATCGCACCACCGGTGTCCTGGTCGAGCATGAAGCGCGTAAACGGGCGGTGACCTTGGCTGAACGTGACGGCCTTCGTGTCCACCAGTACGACACCGCCGCGCGGGTAGATGCGTTTGTCGGTTGCGAGCGAGTGTTCACGAGTGACCCGCACCCCCAGTGATCCGGCTGGCCAGTTTTCACCAGTGTATTCCGTGAAGAACACGTAGCTCTCATTGCGAAGGATCAGGTCTTCGACGGCTGCGGGTTGTTGGCGATGCAGTTGGCGAATGGACGCCAGTGACAGCTGGTTGGGCTTGAGCATCCCGCGCTCAAGGAGCGCTGCGCCAAGCCCCTTGTACGGACGGTCGGTCTTCCCCGCATAGCCGATGTGCATTGTGGAGCCGTCGGTCAGGCGCAGCCGGGCTGAACCGTTGACATGGATGATGTACGCTGAGAGCGCATCTTCAAGCCAGACAAGCTCGTTGCCGGCAAGCATGCGCGATTGCTCGATCTCCCGCCGCGTCGGGTAGGACACGACTTGACCGGAGGGGAGGCGCCGGCCCTTCGGTTCGCCGGTGACTTGATCCGTCACAAGGTCATCCGGCCGCGTATAAAGCGGATGCTTGAATCGATCCGTTCGGATCCGGCTGGCGTGAAAGATGGGGGAGTAGTACCCGGTGAAGAGAACAATGCCTTCGCCGTTGTAACCAACCGACTCGTAAAGATCGAAGAAGCGAATCACGTCGTTCACGAACACACGTTCACTTGGTGCGGACTCAATGAGTTCTTTGAAGGCATGGAGCGACGCAAGCGCCTGTGCGTGTGTCACCTCCCGACCAGGTGAAGTGGGGAACGGAAAGAACTGCCTGCTTGAGGGAGTGCCGAACCACTTGATCGATTGGTCAATTGAATCGAGAAGAAAGACGTTTCGCTCACGCCACGCCTTCCCCAGATCAGGCATCCTCGAGGGGGTGGTGACAAGCCGCAGGGCGGCCGATCCGGCCGGCAATTGGCGAGAGTAGTCGGGACTTTCCGGCAACGGCTCAACGACGGTCTTCGATTGCGAGCAGCCGAAGGCCATGACCAATGAAGCGAGCAATGCGGCAGTGGTGCGTGTCATCATTTTCCCTCAGCGTATCGGCAAAATGATCTGTGCGACATTGACCGTTGTGGCGGTCGTGCTGGAAGGCCCCTCACTTCATCACAACGCACCATGCTGAAGCCCTCTCGACAGGTGTGGTGCCGATCAGAGCGTTACGTCTGGAGCGGCAGATGGATCGTGAAATCGCTGCCGCGACCTTGTTCGGTGACAACTTCGATTGTGCCGCCGTGTTCCTCGATGATCCGCCGCGCGATCGGCAGACCAAGCCCAGTGCCACCTGCTTTGTGTGAAACATATGGCCGAAAGATTGTTTCAAGTCGCTCCGAATCGACACCCGGCCCGGTGTCAATGACGTGGAGGTGTGCTTGGTGGTCCAGGGTCTCCAGCCGCAGAATGAGCTCACGCGCAGTGCCGCCGTTCTGGTTCGGAGCATGTTCCATCGCCTGTACGCCGTTGATCATGAGATTGAGCACGGCCTGCTTGAGCAGTTTGACGTCGACCTCGGCGACAGCCGGGGTGTCGGGCAGATTTGTTCGGAGCGTGACACCTGCGCGAGCACACTGCGGCAGGAAGAAGTCAGCAAGTTCGTCGACGAGTGCAGCGAGATCGTGGGGTTGTCGATCGAGCTTGATTCGGCCGGCAAACTGGAGGAAGTCTTCGAGGATGCCGCGCAGGCGTTCTGCTTCACGGCGCAGTGCTTCAATTCGGCGCAGCAAGCGATCGCGCTCCTCGCGCGGGGCTTCGATTTCAGCAATGGCCTCAGCCAGAAGCTGCGCGTTGAGTGTGATCGTGGAGAGGGGATTTCGAATCTCATGCGCAAGGCCGCTGGTCATCGAACCGAGTTCAGCCAGTCGCTCCGCGTCACGAGCCCGCCGCTCCGCCAAACGAGCCCGCTGCTCTGCGCGCCGCAGAGCGAAATGCATCGCCAGGAGCATCACAATGATGCCTGCAATGAACCCGGCTAGAATGGCGACCACTTGAGGCATGTGATGAATCAACATCAGATCACTGGCCCGGCGACGCGCCGAAGCGACGCTCGGTGCATGCATCCTACTGGCCGGTCGGGGAGGATGCGACCATGAGCGGCTGGTGGATTGCTGACTTCTATCAAGCAGGGCAGACGGTCTTGCTCGTCAGCTGGATTTTCTGGGTCATTCTGTCGATCTGTCTGCATGAACTTGCCCACGGTTGGGCGGCGATCGCGCAGGGTGACAACACGCCGCGCGAGTTGGGGCGAATGACGATGAACCCGCTCGTTCACATGGGTCCGATGTCGCTGCTGGTGTTCGCGCTCGTCGGGATCGCCTGGGGCTTGATGCCGACCGATCCGAGTCGATATCGCTCCGGCCGAAAGGGGCGCGTGATCGTCAGTGGGGCAGGGCCGGCGATGAACGTCGCCATCGCAGTGGTGGTGCTGACGATCGCAGGCGTTTGGCGCGCGTTCGTCGGCGTGGAGACGCCGTTCACGGACAATGTCGATACGTTCCTGTGGATAGGCGGAATGCTCAACATCGTCTTGGCTGCGTTCAACATGCTGCCCGTACCGCCGCTCGATGGCTCCGGCGTCTTATGCGGCCTCTCCTTTCGTTGTTATCAATTCTTCCAGCAACCACAGGCGCAGATGCTCGGCTTCTTCGTTGTCATCGTGATGTTCATGTCCGGAGCGTTCGGCATTCTGTTCGATCTTGCGGAGCTGATTTCAATCCGCTACATCACCCTCATCGAACTGTTGCTGAGCTGATGAATGAGATGAGTGAAGTGATCCAGACATCAACGACGGAGCGCGTCATTTCTCAATCCGCTCTTCGCTGCCTTTGATCGCTTCCGTTGGCGTTTGGGTGCTGGGGCTTATCGCTTTGAATCGCGCGATCATCTGGCGGCGATGGTGGTAGCGCACCGTGCCGATGACTGCGATGAACACCGCGACGGGCACCAGAACCCATCCGACGATCGTCGTGAACAGCGTGTCGAGGAACTGAAGAAAGGAGACCGCGACGATCACCATCGCCAACGCAGTGCGAAGATACGCCAGCAGCGTGCGCTCATTCGCAAGCGTCGTCCTGTCCATGGCAAGCCGATCGCGCAGGATGAACTTCTCCTTCTCGAACGGCGTGTATGGGCCGTAGGTATCCATGCCACGCTCAGCGACCTGCTCGGGCAGTCGCGATCAACTGCTCCATCTTCTCGACCGTCTCGCGCCGGTCGGGGCTCAGCCGTTCCGCCTGCTCCTCCGCGTGATAACTGCTGCGCACCAGCGGGCCGCTTTCGACGACTTTGAAACCCAGGCGCAACCCTTCGAGCTTGTAGTCATCGAACTGCGCGGGCGTGACCCAGCGGTCGATCGGCAGGTGATTGCGCGTCGGCTGAAGATACTGGCCGATCGTGAAGATGTCGGTGTCAGCATGCTCGCGAATGTCGCGCATCAACGCCATGACTTCATCATCGCGCTCTCCGATGCCGACCATAATGCCGGTCTTGGAAACCAAGCCCCCATCTTTGATCCACTTGAGTACATCGAGCGAGCGCTGATACCGCGCCTGCGGCCGCACCGCCGGGTGCATGCGCTTTACGCTTTCCATGTTGTGCGCGAGAATCTCCGGTTTCGCATCAATCACCTTCTGCAAATCCTCGCGCTTGCCCTTGAAGTCTCCCACCAGTGCTTCGACGCTCATCTCGGGACACGCCTCATGCACGCGCTCAATCGTCTCGGCCCAGACGGCTGCGCCGCCATCAGGCAGATCATCACGATCAACGCACGTGATCACCACGTGTTTGAGGCCGATCTTGGCAAGTGATTCAGCAACACGTCGCGGCTCATCCAGATCGACCGGAAGCGGCTTGCCGGTCTTCACATTGCAGAAGCCGCAGGAGCGGGTGCAGATGTCGCCGAGAATCATGATGGTGGCGGTGCCCCGGCTCCAGCACTCGCCGATGTTGGGACAAGAGGCCTCCTGGCAGACGGTGTGGAGCTGATGCTCGTCGATGATGGCTTTGAGGCGGGTGTAGCCCTCACCGCCGGGGGCCTTTGCGCGGATCCAATCGGGCTTGCGTCCGATGTGGAGGTGATGGACCGAAGCATCGGTGTTATTGAGCACGAGCCCGGTCAGACTCACCAACGGGCGGCCGACTGATCGGGCAGTATCGCCACCGAGCGGCCGGGGATGCCTTGCAGCGGCGGGTTTGGCGTTCGCGCAATCGCTCACGCCGCAAGTTTAGCCGCGACGCGCAGCGGAGCGCGGCCCTGGACCCCGGAAACGCTCCGCTTCGCGTTGCGCGCTCAACGACACGTCAAGGAAGATCGGCACCGAAGCGTGCTTCACTCTTGCCCCGCGCGTTCCATCTCACTACTATGGGGTCTTCGCCCGCTTTTCGAGCGAAAAAGCCGGGCGTTTGGCCCTTATCTGCAGAGAGGAGCGCTTCATTTCGATGTCTAAATCCAGTTTGATCGAGCCGCATGGCGGCACGCTTGTCAATCGTTTGGTCAATCAGGCGGAGGCCGCCGAACTGGCCCGAAAGGCCGAGTCATTGCCAGTCATCACGCTTTCCGCGAAACAGGCGTGTGATTTGGAGATGATCGCCATCGGCGCGTTCAGCCCGCTCACGGGCTTCGTGGGACAGAAAGACTTCGAGTCGATCTGCCGGAACATGCGGCTTGCTGACGGAACCGTCTGGCCGATCCCGATTACGCTCGCGGTTGATGATGAAGTGAAGGCGACGCTCACGGTCGGTTCACAGGCGGCTCTCAAGCATTCGGACGGCACGCTCCTGGCCGTCATTGACATCAAAGAGATCTACCCGCACGACAAGAAACTCGAGATTCCGAACGTCTTCCGCACCGAAGATGAAGCCCATCCCGGCGTAAAGGCCGTGATGGATGAAGGCGACTGGCTCGTTGCAGGGCCGATCCACGTCTTGACCGTTACACCCGAAGTGGAGCCCGGGGAGCAGTTCACCGAATACCGACTGCCGCCCGCCCAAACCCGCGAGGAGTTCGCCAAGCGCGGCTGGAAGACCATCGCTGCCTTTCAGACCCGCAATCCGATCCACCGCGCTCACGAATACCTCTGCAAATGCGCCCAGGAAATCTGCGACGGCCTGCTCATTCATCCGCTGGTTGGTGAAACCAAGCCAGGCGACATCCCGGCCGACGTGCGCATGAAGTGCTACAACGTCCTCATCAAGAACTACTTCGTGCCTGAGCGCACCTGCCTGAGCGTCATGCCCGGCGCCATGCGGTACGCCGGGCCGCGCGAAGCCGTGCTGCATGCGCTGATTCGCAAGAACTACGGCTGCACGCATTTCATTGCCGGCCGCGACCACGCGGGCGTCGGCAACTACTACGGCACCTACGACGCGCAGCTCATCTTCGACGAGTTCGAGCCGGCTGAGATCGGCATCATTCCGCTCAAGTTCGAGCACGCTGCCTACAGCAAACGCGCCCAGGGCATGGTGAGTGCAAAGACGTTTCCGAAGATCGAGGGCGATCAGGTCTTCCTCTCCGGCACGAAGGTGCGCGAGCTTCTCGAGAAGGGCGAGCGCCCGCCGATGGAGTTCAGCCGACCGGAGGTCGCCGATGTGCTGATCGAATGGGCGACGGCGAAGGTGCCTGTCGGCGCGTGATGGGATTCAATCCGGGTCTTCCTCCCAATGGTCGTCAGACCCGGCGTCCTGTGAGCATTTCGTACTAACTCAGAAAATCATCCATGACACAACAAGTAGCAACCAACATCACCTGGCACGCCGGCACCGTCACGCGCGACGAACGCCAAAAAGGCCTCGGCCAGAAGGGCGTCACCATCTGGTTCACCGGCCTCTCCGGCTCGGGCAAGAGCACCATCGCCGTCGCCCTCGAACAGGTTCTCATCCAGCGCGGCCACCACGCCTATGTCCTTGATGGCGACAACATTCGTCACGGCCTCAATAAGAACCTTGGCTTCTCCGCAGAAGACCGGGCCGAAAACATCCGCCGCATCGGCGAGGTGTGCAAACTCTTTGCCGACGCAGGCATCATTACGATCTCGAGCTTCATCAGCCCCTACCGCGCCGATCGTGACAACGTCCGGGCGCTGCACGAAGCGGCGAAGCTGCCTTTTTTCGAGGTGTACATCAACTGCCCGCTTGATGAGGCCGAGAAGCGCGACCCGAAGGGTCTTTATAAGAAGGCCCGGGCCGGCGAAATCAAGGGCTTCACCGGCATCGACGACCCGTACGAGGAGCCGGACCGCGCGGAGATCACGTTGCGAACCGATCAACTCACGATCGAGGATTCCGTGCGCACCCTCCTGGAAGAACTCGAATCGCGCGGCATTTTGAGCGCGTGATTCAGCAAGGGTTGGCCCCTGACGAGCCGCGCTCCGCTGGGCGTCGCGGCTAAACGGAGGATGCGGAGAAGGTGATTGCTGCCGCGCGCCGATCGGCAGGCGATCAAGTACCATGCTCGCATGTCCATTCCTGCGCGCCTCAAGCAACTTGGCCTGACGCTGCCGCCTGCGCCGAAACCCGTGGCCGCCTATGTGCCGTTCGTGCGCACTGGCAAACTCGTCTACATCTCCGGGCAACTGCCGTTTCCTTCAGGTGGCGGCAAGGTGCCGGAGGAGTATCTCGGTCGGGTGCCCAGCACGGTCACCATCGAACTTGCCGCCAAGGCGGCGCGCCAGGCGGCGCTCAATGCGCTGGCGGTTCTAAACTCGGCGATCGACGGTACGCCCGACGGCAAGTCGCTCGAGCAGGTGAAGCAGATTGTGCGGCTCGGTGTGTTCGTCTGCTGCGAACCGGGGTTTTTTGATCAACCCAAAGTTGCCAACGGCGCAAGCGAACTGCTCGTGCAGGTTTTCGATGAGCAAGGCCGGCATGCGCGCGCGGCGGTTGGATCGGTCGCCTTGCCGCTTGGGGCATGTGTTGAAATCGAGATGATCGCCGAGGTGGCGTAACCGCAATGGGAATCGCTTGACTTCATTGCGAGCGAGCACGCTCGCCGGTGCCGCGCGCCGGGCGGCCGGTCGTTGGCGGACCTGGCGTCAGCGGCGCGACCTCCATCGCATCGCGATCCAATGTGCTGCCTTGATCTGCTTGACGAGGCGGCCTGTCCAGACTCGGCTCCTTCTCAATCGCAAGCAAATCGATGGAACGCCATCTGCCTGATTCAAAACGCAGGGCCATGACAATGCCGTAGATAATGATGTATGCAGCCGATGCGATCCACGGCCCGAGCGACTCAAGCCCCGGCGCGATGCGCATCATCATCGCCCCGCCGCCCACGATCAGCGACCAACTCAGCAGAATCGTCATCACGCCCGGCCAGACGGTATCGCCCGCGCCGCGCAGCGCGCCGGTATAGACGATGCCGATTGCATCAAGCAATTGAAACACCGCAGCCGCGATCATGAACATCCCGCCGATGCGCACGATCTCCTCTGCTTCCGAAACGTCGGCGACATGAATGTTCACGAAAAGGCCGATCAGCTCATGCCGGAAGAGCACGAAGCAAAGCGCGCACAGCGCGACCCATCCGAGCGAAAGGACGACCGCCAACCGGGCGCGGTTGGCAGCGATGTTCGGCTCTCCCGCTCCGATGTATCGTCCGACCAATGAAGTTGCAGCGACTGAAAACCCAATCGTGGGAAAGAAGGACAGGTGCATGAACCGGAGCGTCGCCCAACCGGCCGCCATGTGCGCTTCGCCATAATGACCGACCAGCGCGGACATGAAGATCGCCCAACATGTGATCTCACTACCAAACTGCACAGCGCCCGGCCAACCGATGCGCGCCAGATCCTTGATCGGCTTCCATCGCAATCGCCACGCATGGCGCGTGTTGAACTCAGCATTGAGGCGCCTGCCGAGGAAAATCGTCGCGGGGATGATAAGTTCGACGGTCGTGCCGATGACGGTCCCGATCGCCGCTCCAACCAGCCCAAGCGCCGGAACCCCCGGCACGCCTGGCAATCCAAGCGCGGGCAGACCGTTTTCACCGAAGATGAGGACGTAGTTGGCCAGGACATTGACGACATTCCCGGCGATCGCGCTGATCGTCACGATGATCGGCCGGTGCAGCCCGAAGAAGAAGTGGTTGAGCCCGCGCGAGATGAGCAGCACAATCCCGCCGAGGAGCAGTACCCGGCCATACACCGTCTCAAGCGCTTGCAATTGCTCGCTGTGTCCCAGCCGCTCGAAGAACCACGGCAGCGCGAGCGCCCACGGGACGAGTACGATCGCCCAGATCAGCACGCTCATCCAGACGGAAGCCCATGCATACTGCGAACACCGCTCCGGCCGCTTCGCTCCGAGATTCTGACTCACGAAGGTGTTGACGACGCTCAGCACCCCCATCGCGAAGGCGATCGGGGTGAAAGCCCAAATCCCACCATTGCCCTGCGCCGCCACTTGAATCGGCCCGACCTGAGCCACCATCAGTGAATCCACGAACTGGATCATCGTGTAGGACGACATGGTGACCACGGTCGGCCAGGCGATCGCCCAGACCTCGGCAGATGGTCGCCGGCCGGGAGCCATCGAATCACTGGCCGCAGATGTCGGATTGGTGCTTGTCAAAGTGGGTGAGGTCGGTTGAGATGGCCGCTATCGTATTCCTTTCCGGACCCCGGGATGCGTCCAAAACTGTTACGCCGACGCGGCTTGACCACGTGCAGAACCCCAAAAACGTGCAACAATTGGTTGAACTTCCGCGTTGGTTGGGCGATAGACTTCGGTTGGCTTCGCTATGCCACGCGCCCGTTTTTGCGGCCGAATCGCCCATACCTCGAGGAAGAAAGAACGAAGGAGTACCGGCAACCTATGTCCGAGAACCACGCTGAACGATTTTCCGCACAGACGATCAACCGCAGATTTGCTTTCGCCTTCGCACTTCTTGCGGTAGCTTCCTGCCTCGCTACCACCCGCGCCTCGGGCCAGCAGGCGGAGCCATACGTGGCGCCGGAAGAGGCGCCGGCGGATTGGCTTGACCGCCTTCGCGATTCAGACCGCAAGCCGGTCGAAGGATGGATTTCTTATCTTCCGCCGGCGTTCGATGAGAATCTGGAATGGATCGACCCTTCATCTGCGGAGAAGAAGCCATCCGCACCACGCTGGTCTGACTGGTACGGCAAAGTTGTTGTCGTGCAGTCGTGGTCCCACGCCAATCGCAATGCGATGGCCCGGCTCGATCGCGTTGCCGAGGTCGTCGGCCAGTTCTCGGACATGGATGTTCAGTTCGTCGCTTTGCATACCCCGGAGCGAGCCGAGTACGCATCGGCGTTCGTGCGGCGCAAGGCAGGCAAGCAATCGTACTTGATCGCCATCGACCCCAAGGGCGACTTCTGCGATCAACTCGGCATCTACCGCACACCGGTGAACGTCGTGATCGGCCGCAATGGGGCCGTGCGATACGTGGGGCTGCATCCAGAGGGGCTTGCGGAGGCGATTAGTCATCTCGTGGAAGAGCAGCCACACTCTGCGCCGTGCAAGGGCGCGAGAGACCTTGACGCACCGGTTGCCGGCACTGGGGAGTTTCCTTCGCACAATGCGGACCCCAGGGCGCGCGATCTTCAGGGACAACAAGGCCCGGAGTTTGCCGTGGAGTCGTGGGTGAACGGTGAGCCGGATCAATTGGACGGCCGGGTCAATGTCGTCAAGTTCTGGCGAACAAGCTGCCCCCATTGCATCAATTCGATGCCGAAGACGACCGAACTGGCGCGCAAGTACCGTGGGCAGGTGAATTTTATCGATATCACCTTTGAAGACGAAGCGACGCTCGCTCAGGGGCTAGCCCGCAGGAACGTCAACCTCGAAAAGATCGAACACCATCTGGCGATCGACACGAGCCGGCGCATGCAGAATGCCGTCGGGCCGCGCGGCGTCCCCAACGCGCTCGTTCTCGATAAGGATTGGATTGTGCGCTGGCAGGGGCACCCCGGGATGATCGATGAAGCGATGCTGGACCAGATTCTCGACGGGCAGGGATCGCCGGATCGAGTTGCAGCGCGCTGGCGCAACGAGCAACAGATGCTCGCTCAACGTGAGAAGGCGCAGCGCAATGCGGAAGAGCGGGCGAAGCAGGTTCGTACTGCCGCGGCACCAGAGATGCGTCCGGTCGCAGGCGGATATCCCGCACACAACCCGCAGCCGCGAGCACGCAACATCCAAGGTCAGCGCGGACCGGACTTTGCCGTGCAATCATGGCTCGGCGAGGAGCCGGATCAGATCACCGGTCGCGTCAATGTCATCAAGTTCTGGCGCACGAACTGCCCGCACTGCATCAACTCCATTCCGAAGACCACAGAGCTTGCGCAGAAGTACGAGGGCCGTGTCAACTTCATCGACATCACCTTCGAGGATGAAAGCGCGCTCAGGCAGGGGCTGCAACGTCGCAACGTCGCGATTGATTCGATCGGGCAGTTCGTTGCCATCGACACGACCCGGCGCATGCAGAATGCGATGGGCGTGCAGGGTGTTCCCAACGCGATGGTTCTGGACAAGAATTGGATTGTCAGGTGGCAGGGACATCCCGCGCAGCTGAGCGAGTCGATGCTCGATCAGATTCTCGATGCGGATGAAAAGCTGGGTGATGCGCCGCCGCCGGTTATGGAGGTGGCGGATGACGCGCGCGATCGGCGGGAGGCGACCGAAGCCGCTCTCGCGCTGGCGGGGAAGGCCGCTTCGACCGAAGGCGGCTATCCGATGCCGAATCCCCAGCCGCGGGCTCGCAACCTTCAGGGCCAGCGAGGTCCGGAGTTTGCGGTGCAGTCATGGCTCGGCGAGAAGCCGGAGCAGATCGAGGGCCACGTCAATGTCATCAAGTTCTGGCGCACCGGTTGCCCGCATTGCATCAACTCCATCCCCAGGACGACCGAGCTCGCCAAGAAGTACGAAGGTCGCGTCAATTTCATTGACATCACCTTCGAGAATGAGTCGGCAGTCAAGCAAGGACTTTCCCGGCGAAACGTTGATATCGATTCAATCGGACAGTACATGGGCATCGACACGAGTCGGCGCATGCAGAACGCCGTCAGCCCGCAAGGTGTGCCCAACGCCATCGTTCTCGACAAGAACTGGATCGTGAGGTGGCAGGGACACCCCGCTCAACTGACCGATAGCACGATTGATCAGATTCTTGAAGCTGATAAGAAACTGGGCGACGCTCCGCCGCCCGTGCGGGTGGCAAATGAAGATCGCAGCTCGGGTGATGCAGAACGTACGGCCCGAGCCGAACGAGCGGCGAGATCAGCCGCAACAGCTGGCGGGTATCCCGCTCATAACGCGCAGCCTCGCGCACGAAACATTCAGGGGCAGCGCGGTCCCGAATTTGCCGTGCAATCGTGGGTCAATGGCGAACCTGATCAGATCGAAGGCCGCATCAACGTCATCAAATTCTGGCGGACGGGTTGTCCCCACTGCATCAACTCCATCCCAAAGACGACTGAATTGGCCCAGAAGTACAAAGGCCGGATCAACTTCATTGACATCACTTCCGAAACGGAAGCGGCAATGAAGCAGGGACTCGAGCGCCGCAATGTGGCGCTGGATTCAATGGGGCAGTATGTGGCCACGGACCCATCGCAGCGTTTGCATCGTGCTGTGGGACCACAGGGAGTTCCGAATGCGATCGTGCTCGATAAGAACTGGATCGTCAGATGGCAGGGCCATCCGGCGATGTTGACCGAGTCGATGCTCGATCAGATTCTGGCGGCCGATGAAAAGGTCGGTGATGCGCCGCCGCCGGTACAGCAGGCCCGCTCCGCACCTGAACGCACTTTGCGTCCTGCCGCGCGGGTGCAGCCGCGAAAGATCGAGTACGTCGAAGCCGACTTCCCGCAGTTCAGCGATGCAGTTCAGGCAGTCGACCTGCGCGGTAAGAAAGGCCCCGAGTTTCACGTTGAGGGCTGGTACACCGCGCCGCCGCTCCAGGTCGGAAACAAGGTGACCTACATTGAGTTCTGGCGCACCTCCTGCCCGCACTGCCGACGCGCCATCGAGAAGCACAATGAATGGAACGCACAGTTCGCCGGCAAGATCGACTTCATGGCGATCAGCAGCGAATCAAAGGATGTGCTGGAGAATGGTCTGCAACAGCATGACCTTGAACGCGCGTTCAATCACTTCGTTGGATACGACTCTGGACGAAAGATGCAGACCGCGATCAGTCCGCGCGGCGTGCCCCATGCGATCGTGCTCGACAGTAACTGGATCGTGCGCTGGCAGGGTAACCCGCATTCGCTGACGACGGAGATCCTTGAACAGATTCATGTCGCGGATGTCTGGCAGCAGCGGCAGCGACTCACCCGTCGCGATTGATTGAGTCCATGGAAGCCCGGCGTGCCGCGCGATCGGCTTTAGAGGTCCATCGCCAGCACGTCGGGCTTTTTCATGCGCCTGCTTCGTCGGTGTTTGATGAATCTCTGACCGGCGGCTAACGTGCCATGGTGAGCGATGATTCCTCATCGGCGCCAGCAGCACAAAAGGCCCAAACGTATCGATCGCTGCCCCGCGAGTTAGGCACGTGGGGCGCGGTGATGATCGGCATGGGTTCGATTGTCGGCACCGGAGTCTTCGTGAGTATCGGCCTCGCGGCGGGTGTGGCCGGGCCGGCCGTGCTGATCGCACTTGTTCTGGGCGCAGCTCTTGCTGCTTGTAACGGTCTGAGTAGTGCGCAGCTCGCAGCCGCGCATCCGGTCGCAGGGGGGACCTACGAGTACGGTTACCGCGTCTCGTTGCCGATCCCTGGCTTCATGGCCGGGTGGATGTTCCTTGCAGCCAAGAGCGCGTCAGCCGCGACCGCCGCTTTAAGCTTGGCCGGGTACCTGCTCAACGCCGTCGGCGGTGACAGCAGGTGGCTCGTGCCGCTCGCGCTGCTTTGCATCGTGGTCGTCGTCGCGCTCGTCCTCTGCGGCATCAAGCGCACCAGCGCTGCGAACGTTGCCATCGTTTCAGTCACGTTGGCGGTACTTGCGTTCTTTGTGATCGCGGGCGCCCTGTCAACTGATGGTGCAGCCGGTCGCTTCACACCGTTTTTTAAGGCTTCCGCCGGGTCACCAGATCGGCCGGTTTTCAACGTGCTGTATGCCACTGCGCTCATGTTTGTCGCCTATACCGGGTATGGTCGGATCGCCACGCTCGGCGAAGAGGTTCGCTCGCCGCGCCGCACCATTCCGCGCGCCGTTGTGATCACACTGCTTGCTTCGATGCTGCTCTACCTCGGCGTTGCTGCCGTCTCCATCGCCGCGATCGGTGCCGACGCTTTTTACGCAGCGACCCAGAACGATGCAGCGCCGCTGGAAATCGTCAGCCGCTCCTTTCACATTCCCGGGGCATGGGCGATCCTTGCCCTTGGAGCAGTCACGGCCATGACCGGCGTGCTGCTGAACCTCCTCCTCGGATTGTCGCGCGTCATGCTTGCCATGGGGCGGCGTCGTGACATGCCGGGCCTGACAGCGAAGATCGATTCGCGCGGCGTGCCGATTATTGCCACCATTGCTGTTGCCGCAATCATCGCATCGATGACGTTGATCGGCAGCGTCAGGATTGCATGGTCATTGAGCGCATTCACCGTGTTGATGTACTACGCGATCACCAACTGGTGCGCGCTGCGCCTGCCGCGCGAGGCCAGACTGTACCCGCGCTGGATAGCGTGGTTCGGCCTCGCCGGATGCCTCGGTCTCGCTGCATTCATCGAATGGCGCGTACTTCTCGCAGGCGTTGCCATCCTTGCGGCAGGCATCGCTTGGCGCTTCGTCGCGCACCTGCTTCGACGAACGTAGAAGTCAACGGCCTCAGTGATCGGCGTTCAATCTGAAGCGCCGGCCTCGAGGCCGATCATCAACTTGACTTCATCTCCAAGCGCGCCGCTTTCCACGCCGTAATCCATGCCGAAGTCACTTCGCTTGATCGTGAACTCGGCATGCAGACCAATGACTTCCTTCCCGCTGCGGGGATGGGTCATGCTGCCGGTCTTCTCAAGATCGACCGTTACCGGTTTCGTAACGCCGCGAAGTGTCAGTTCGCCCTGTGCGACAAACTTCTCGCGTCTCTTCTCGATACTCGATGTGCGGAAATGAATCGTCTCATGTTCCTCTGCACTGAAGAAATCATCGCTGCGCAGGTGACGATTGCGGCCTTCGTTGGCGGTATCAACACTTGCCGTAGCAATGCGCATATCGAGTTCGCTCGCTGCCGGATCATCATCATTCCACTTGACGGTGCCGGCAAGGTTGTTGAATCGCCCGTAGAAGTAGGCGACATCCATGTGTTTGATGCGGAAGATGACGCTCGAGTGGACGGGATCGACGTTGTACGTCGTCGTGACCGATGTCGCAGGCCGCGCGGCAGGGGCCTCGTGATTCTGCACCTTCGCGGCCGACGGAACAAGCGCGTGCGCAGCCATAAGGGTTACAGCGATAGCAAGCAGTCGAATCATCATGAGCAGTTTCCTTCTTCTGAAATGGTCTGGTTGTGAATCAAACTTGTTCCTGAGCCAACAACACGGCCGGCCGCATTATTGCAGCACAACATTTTGCGGTGTGGTTGTGCGGCTCCGCAGATCCTCGTCGGCATCAGCATAATGCATCGCGACGACTTGATGCCACTCCTCCAATGATCGGCAACGGATGAATCCGGCTTTCACGCGCTCCGGCGTTGGATGGTGCGCCGCGAACTTGATGCCGAACTTCCGCATCATGCGCGAGGCAGGCCGCTCGCCATGCAATCGAACCGCAAGATCGAAGTGATCCAGAAGCACTTGTCGCTGCTCGGCAGGAGAAGGGGCAAGCGGCGGCGCGCCAGCCATCATCTGTCTCGCCTGACGGAATATCCATGGATTGCCAATGCAACCGCGGGCGACACTGACCGCCTGCACACCGGTGAACTCCAGCATCAAAAAAATGTCTTCGACAGTCCACACATCACCTGAGCCGAAGATGATCTTGTCGGAATGTCGGCTGACGAGGTCGGTCAGGAACTCCCACTTACCCGGCCCGTTGTACTTCTGCTGCACCGTCCGGCAATGAACGGTGGTCCAGGCGCAGCCGATTTCATAGCACGCATTGAAGAGGCGTTCGAAATGTCGCGCCATCTCTGCCGTGTCGTCCCAGGCGCGGCGGAGTTTCACGGTGAGCGGCAGGTGTGGCGGCACCACTTCGCGCACCGCCTTGAGAACGTCGATCGCTTCGTCAGGCGCTGTCAGGAAATGGCCGCCGCGATTGGATTTCCTGATTTTTTTGACCGGGCAGGCGAAGTTCACATCAATCACTTCATAGCCCATTTCAACCAGAATCGCCGCGCCGCACGCCATGGTCTGGGGCTTCGTCCCCATGATCTGCCCGGCGATCGGATGATCGTTGAGGGCGCCCTCGCGCACAGGCCGATTCTCATCTAAATCGCCGGTGCCGCATTCGTTGGCGAGGAGGTCAGGATCTTCACGTGTTCGGCCCTTTCCACCGTTAATGAGCGTCAGGTCGAGCAATGCTTCGGTAATGCAGTACGGGCAACCGTGCCGCCGCGCGATCAGCCGCATGGGGCCGTCGGAGTACCCGGCCAGTCCCGCCTGAAAAAACGGCGCATCGAACCCCGGCACGAGCGCCGACACTCGAGAATCCATCTTCGCCGAACGCGCGAACGACATCAGCCGCTCACGAGGGATGGACGGCCGCTCAATCGTCGGGCTCGGTTGCATTTCGACGGACACGGTCGCAATTCTACCCCTGAAGCCGCCACGCGAATGCTGGCTGTGTGAGCGTGGCTCTCTGCGAAGGCGGTCCCCGAAGGGGTTGTAGCGGTATCATGAGCATCTCATGAGTGAGCGCCGAGTTGTCATCACGGGCATGGGTTGGATCACGCCGCTTGGCTTTGACCTTGACACGGTCTGGGCGCGGTTGATGCGAGGCGAATCTGGTGTCTCAACGATTGACCGTTTCGATGCCGCCACCTTTCCTACGAGATTCGCAGCGCAGATACGCGGATACGACTACAACAGATATGTGCGCCATCCGGACGATCACAGGCACGCCGGGATGCACACGCAGTTTGCGCTTGGCGCAGCCCGGCAGGCGTGGGAGCAGTCATGCCTGTCTTCAGCGAATGATCGGATCGACCGGCGTCGCATCGGTATCTATCTCGGAGCCGGCGAAGGCGTCCTTGACTTCGAGGACTACTCAAAGGTCAACCTCGCAGGGTGGGATCATGAAAACAAGGCGATCAACGCAGTGAGATGGGCGGATGCAGCTCGCAAACTCTTTGATCCATGGGCCGAGATCGAGCAGGAGCCGAACATGCCCTTGGCCCACATTGCGCGCGAATTCGGCGTGCGCGGCCCGGCGTACAACTGCCTCACCGCCTGCGCCGCTTCCACCCAGGCGATCGGCGAAGCGTTCAGCATTATTCAGCGAGGCGAGGCCGATGTCATGATTTCCGGCGGCACGCACACCATGCTGCACGTGCTCGGCGTCACCGGTTTCAATCGACTCACAGCTCTATCAAACCGCAATGATGACCCCCAAGGCGCCTCGCGTCCCTTTGATCGCACGCGCGACGGCTTCGTGATGGGGGAGGGTTCGGGCATTGTGATCCTCGAAGAGTTGGAGCATGCGCGCAGCCGCGGTGCGAAGCCGCTAGCGGAGTTGATCGGATATGGTTCAAGCGCGGACGCCTTTCGTATTACCGACATTCAGCCGGAAGGGCGAGGTGCGGCCGCAGCGATGAATCAGGCGCTGACGATGGCGGGTATTGATCCGAAGAAGCGCGATGAAGACGGCCGACCGATCATCGATTACATCTCCGCACACGGCACTGGAACGCAGGAAAACGACTCCATCGAAACTCGTGCGGTGAAACTCGTCTTTGGCGAGAATGCAAAGAAGATTCCGGTCAGTTCCATCAAGAGCATGATGGGCCACCTGATCGCGGCGGCCGGCGCGGTGGAACTCATCACCTGCGTGCTGGCGATTCAGAATCAGATGCTCCCGCCGACGATCAACCTGCACAACCCCGATCCTGACCTCGATCTGGATTACGTGCCGAACGAAGCGCGGCAGGCGCATGTCGAGACATGCCTCTCCAACTCATTCGGCTTCGGCGGGCAGAACGACACGCTGGTTGTCCGGAAGTGTTGCGATTGATTGAGAAGGCCAAAGAGTCTCGCCCCGATCAAACAAGACATCGCCGATCTCGACATCGCCCTCGACGCGCTGCCGCAGGCGACGGCCAAGGAACGGCTTGATATCGCTCGGCCCGCTGCCGAGCCATCATCGCTCGGCAGAGAAACTTCAAAGAGGTCCAGCACTGTCGGGTATCTTGTACTCATGACGATCCGAATGCTGTTCACTGCGATGCTTCTGGTCTTGGGAGGGCTGACCGGCTGCGCTTTCCACACGCCTGCGGCTTCTACTCGGACGGATCTATCACCGGTGAAACTTGAAGAAGACGCCTGGCCCCAACGGTGGAGTGGCGATCTGCATGAGCTCATTCGCCAACTGCCGCCAACGCTGTACATTTATCTTCCTCAGTACGTCCAGCAGGACGACGGAACGTGGCGCCTGGTGGCCAATGCCAAGAGGAGTCCGATGTGGACGATGCAGCGATGCGAAGTGCATGGCTGCGGTGTGGTGCAGGAGTATGTGCGTACTGTGACTCCATCAGCAACGCCGCATGACGCCGCCCATGGCGCTGCGCAGCAGCCGCAAGGGGAAGTGCAGCAAGACCATCAAGCCCGTCCTATGCGCTCGCTCCGCTTTCTCTCGTGGTGTCATGAGCCGCAAATTGATGCGCTATCCGATGACGCTTCCCAATGGACACTGTACAGCGGTGGGACGCTCGCCATGCCATCGCATCAGGCAGTTCGGGGAATCGTCCTGTCAACCGGTGGCGGTACGATGTATGACTGGACTGTTCGGCAGGCCCTCATCGAGAGCGGCTGGGCAAACCTGCATGTCGGGGAATGTGCTGCCGTCGATAAGCAGCCGGAGCGGTTCTTCAATTTGTTCGGGGAAAGCGAGCCGATTGATTCCACCGCGTCGCGAATTGCCGAAGCCGTGGACCACTACATCGCAGATGTGGCCTACACGGCGGAGGCGTTTCTGTCTTATGCGCGAACTCACGAGCCGTCGCTGCGCGACCTGCCGGTCGTGCTCATCGGGTTCAGTCGAGGAGCGTTCGCCGTTCCTGCGATCGCGGCGCGACTGGAGGATATGGTCGCGGCAGCGGTCTTCATCACCGGCGGTGCGGATGTGCTTGACATCGCGCTACGTTCCTCGATGACCGAACAAACAGCCCTTCGAGTTCGGATCCAAGAGGAGAGCGGCCGGGAGCGTCGGCTGAACGCACGAGAGCGCGCCCTGCTGATCGAAGCGTATCGCGAGGCCACTCACCTTGATCCGTATCACACTGCCGGAGCGCTCCATGGCATTCCAACACTGATGATTCACGGCATGTTTGACAGGATCGTTCCCGCGTCAACAGGTCATGTGCTGTACGAGCGGCTGGCCCGGCCGGAAAAGTGGTCGTATCCACTCGGCCATGGGGGCGTCTTCTACATGCTGCCCGGCGCTGCGAAGCGGTTGATCGGCTGGCTCGATCATGCGATCGCGCAGGAGGGCATTCCGCCCATGGGCAGCGCACCAGTTC
Organism: uncultured Isosphaeraceae bacterium; assembly: GCA_964523675.1. Taxonomy (GTDB): domain Bacteria; phylum Planctomycetota; class Phycisphaerae; order Phycisphaerales; family SM1A02; genus CAZFZT01. The sequence goes on from CAZFZT010000005.1 coordinate 79,266, forward strand.
AGCGCGATGCCGGTGTCACCGCTGCGCCGCATTCGGTGCAGACTCCGCTGACGCCGGCGGGATAGGCACATTGCCCGCACAGACCGCGTCTACGGCGGTTCATGCGCCTCATTTCAATCGCGCACCACATGATGATACCGAGGATCGCTGCATAGACGAAGGTGTTGAAGGTGAATCCGAGAAGCATCGGCCGATACGCGATGATGCGAAGTTCGGGCGAGCCGAAGAACTCGCCCCGGTCGAACGAGACGCCGCCTATCTCGACATCGCCTTCGATCCGTTGTCCAGGGGCTTGGCCATAGGACGGCCTGGTATCGTTGGGCCCGGTGCCATACAACCATCGTTCTGCAGAGAAACTTCGCAATGGCCAACCGATGCGCAGATGCACGACGCTGTCATAAAGCGTTTGTATCTCAACGACCGGAACACCATCGCTGTCCTGGGTTGTAAAACGTTTGAATCGGCGATTGCCGGTTATCTCGGCTACATGCAGGCCGAACGCGCGACCTGTCAACGAACGGGTGGCGGAACGCTGCGGCGAGTGGGGCGGCGCAGCGCGCGACCACCAATCTTGTTCCGCAGACGTGGGCTCATCGCGAATCGACCGGTGTTCATAGTCAACAGGCGACAGCACCATGCACACCAAAGCCACTGCGACATTCACAAGCGCGCCGCCGGTGAGGAGCAGCAGCGCAGTGGCCGCGACTCGCTTACACTGCGAGCCGCCAAGCTGAGGGGGCTGTGGTCTCATCGCGTCTGAGCGTCGCACCATAGGAATGTAACTCGACGAGGTCGCCGGCAGCACATGAGTCGCGGTCGGCGCTTGGGCCGTCGCTCTGCAGAGACCGTACCCTCAGTGTATACACGGCGTGAGAAAGGAAGAAGCCCAGGGACGGGAGTCCCTGGGCTTGGTGTGTGCGGGGATGTTGATTCGTGATTACGCGCTGAAGCTTGACCCGCAGCCGCAGGAGCTTGTGGCATTGGGATTGTTGAACACGAAGCCGCGGCCCATGACCTCATCTTTGAAATCAATCGAGGTGCCATTGAGGTAGAGGTAACTCTTGGGGTCGCAGATCACGCGCAACGTGAACTGTTCTGCCTCATCCTCGGCGACGGCAACCGCGCCGGATGCTTCGCCCTCGGCCTTTTCACTCTTGCCGCCGGACTTTTTCATGGGAATCGTGTACGTGTACTCCCACGCTTCATCCGTCTCCGTCTGCGTCTCGGTGAGGTCGAGCAGATAGGAGAAGCCGGAGCACCCGCCGCCGCGCACACCGACGCGCAGGCGTATCGTGGCCGGGTCGAGTTCTTGCTGCTTGATGATCGAGGAAATTTCGCGGGCTGCGGTGTCGGTTACGGTGACTGGCATCAGAAGCTTACTCCTTACAGATGGGGTACAGAACGCGCGTGCGGACACCATTGTAGGCGGCGGAGGTGGAGGTTTCAGCCCGTGGTGATGGCCGCTGCGACAGAACTGCTACGCTGAGCGACGTGCGAGAACCCATGTCAACCCCGATCATCGTCTGCCCACTTGAGCATGAGCGGAAGGCGCTCATGCGGGCAGGCGTGCCCGGCCGCCTCATCTGTATCGGTCCCGGAGCCGGCGGAGTCGAGCGGTTGGCGTCGATGTTGGGCGCAGTGACTGGCCCTGTGATTCTGGCGGGCGTTGCGGGAGCCATTGATGACTCATGTGAGATGGGGGCGGGCTATGTCATCAGAAACGTCATCGGCTCGAACGGCCAGCGTTGGCAACCGAACTGGCCAGCGCCGGCCAACGGCCTGCAGGCCAGCATCGCCACCAGTGAGACCATCCTCATCGATGAGTCGGCGAAGCGCAGGTTCTGCGCGCAAACCGGCGCGCAGCTGGTCGATCAGGAATCTGAGCCGTTCGCGCAGCTTGCGTCGCATCGCAACTGGCAGTGGGGGATCGTGCGCGGCGTCAGCGATGATGTGACAACGTCTCTTCCACCGGATATCCACAATTGGGTCACTGGTGATGGGCGCACTCGCCTGAGCCGAACTTTGGTTTCGTGTTTCCTTCGGCCAACGCAGATCCGCTCGCTTCTGGCGCTGCACAAGCGCACTGAACAGGCGCTGCTGGCAGTTGCGCGCATTCTCCGGCGCAGCGCTGAAGCGTCTTGAAACTGCCGCAAGACAGCTGTGCAATGCAATCTCCGTTCGCTTCCCGATACGCGCCATGTTGAATTTCGGTCCTAATGCATTCGCTCAGAGTGAGCGCATTGAAACGGAGGCCGATGATGGTGCGACATGCAAGTAATAATGGCGAGATTTTCGAGGTTGTTCTGGATGATCAACTGGCGCCGGATGTCAAACGCGCACTGACCGCTGCGGTGGCGCAGCAACTGCACCGGATGCATGGCGGCAATGCTGTGCTCGACTGGCTTGAAGCAGAAATGCTCGTGCAGGACGTCTTTCGGCGCGACGTGGAATCGGCTTAACGAATCAGCTCGCGCGTGCCGGACGGGCCTACGACGAGCACGTTCCCCATGCCTCAAGCAGCAGAAGGAGATCAGCCACGCCGACGTGATCGTCCGCGGTGAGATCCGAAGCGCAATTCGAGCACTCGCCCCAGGATTCAAGCATGGCCAGCAGATCGGACACGCCGACCGCTCCGTCGTGATCGATGTCGCCCATGCAGGGATTCGGAAACTCACACTCGCCTTCATGCGCGATGCTCACGCCGGCCACATAGGCAGCACAGTTGTTGCTGTAGGTTTCGCCGTCACATCCGCAGACCGGCAACCAGATATCGAAGCAATCGAGCGCCTGAATCGCTGCGCACGCGCCTACTCCGCCACACTCACCGGGCGGCGATTGACACGACATACCTTGCGGGCATGGGGAATCATCGGAGCAGCCGAGCGCCTCCTTCGCATTGGTGCATGGCCCATCATGAAGCACGTTGACGCCCGCACCTGCAGCGAAGCATGAGTTGGAGTAGGTCACGCCGTCGCAGCCGCACACCGGCGCATACAGGAGGATGCAGAGCTCCGGCACAAGCTCGCACGTGCCAGGTCCATCGCATTCGCCAGCACAGTAGAAGCCATCACCGCAATCAGCGTTCGATTCACATAGAACGCCCGAGTTGCTGCATGGTCCTTGATGCGCGATGCTGACTCCAGCGGCCGCTGCATAACATGGGTTCACGTAGGTTTCGCCATCGCAGCCGCACACCGGCGCGAAGACAGCCGGACACTGCATCGGTATTGGAACGCATACGCCATCATCATCACACGCACCGACCGGCTTCTGGCAGAACTCATCATCGTCGCATTCGCCGTTCACCGCGCATGATTCACCAGGCCCGCCATCACACTGGCCGACATAAGCGATATTGACCTGTGCATGATTCGCCAGGCATGAGTTGCCGTAGGTTTGGCCATCGCAGCCGCACACCGGA
>CAZFZT010000006.1:0-40112 GCA_964523675.1 uncultured Isosphaeraceae bacterium
CGCACCGGATCGGCGCTGGTCTCGTCCCGCCGGGCCACGACCTGCTCGCCATCCTTGTACATCGCGCCTTCCGCACACGCCACGATCGAAAAGCCGCGCCTGCGGTCCATGCGGCTCTCGACGAACTCGCACACCCTGTCAATATCGAATGGAATCTCCGGCAGGAGGATCACATCCGATCCTGAAGCAAGCCCCGCATGAAGCGCCAGCCAGCCGGCGTTGCGACCCATGACCTCACACACCATCACGCGGTGATGGCTGGCGGCTGTGGAATGAAGCCGATCGAGTGAGAGCGTTGCGGTGTTGTAAGCCGTGGTGAAGCCGAAGGTGATCTCAGTGCCGACGATGTCATTGTCGATTGTCTTGGGGACGCCGATGCAGTTGATGCCGGCTTCGACGAGCGGCGCGGCGCAACTCATGGTGCCGTCGCCGCCGATGACGATCAGGGCGTCGACGCGATGCTGCTGAATGGTGTCGATGCAACGGTCGAGCGCGTTGATGAAGATGGGCTTGCCGTTCTCATCATCACCGACGTGGTAGCGAAGCGGATTGCTGCGGTTGTTGGTGCCGAGGATGGTGCCGCCTCGCGTCAGGATGCCGGAGACATCGGCAACATTCAGGTGCCGGACACGGTTCTCAATCAGTCCCTGGAAACCATCCTCAATACCGAGCACCTCCATATCGTGCTCGAGGATGGCAGTCTTGGTGACGGCGCGGAGGACGGCATTGATGCCTGGGCAATCGCCTCCGCCGGTGAGCACGCCGATTCTCCTGATGGTGTGGGGCATGGCGGCATGATATGGAGCGAGCCGCCGCTTGCGGCTCCGCGCGATTGTCATGCTTCACAACGCCCGGATTCCGCCAATTCGATACCATCCTGTCGTCATGACGTCCCCGACTCAGATCGCCGCAAACGAAGCCGATCCGCTTATCCGCGCCCGGCGTGAAAAACTCGCCCGCTGGCGCGATGAACTCGGCATCGAACCGTACGGCCGGCGCGTTGACGATTTGATCCCGCTTGCTGAAGCGCGATCGATGTTCGATCAGGCGGCCCATGACGCCCATGCCGCCGATCCATCCAACGATGACCGTCCGCGCGCGGTGGTGGCGGGGCGGTGCGTGCAGCATCGGCTGATGGGCAAACTCGTCTTTATGCTCCTGCGCGATCACTCAGGCGACTTGCAGGTGAGCATTTCCAAGTCCGACCTCGATCCGGCGTCATTCAAGATCGCCTCCAAACTCGACTACGGCGACATCGTCGTCGCAGGCGGCCGGGTCGGCATGACGAAAAAGGGCGAGATCTGCATCTGGGCTGATCGCTTCGAGGTGCACTGCAAATCGCTCGTTCCGCCACCGGAGAAGTTTCACGGGCTGGCTGACCCGGAACTGCGCTATCGGCAGCGATACGTCGATATGTTCGCCAATCCCGAGACGATGCGCACGTTCATTATGCGCTCGCGTCTGGTGGCATCGATTCGCCGGTTCATGGATGGGCGCGGTTACCTGGAAGTTGAAACGCCGATGATGCAATCGATCGCAGGCGGTGCCGCAGCCCGGCCGTTCGTTACGCACCACAATGCGCTCGATATCGATCTGTACCTGCGGGTCGCGCCTGAGCTGTATCACAAGCGATTGCTCGTTGGTGGCATGCCGCGCGTGTATGAGGTCAACCGCAACTTCCGCAATGAAGGTGTTGATAAGAGCCACAACCCCGAGTTCACCGCGCTCGAAGCATACGAAGCATTCGGCGATTGCTGGTCGATGCTCGACCTCACCGAGGAGTTGCTGCACACACTTGCGATCGACGCCGCGTCTGACGGTAGCGACGAAGTCGCGGATGCGCTCACGCTCCCCTTCGGCGATATCGAGATCAACTGGTCGCGCCCGTTCAACCGCATCAAGTACGGCGACCTCTTCGAGCAAACGCTCGGTTTCGCCATGACTGACGTTGACAAGGTCCGCGCCAAGGCCGCAGAGATCGGCATCGAAAAGGCCGCAACGACTGATGCCTGGCTCCTCGTCAACGAGGTGTACGAGCATTTCTGCGAGCCGGCGCTTGACCCGCGCAGGCCAACCTTCGTGACCGATTACCCCAGCGCAATTTCCCCGCTCACACGCCCGCAGCGTGACAATCCTGATCTGTGCGACCGCTGGGAACTTCTCGTTGCCGGAATGGAACTGGGAACCGCTTATTCGGAACTCAATGATCCTGATGTGCAGTTGAAGAAGTTCACGCAGCAACTGGCGGGAGGCGATGAAGAGGAGCAGACGATTCGAACGCTGGACGAAGACTTTCTCAATTCGCTTCGCGTCGGCATGCCGCCTGCGGGCGGACTCGGGCTCGGCGTTGACCGCATCATCATGCTCTTGACAAACTCGACCACGATCCGCGACGTCATCCTCTTTCCGCTGATGAAGCCCGTCGGTCAGTCATCACAGGGAGGAGATCAATGACGCCACGAGCGGCTTCACTCGATTGCCAGACCGGCTTGCGCAACGGCGCTCGCCGAAGTGCTCGCTTCGCCTTGCGTCTGCGCGAGACCGCAAGCGGCTTGCTGGCGCTGTTGGTGATCCTTGTCATCGTCGCGACTGCACGCGCCGATGCCGATTGGAAGCTCCTCGAAGAGCATTGGTACGTCCTTGAGATTGGTGAGCAACCGGCAGGGCGTGGGCGATCGGTTCTCTATGAGCAGGGCGACAAATATCGCAGCGACTCGGAAATGACTCTCGAAATGGCGCGAGGCGCGGTCGGCACGACCATTGAAATCAAGAGTTCGTTCATCGAAACGCACGACGGTCGGCCGATCTCGATGAGCACGCGGCAGGTGATGTCACAGCAACCGGTCGAAAGTGTCTACGAGTTCCGAGAAGATGGCGTTACCGAAACGACCCGCCATGGCGGCCGCGAGATGACGCGCGAGCATGCACTTCCCGATGGCATTTGGCTGACGCCGCGCGCCGCACATCGGTTCGTGCTCGAGCGAATGCGGGCTGGCGCCGACGAGATCACCTACCGAAGCATTGATCCGGTGAGCGGCATCAAGCCCACACGAGTCACGAGCCGCCGCAGCGGCGAAGACACCTACACGTTTGAGAATCGCGAGATTCCAGTCACAATCTGGCGGACTGTCTCGGAAGAAACGGCGCCACTGGAAGCGATTGTGCATTACACGAGTGACGGCCAGGTCGTGTACCACCGCATGCCGACGGGGCTCGGCCAAGTCGTGATGCGGCGCGTCAGCCGTGAAGAGGCGATGGCGACCCAGGGAACCGCTGCGCCGGATCTCTTCACGCGAACACTCGTGCAGACGGATCAGCCGATCCGCGACGTGATGAAAGCCCGCACGCTCAAGATGCGACTCAAGGCCAGGGCTGGCGAGCTTCCGGAGCTGCCCTCGACCGGAGCCCAGCGCGTCACCATGGCTGAAGACCGCATGTCTGCAGTGCTGGAAGTTGATCTTGATGAGCCGGTTCCTGCAACAGATGACGAGCGCGCCGATGCGGAGTATCTGGCTCCCTCCCCTGTGGTTGATTCGGACGATGCGCTGGTTGTAGCGCTCGCGCGGCGGGCACTACGTTCGCTCGATGACGGCGAGCATTCTGATCCCGCAAAGCGCGCTGAGTCGCTTCGCGCGTTCGTCTTTGACTACCTCTCAAGCAAAAATCTGGACACGGCTTTCGCCTCCGCATCGGAAACCGCAAGGACGCGCACCGGCGATTGCACGGAGCATGCAGTTCTTCTCGCAGCGTTGCTTCGGGCTTCAGGCATTCCATCGCGCGCAGCGAGCGGCCTGGTCTACATTGACAGGTTTGCTGGCCACCAGAACGTCTTCGGCTGGCACATGTGGACGCAGGCCCTGATCGATGAGAAATGGGTGGATCTCGATGCCACCCTTCCTGTCACTTACCACGCTGGACATATCACGACGAGCGTCTCAAGTCTTGCTGATGGCGGTTCTTCTGAGAACGGGTCGATGATGACGCTGATCGGGAATGTCGATGTCGAGGTGATTGACCAGCCCAGGCGTCCTCAGCGAAGCCCTGGCCGCGAGCCGGCACGAGCCCACGATTGATCGGCCGTCAGCCGCATTCCCGCCAGACGGGGTTTGCACCCCCATCCGTTGCAGTCCCCATTTTGCCCCGGCGAGCCGATGGTGACTGTCCGGCCCGCTTCACTTCTGTTAGTATCCGCCTTCTGCATGTGGAGCGAGAAAGCCAGTGGAGAAGAAGCGATGCGAACGAAAGCGCAAGTAAAAGCCAACCGCCACGTCCCTGCTGCGGCTCTTGCATTGACTCTGACTGCATTCGGGACCGCAGCGCCGCTAGGCGACGATACAACATCAGATCGCCTCGAACAGATGCAACGCGAGATTGAGCGGCTGCGTGAGGACAATCAAGCGATGCGCGGCGAGATTGACGAGCTTCGCGTGCAGACTGGCGACAACTGGCTCACGGAGAAGCGCGCGACCGAAATCCGCGCCATCGTTCACGAAGTGCTCAGCGATGCAGACACCCGCGCCTCGCTGCTCGCCGACGGCCTGATGGCAGGGTGGAGCGACGGCTTCTTTCTTGCTGACGCCAACGGTCGCTTCCGCCTGGAAGTGCAAGGGCATTTGCAGTTCCGGTGGATGTACAACTATCACGGTGATCACACGCCGAGCCCGGCCGCTGCAGTCGCCTTTGCGCCAGCCGACACCGATCGTCATCGCTCCGGCTTTGAAATGGCTCGGACGCGACTCACGTTCCGCGGACACGTCTTCAGTCCAGACATCACGTATCTCGTCCGCGGCGACTTCAGCCGACACGGCATATCGCCGGTTCCGACAGCACTCGACTCCACCGACCGTTTCGGCGGCGGCTTTCATCTGCTCGATGCATGGATGCGCTTTCACCTTTCCGACGAATGGAGCATCCGCGCGGGACAATTCAAGTTACCGTTCACTCGCGAACAACTCGTCAGCGGTGCGCACCAGCTTGCCGTCGAGCGGTCCGTCATCGACGACCGACTCAACATCGGCCGTTCGCAAGGCGTTGACATCACATGGGTCTCGGGCCCGCACCGAGTGACGGGAGCTGTCTCCGATGGTGGAACCTCGTCAATCGGTGGCTCTGTTCCGTTCGTCGGGGGTGGCGCCGGAACAACTGCCGGCTTGGGAGCGGTCAGCCATGATGTCGAATACGCCTTCACTGCCAGATATGAACACTTGATCGCCGGAGAATGGCGGCAATTCGAAGACATCACAAGCCCGCCCGGCGACGAGTTCGGCTTACTCGTCGGCGCGGCATTGCATTACCAGCGCGGCGAGGCCGGCCCCGCCGTTCCCGGGCTTGCCGCCACAACCTCCCACAAGTGGCTCGGCTTCACGATCGACGCCTCGGCTGAATGGGGCGGAGCGACCGCGATGCTCGCCTTCACCTACCACCGCTTCGATGAACGATTTGTCGGCAGCAGACATGACACCTGGGGTGTCGTTCTTCAGGGCGGGTTCTACGTCGCGCCAAAGTGGGAGGTCTTCGGCCGCTATGAGTATGGCGATTGGAACATGCGTCGCCGGCCCAGCCCCCCGGCCGCGCCCACGATCTTCGATAACCTTGAAGAAGACACGCATCTGATTACTGTCGGTGTCAACTATTACTTGGACGGCCACGATCTCAAATGGACGACGGACCTGGGCGTTTCGCTTTCACGCGTCACCCACGCCTGGGGCTGGAATCCCGCCGGCCGCACCGGCTGGCGCGCAGCGTCCGACGATGACCCGCTTCAGATCGTCTTCCGAACGCAACTCCAGTTACTGTTCTAAAGCACAGGTCCACAGGTCCACAGGTCCATTGGACGCTACAAACTCTGGACTCGTGGACGGTTGAACTTGTGGACCTGCTTTCCCCTCACTTCCGTAGTGACGCCCCGCGCATCGACGTGCGGCGACTGAATCGAGATTCGCCGCTCATCACACCAATCGAGGGCCGGTCCGCCTGACTCACGCTAATGAACGCCTTCGGATCGATCTCGCCAACCTGCTCGCGCACCCTCGGGACATCGCGGCGCTTGATGACCATGAACGCGAACTCGACCGGGCCGTTCTTGCCGCTGCCCTCGATGCGCGTCACGTAGTGACCGCGATCGCGCAGTTGCTGCGAGACGTTGATTTCGCGATTGGTGCTAATGATGCGTACGACGCGGTAGCCGAGCGCGATTCGATCTTCGATGAACATGCCCACGAGCACGCCCGCCGAGAAGCCGCCTGCATATCCAAGCAGCGCGAAGGGATTGGTGAGGTACGCGATCACACCGCCGACTGCGAGCACCCAGATGATAACCTCGAAGAAGCCGAGAAACGCCGAAATGTACCGGTGGCCGCTGATGACAAGGATCGTGCGCACCGTGCCGATCGAGACATCGCAGATGCGCGCGAAGAAGATCAGGACCGGAACGTACCACGCGATCTCTGTCATGGCGTGAGCATAGCAGCCGCTTGCGGCTTAGCACATGACGAAGGGCGCAACAATCGCCACGACCAGACGACAAGCAGGCCAGCCGTCGCAAGCATCATTGCGCCGACTGCTTGATGCGCGGTCGTAATGACGATTTCCCACATGAAGGGATCAGGTGAAGTGCCTCGCTTCATCGCCACGATCAAGGCCGCCACCCCCAGCGCGATCTGGACCAAAAGCAGGTGCAGCATCGCTTTGCCGGCGCGCGGCAGAACCGGCTTGTGGCAGTGCACGCCCCATGCCCGCCCTGCGACGAAGATGATGACGCCGATAAGAATCGTCGCCAGAATGATGTGCGCCCAGAGCGCGTGAACACCGGCCGTCGCATCGACGGCTTCTCGTCGCATATGGCGATACGTCGCACCAAACGCAAGTTGGACGAGGAGCAGTATGAACAGCGCGATCGACGCTTGCACATCAATTGATGATGTCTGCTTAACAGAGCCGCGTGGCGGAAGCCCTCGCTTGGAGTTGCATTCATCATCATGTGAATCGCGGCTTTCCGGCACGACGCTATCGGGCGCGTGTCTCAACCATGCGGCTGATGCAAACGCCGCAGTTGCGACAACTGTTGCAAAGACGAACTGTCCGAACACGCCATGCAGAACGGCAAACGTTCGCACCTGCGTATCAAGCACCCACGCCGCGCCGAGAACGCCCTGCACGATGACTGCAAGGATGATCGCAATCGACAGGCCACGCAGCCACAGCCGGCGATCGACGCGATGAATTTGCACCGCGAGCAGCATCACCGACAAACCGACCAACATACCCCACAAGCGGTGAAAGTGCTCGGCATAGACGCCGGGATTTTCCTGCATCGCAGCGAGCGGATAGAACATCATCGGATAGCCGAACGTCGTCAGCCAATCCGGCACCGCAAGGCCGGCATCGAGCCCCGTCACAATTCCGCCGGAAACCAGCAGCGGCAGCAGCGCGACTGCAACAACGACCGCAAGGCGACTTGTCCAATCGACCTCACGATGCGCGCTCCCATGTTGACAAAGGCGTCCGCTACGGCCGATCCTCGACCTCACCCTTGCGCCGACATATGCCCCCAGTGCGCCAAGAATCACCGCCACCAGCGTAAAGCCCACAATCCATTTCGCACCGAATCGCAGTGCTTCTTCGGTGGTCTCGCGCCCATGCAGCGATGCAACGATCAGAAAGTTGATGAACCCAAGCAGCAGACCGACCTTGATGCCGCCGCTCAGGCCGCGGGTCGTCGTCCTTCCGATGTAGAAGCCGGAGGCAATGAGGCATGCCGAAACGAACGCTGCAATGAGGACTGCCGGAGCATTCACTGCGGGCGAGAGCCCCACATAGGTCACCACCCACATGAGGACCGAAGCACCTAGGGCGACAGCGGGCGAGAGCCCCACATAGGTCACCGCCCACATGAGGACCGAAGCACCTAGGGCGACAACGAGCAAATCGCCCCCACGATGCGACCGAGCGGATCCTGATTGAATGGACGCTGCCATGGAGGGGTGATACTATGTGAGAAATTTCACAAAGGCGATCGATATGCCACGATCTTTGCCGTCTGGCGCGTCCACGCAGCGGTCATTGTCGCCTAGAGAGTCTGGAGCAGCCACAACAGGAGCCCGCAAGTGGACCCGGCCGCGCCGCTTCCTACCATGCCAATTCCATGACGCTTCTCTCATCATCCTCCACTTCAGCAACGGCTAGCTCCATCAGTGCAGCTGGAGGTTCGGATGAGGTCATCGGGCGCCGCGGCATTGTCTCCCTGTACCTGGAGCTGACGAAAGCCCGGCTCAGCGCGCTGGTGCTGCTCACCACGGCAGTCGGATTCGTGCTGGCAACCCCGATGAGCATCGATTGGGCTCTGCTCGGCTTCACCATGCTCGGCACCGCACTGGCCGCCGCTTCCGCAGCCGCGCTGAATCAAGTCGTTGAAACGAAGCGCGATGCGAAGATGAACCGTACGCGCCATCGCCCCATTCCCTCCGGCGCGATGAGCCGCGCCCACGCCTTCACCGCAGGCGTACTGATGGGCTATGCCGGCGTCGCCATCCTCGGCTTGTTTGTGAATCTGTTCGCAGCGGGGCTCGCGCTGCTCACGATCGCGCTCTACGTGCTCATCTACACGCCACTGAAGGTCAGGAGCACGCTCAACACGATCATCGGAGCCGTATGCGGCGCCATTCCGCCGATGATCGGCTGGGTTGCCGTCACCGGTTCGCTTGATGACGGGGCATGGGTTCTTGCCATGATTCTCTTTGTCTGGCAACTCCCACACTTCCTCGCGCTTGCCTGGCTGTATCGAGATGATTATCAACGGGGCGGGTACGTCATGCTTCCGCTCGTTGATCCGCGCGGCGAACTGACCGGTCGCGTACTCATTCTGACATCACTGATATTGCTCCCGCTGGGACTCATGGGAACCACGCTCATGCTCGCGGGGTGGTGGTATGCGGTTGGCTCGGTCCTGCTTGCCGTGTGGCTGCTCGCGCTGTCGATCGTGTTCTACTTCCATCGCACCAATGCCAACGCCCGGCGGGTCTTTCTCGCAAGCATCGTTTACCTCTCAGTGTTGCTCATTCTGTTCGTTGCCGACCGCGGCCCGGTGCAAAGCGGAACCCTTCTGGCGGCGAACCAGGTCCATGCCATTGAGTAACACAAGCCGGGGCGACGCGGAGAATCCGCGACCCGCGCGCCCACGCGACACCGAGGTCGTGACGCTATGAACGCCACTCCACGACAACGACTGCTCACCTTCAAGACCGGCGGCTGGGTATTGCTCGTGACTGCCGTCGTCTGCATCGCGCTCGTTGTGTGGGCTGTCGCACCCGCGCTTCTGAAGGAGCAGCCGCCGGGCGACGGGCACAACGTTGAAACCTACGGCTTCGACCTCACCACGCTTCTCGTGCCGCGCGAGACCCTCGTGCCCATTATGCGTCATCGCGACATGGTGCCGGTGATGCATGATCCATCTCATGTGGAAGGCAGCGACATCGCGCGCATCAATGAACAAGAGCGCGGCAAATACCTCGTGCCGCGCGATCGCGTCGTCGGCGTTGCCGTCAATGGTGAAACGCGCGCGTATCCCGTTACAGTGCTCACCGTGCATGAAGTCATCCACGATACGCTCGGCGGCGTACCAATCGCCGTGACGTATAACTGGCTGACCGATTCGCCGCGCGTCTTTGATCGCCGGCTCCATGGCGAGGTGTTCGATTTTGGAACCAGTGGTCTCGCCTCCAACGGCAACGGGCTGCTGTACGACACGAGACCAAGTTCTGACGCCGCGCCCGCTGAACCAGCGGCAGCGATCGAGGCAGTCGCGGATCGGCCTGAAGAAAGCGCCGCGCATGAATCGAGTCTCTTTTCGCAGCTCACCGGGATTGCAGTGGCAGGTCCGGCAGCGGAAGCAGGGCGACGCCTGACGCCGATCCCTGCACAACTCGTCAGTTGGTCGCTTTGGCTCGAAATGCATCCGGAAACGACCGTCATCGAGCGCGACCCTGCGTTTCATCGCCGCTATCGGAAGGCGACGCCGGATGATTACTTCCGTTCGCCGCTCTTGCCGCCCTTCCCTGTTGAGCCGGTGCCCGAACAGCACGATCTGCTGAAGTGGAAGGATCGCGTCGTGGTTGTCGATGCAGGCAATCAACAGCGCCGCGTGTATTCAATGCGCATGATCCGTGAACGCGCCATTGAAAGTGATGCGCGACAAGGCGAGTGGATCGATCGCCTTGGGCCCGTCCACCTTCACTTCACCTTTGATGCAGATACAAACACCGCTTATGTTCAAGCCGACCTGGCCGATTCGATTGACATAACGCACGCCTTCTGGTTCGCATGGCATGCTGCTGACCGCACGCTGCTGAGGTAAGGCATCCGCCGCACATAAGGCTGCGATGCGGCTGGTTCAGTCGCCGTGATCCTCGTTCGTGGGCTTGAAGTCGAGCTCTTCGAGCTCGCCGAGGACTGCTGTCGAAATGTTGTCGAGGTGGGCTGCCACGCGTTTGTAATGCCGGGTCAGCAGTGAGTACGCAACCGCCTCGTGCGTCTCCATTTCCACCTCTTCGTGGAGCAGCCGCTCGATCATTCCGTCGCATCTGGCTCGCACGGCCACTGCCGCCTTGATCGCTTCCCGCGCCAGCCGCGCGTTGGATTTGCGGAACGCTTCAGCAACCATCGGAAAGAGATTGCGGGTTTCCACCCGGATGGCGTCGATCTCGTCGTGGTACGCTTCGATGCGAAAGCCCTGTTTATAGAAGCGGCCGACTTCGAAGACGTTCTTACAATAGTCACCAATGCGCTCCGCATCCTTGGCCACGCTCATCAACGCAAGGCACGCCGGGACGTCGTCTCCGGGATTGATGATCAGATGTCGCAGAATCTTCCGCCGAATTGATCTCTCAAGCTCGTTGATTGCCTGATCCCGCCGGTAAATCGACTCCTGAACTTCCTCCGCCGTCGCAATTCCTCGCAACACGTCATTGGCGCGGATGAACATCCACTGAGCGTGATCAAGCATCTCGAGAAGCTCAGAGAATGCCTTATCGAGTGGATCGCCGGAACTAAACGCTGAGAAGAGTTGTCTGAGCATGGTCGTAGGTAAGGTGGCGACCTCGATGGAGATTTCGCGGCCGATGAATCATCGTTCGATGAACAGTTCCGTCACAACAATCCCGATCAGCGGAACAACGACGAACACTCCGAGGAGAAACAGGAAAGCATATCGCTTCGACTCCGACGCAATCTTGCCGTACCAGGCAGCAAGGCCCATGGGCATGGCCCGCAGTGGATACCAGATCGCTGTGCCGATCAGGTTGAACGTCACATGCACGATCGCCACAGTAACCGCTGCACGCATGGGTGCGGCAGTCGCTGCAATGACGCCGGTGATTGTCGTGCCCAAGTTGGCGCCAAGCATGAAAGCGTACACCGCCGGCAGCCGCACGATGCCCGCTCCTGCGAGCGGGACGATGAGACTTGTTGTGATCGAACTGGACTGCACAAGAATCGTCGAGAGCACGCCGACCACATACGACGTGCCGTCGTTCCGAAAGAAGATCGAGTTGAACAACCCTTCGACGCGCTTGAGCAGCGCGCCCTTGAGATTCTTGACCATCAGCAACAGCGCGGCGAACAGCAGCACCAACCCCACCACCGCTATCAACACCCCTTGACCCGCCTTATCGCTCAGCACGAGCCCGCTCCCCGCTTTGAACAAACTGACCATCGGCTGTGTGAGCATCTTGATCGGATTCGCAGGGTTTTCAAACTCCGGCATGCCGATCGCCTCAGCCAGCCACAACCCCAGTCGCGCCAGAAGGCCGTTTCGTTCCGGATGGAACATGCTGCTGATCCACTCCAACGGAAACAGCAGGCCCACCGTGAGCAGGTTGAACATGTCGTGCATCAGTGCGGCTGTAAAGGCGCGACGGAACTGCCTGCGAATGCGAATATTGCCAAGTGACACGACGATGCCGGTCACCGATGTGCCGATATTCGCACCCATGATGGCATAGATCGCAGCATGCATATCAAGCTGCCCTGCCGCCACCAAAGTAATGATGAGCGCGGTGGTGAAGGACGAACTCTGCACAACAGCCGTGACGAGTACCGAACCCATCAGCGCGATGAACGGATTATCACCGGCGGCAAGCATCCGCTCGAGCCAGTCGCTTGCCTCGCCAAACGCCTTCAGTCCCGCTCCCATGATGTTGATGGCGGAAAGGAACAGGTACAGGCAGATTCCAGCATAAATGCCGCGCAGCCACGTGGGCGGCTCAGAGGCCGCAACAGTTCGCTTCATGGCGAACTTCGTAGGTCGAACGTCGGACCGTTTCTTTGCTTCCATGCGCTCGCTGAAAGTGGCGGGGCTGTGAACTTGCGCTGTCGGCGCGGATGATACGCCAAGATAACAGAGGCGTGGGGCTGAGAGTGACAAATGCCTCGAAATCCGAGGCGGCTGGCGCAGCACAGCGGCCCCGTACGAACGAACGGGGCCGCTGTCGGTTTCGTCGGCAGCGTGACGACTGCGGACGGGTGGATGATGGAGAGTCCGGCTCGTAAGCTTGGTCTCAGAACAACAATTGCAATTGTGAGCGGAAGACAACCTGTCCATCTGCCTCGGCTGCATCGCCACGCCATCCAACTCCAGTCGAGCCGAAGGTCGGATCAACGCGATTGATGCCGTAGCCCAAATCAGTCGTCCATTTGAGCGCGTGCTTGGCGAAGTATTTATTCACGCCAACGGTGACAACGCTCAAATCCTCGACCCCAGGCGCATCGAAGTCGTACCACTCATACCTGCCGAAGAGCTCCCAGTCATCGACGATGAATGCTCCCCCTTGCAGCACGAAGCCGATACGGTCAGCATCCGCAACGTCAAGATGCCGCCCGACAACTGCTGCGAAGAGGTTCGCGCCGCCGAACTCGACCGATGCGTCCACGGTCCACATGAACTCAGTCTCCTCCATGCCGGCGGTGAACGTACCTGACAACGGAGCGGGAGGCGCGCCGGCAAAGCCGTACTCACCTTTCTGATAATGCGCTGCTGCCCCGATCATGAAGCCGAAGTCATCACCGCGAAACGAGGTGAAGTCATCGAATTGTTTCCAGGAGCCGGCCAGCAGCGCTTCGGCCCGGCCGGTAAGGGCGAACTCCGTGTCCGCAAGGTGCCAGCCGGTATTGTCAGAACCGAAGCCATCGTGGTACATGGCGCTGGCACGAAGCACGTCCCCTGCATAGGCGATCGTCACGCCTTGGGCGAAGTCCTGATTGCGCTCCTCGTTGACAAGCGAACGATCAACCGCCAATTGTTTGCTGCTGGAAACAAGTTCTTCGCGTAGGAACGGCGGCTTGAACTGGCCGACACTCACGCTCCAGCCACCGCCAAGCTTCTTCGTAATGACCGCATCTTCGAGATTGAACGCTCCGTCGCTGCGGTCGAATGCGCCCTTGACTTTGTAGGTCCATGATGGATCAACCACGTGGCCGGCAAACTCAATCTTGCTTCTTCTGACTTCAAACCCCGCACGGTGCTGGTCGCCGTCAAGATCCGGGCTTTCATCGCTGTGGTTGTAGACGTAACGAACCTGAATCTGCCCGCCGATCTTGAGCAGGAAATTGCCATCGCTACTGCCGATCTTGAAGCCATTGTCCCAACCGGCGGTGATGCTCGAGCCGAGGAGTGAAGCACGCGTGTCGGCATCGGCAAGCACTTCGTGAACGAGTGCTCGGATTTCACTCGCCCGATGCTCGGTCAGCCACTGATCATCTGCCGCGGATGCCTTGAGCTGCTTCACCTGTTCCTGCAGCGCTTGAACAGTTGCGCGGAGTTGCTGCACTTCGTCACCGGCAGCGGGGGCGCAAATGGCGGCGCCGACGGTACACATCAATACTGTCAAAGTCGATTTCAACCATCTTTTCATGTCATCGTCCTCTTTCTGTGTTAGGGGGCTTGATGGAAAGGCCGTAGTCACACGCAAGAGGATGGCGACCGCTTGTTCAGGTCGCGTTCAGAAGCCGTTCGCAGTTGATGGCGATGCGTCTACGGAGTGTCTGGTCCCCTCCCGCACGACCGGTATCAAATCTTGACCGGCTCTCCACCACTCCTTAGCGCAACGCCAACATTTGGCCGCCACGATCTGCATGATAGTTTCGCCCTTGTCCCCACACAGAGGAGTTGATCAATCATGCAGAAAACCACATCGATCGCATTGCTCGCCGCTACCACCCTCACAGCCGCCTTTGCCGCCAATGAATCATTCGCACAGAACCTCACCCGTTTACGTGGCGAGGTCAAGATCGACGGCTCATCGACCGTGTACCCCATCACCCAGGCCATCGCTGAGGAGTTCGCCGACGCAGCCCCGAACGTCAAAATCATCGTCAGCGTCTCGGGAACAGGCGGCGGGTTCAAGCGATTTGCCGCAGGCGAAACCGACATCTCCAACGCATCGCGACCCATCAAGAAGGACGAGTACGACGCTGCGAAGAAGAACCGCGTCGAGTTCATCGAAGTGCCCGTTGCGTACGACGGCCTCACAATCGTCACCAACCCCAGCAACACCTGGGTTGATTCACTCACCGTTGATGAACTCAAGACCATCTTTCTCGCAGACCGCGCTGCGAAAACGTGGAGCGATGTGCGACCGGATTGGCCGGACACGCCCATCAAAATCTTCGCGCCCGGCACCGACTCGGGAACCTTCGACTACTTCAAGGAAGTTGTGGCCGGCAAGGACGGCCGAATCCGCAGCGACATGTCCGTCTCGGAGGACGACAACGTGCTCGTCACCGGCGTCGCAGGCGATCCGACGGCGATCGGCTTTTTCGGCTATGCGTACTTCGTCGAAAACAAGGACAAACTCAAGGCCGTGCCGATTGTAAACCCCGAAACCAAGTCGCCGGTCATGCCAACGATGAAGACCGTTGAAGAAGGCGTGTACGCACCGTTCAGCCGGCCGCTGTTCATCTATGTGAACGCCAATTCGCTTCGCCGGCTCGATGTCAATGCATTCGTCGATGCCTACCTCAAAGACGCTGCGGAGATGGCGAAGGAAGTCGGCTACATCCCGCTGCCCAAAGCGATGTACGAGCGTGCCGCGAAAAACGTCAGAGCGCGCAAGACCGGCACGCAGTTCCTTGATGAAGACGGAAAGTCAGTGCATGGCCCGCTGGAGAAGGTGTACAAGTAAAGCCGTCGAGATACGGAGCTTGAAACACAGACATGTCGCCCTGCTCTTGCTTTTTTTCTCCCTTCTCTTCTCCGTGGCACTCCGTGGCAACTCACTCTCGACACCGATCTGCGAGCAACATCAGCAAATGGCAGTAAACCATGAAATTCACACCCGCCCGCGTCGTCTGCGTTCGCGATCCGCACGCAGGTTGCGCGAGGCGGGTGTGCGTATGTTGCTCACTTCGTCGGCCGGGTTCTCGATCCTGATTACCGCCGGGATCATCGGCGTGCTCGCTATCGAAACCTTTCGCTTCTTCACGGTTGAGTTCCAATCACCTTCAGGCGAGATGGTCCGGGCAAGTTTCTGGGAGTTCATCACCGGAACCAGGTGGAGTCCGCTGCTGGGCGCGGAGAAGCACTTTGGCATCTGGCCGCTCATCAGCGGCACGCTGATGGTGACGCTCGTCGCCATGTCCGTGGCGGTGCCTTTCGGGCTTGTCACCGCGCTCTTCCTGAGCGAATACGCACCACGCCGACTGCGCAGCGTTCTCAAGCCGATCCTCGAAGTGCTGGCCGGCGTGCCGACCGTCGTGTACGGCTTCTTCGCACTCACGTTCATCACGCCGCTCCTGCGCAGCGTCCATGATGGATTCGAAATCTACAACGTGCTGAGTGCGGGTATCGCCGTCGGCATCATGTGCCTTCCCATTGTGGTTTCAATCTCTGAGGATTCGCTCGCAGCCGTGCCTCGCGCGCTGCGAGAAGGCGCGTTCGGCCTGGGCGCGACGAAGTTCGATGTGTCCATCAAGGTTGTCATTCCGGCTGGGCTTTCAGGCATCGTTGCCGCCTCGCTGCTCGCTGTTGCGAGAGCCGTAGGCGAGACGATGATCGTCGCGCTTGCTGCGGGCAACCTGGCGCAGATGACGCTGGATGTGCGCGAAGGCGCGCAGACGATGACCGCGTACATGGTGCAGATCTTCCTGGGTGATGTGAGCAATTTCGGGCCCGAGTATTACTCCGCTTATGCGGTCGCCGCCACGCTCTTTCTCATGACATTCGCGCTCACGGTGATCGGGCACCGGATTCGCGTTCGTTTCCGGGAGGTGTATGAATGAGCCATGCGCCCACGCGACGCAGCCGCATCATTCAAGATCGCGCGTTCACAGCCGTGTGCTGGCTGACGGCCTTCGCGGCAGTTCTCATGCTCGGTGTGCTGCTCTTCGCCATCGCGCGGCAGGGCGTGAGCCACTTGAGTTGGTCGTTTCTCACCAGCCCGCCATCGCGCAAAGCCGCGCAGTCCGGGATGGGGCCGGCCATCTGGGGAACGATCTGGGTATGCACGGCCTGCGCGATCTTCGCCCTGCCGCTGGGGATCGCCACTGCGATCTTCCTCGAGGAGTATCGGCCCAAGCGCGCGATCGCGCAGCGTCTGCACGGCTTCATCCAACTCAACATCGCCAACCTTGCAGGCGTGCCTTCGATCGTGTATGGCATCCTCGGCCTGACGCTCTTTGTGCAGGCGTTCGGGCTCTTCGGCAGCGCGCTCAATCCAACGCTGCGCATCGGCGTTGACACCTATGAGCAGTTTCTCGATGAAGCCGGCAACTTCCTCATTGTGGAAGCTGGCGAGCCAATCAACACAACGCGGCTCGTCACCGGCATGACCGCCTACACCGACATCGGCGGCGACCCAGTTACGCTGCGCGTCGTCGATGACAAGGAACTCGACGCGATTCGTGCAAATGTTGATGAAACGACGGTCGGCATGAACGAAGATCACGCAGACGAAGTGCGTCTCGCAGCGCTCACCGGCGTCGTGCATGAAATGACGGAACCGCAGCGCATCGAAAGCAAACGCTGGTACTACCTGCAACTGCCCTTCGGCCGGGGCGTTCTCGCCGGGGCCCTGACGCTGGTGCTCGTCATTCTGCCGATCGTGATTATCTCTTCACAGGAGGCGCTGCGGGCCGTGCCCGGATCACTTCGTGAAGGCGCCCTGGCTCTGGGCGCGACGCGCTGGCAGATGATTCGACGGGCCACTCTACCCGCTGCGGTGCCGGCGATGTGTACCGGGTCGATTCTTGCCATGAGCCGCGCGATCGGCGAAGCCGCGCCGATTCTCGTGATCGCGGGCATCGTGTACATCACGTTCGCGCCGCGGCACCTCATGGACGACTTCACTCACATGCCGCTGCAAATCTACAACTGGGCCCAGCAGCCGCAGAAGGACTTCCACGAGATTGCCGCCACGGGCATCATCGTGCTCCTGGCGATTCTGCTCACCTTCAACGCCGCTGCCGTTTTCATCCGTCAGCGATTCCAGAAGCCAATGCAATGACGCAACTGTCCGCACCACGTGTCATGACTTCCAACCAGCCAACCATTCACACGCGCTCGTCTGCGGCAATACTGAAATCGCAGCCAGTGGCGCAGCAATCTGTCGAACCCGCTGAGATCGCGATTCGGGTTGCGGACTTTGATGCCTGGTACGGTTCGTTCCAGGCGCTGCATTCGATTTCACTGGACATTTTCAAGTGCCGCGTCACCGCCTGCATCGGACCCAGCGGCTGCGGCAAGAGTACGTTTCTGCGATGGATCAATCGCATGAACGATCTGATCCCCAGCGCACACGCCGCCGGCACGCTTGATCTGCACGGCTTGGATGTGTTGTCCAAGGCAACCGACGCTGTCGAACTGCGCCGCCGCGTTGGCATGGTCTTCCAGAAGCCGAATCCGTTCCCGAAGTCAATCTACGACAACGTTGCCTTCGGACCGCGACTTCACGAGAAGATGTCGAGAAGCGATCTTGACGAACTCGTCGAGCAGAGTTTGCGGCAGGCGGCGCTTTGGGATGAAGTGAAAGATCGGCTGCATGACTCAGCACTTGGACTTTCCGGCGGGCAGCAGCAGCGGCTCTGCATTGCTCGCGCCATTGCGGTCGGTCCCGAAGTGCTGCTCATGGATGAGCCGTGCTCCGCGCTCGATCCCAAATCGACCGCCCGAATCGAATCACTCATTGCAGAGCTGCGCGAGCGTTACACCATCGTCATCGTCACCCACAACATGCAGCAGGCAGCCCGAGTCTCCGATCAGACGGCGTTCTTCTATGAAGGGCGTCTCGTCGAAGTGGGCGAGACCACAGCCGTCTTCACCAATCCCGTTTCACCGCAGACCGAACAGTACATCACTGGCCGTTTCGGTTGAGACCGCAGTACCGCGTACTGGGCACCGACTTTGCCGCTCTCACTCGGTACTCGCTCCTCGATACCCGGTAATTCCCCTCACTCTTCAAACCAAACTTATGCCAATCAATCTCGCCAAGGAACTCGTGGATTTGCGTCATTCGATCTGCTCGATGGGGCGCATTGTCGAGGAGCGTGTCGGAGTCGCCCTCGACGCCTTATGGCAGCACGACACTGACGCTGCAACTGCGGTGCGTCGGGGCGACCGATCAATCGATCGAATGGAAGTCGCCATTGAAGAAGAGTGCCTGCGCGTCCTCGCGCTTTCACATCCGGTGGCTGCTGATCTTCGGTTTGTCGTTGCGGTGCTTCGCATCAACGGCGACCTTGAGCGCATTGCCGATATGGCCAAGGGCATTGCGAAGCGCGTCATCGACCTGGAGCAGAACCACGCCATGGAACCACCTGATGTCCTGCGCGACATGGCGCACGACGCCGGCCGCATGCTCGCAGATGCGCTGACCGCCTTGGAATCTTCGGACGTAACTCTTGCTGCAAAGGTCCGCGCGGCTGATGATCGCGTCGATGCGCTGCTCAAGGACGCGTTTGCTTGGGCTCTCCTTGAAATACCTCGCCGCATCGAGAACACGGAAGCGGTCCTCGATGTACTCTCCATCGCGCGGAAACTGGAGCGCATCGCCGACCTTGCGACGAACATCGCGGAAGATGTGCAATTCCTGCTCAACGGCGCGATCGTTCGGCATGATGAGGGATCGGGGGGATCGAGGGATGAAGGGATCGAGGGATTGAGGCATTGTTGAGGCGTAACGAGCGCAAAGCCCGAGGATTCCCGTCGCTCGGTATCCCGCAACACCGCCCGTTCCCCCTCTCCCATATCCCCTTACGCCGGTAACACCAGTTTGAACGTGCTTCCCTTCCCCGGCTCGCTTTCAACATCGACCCGGCCGCCGTGAACAAGCGCGATGTGCTTGACGATGGCCAGGCCCAGCCCGGTTCCTCCGAGTTCCCGGCTGCGCGCTTTATCAATGCGATAGAACCGCTCAAAGATATGCGGTAGATGCTCGGCCGCGATTCCCGCCCCTCGATCGTGTACAGCAATCTCGATCACACCCGCTTCCGTCGACTCATTCTTCTCAATGCTGTGCGCTGAGACTGTCACAATCGATTCCGGCGGGCCGTACTTGATCGCATTTGACACGTAATTCGCCACGGCCTGCTCGATAAGCTGCGCGTTGATAGGCGCTGCGAGCGTCGGCTCCGCGTTCACCGCCAACGCGATGTTCTTGGCCGAGGCAGCATCCAGGAACTGAGCGGCGACTGACTCCAGAATCGGCCGCAGTTCGCGCATCTCCTTCGCAAGCGAGCCCCGTGTTCCCGGCTGCTCCAGCCAGGCCAGCGCAAGCAAATCTTCGACGATCGCTGCCAGCCGGTCGCTGTTGCGCTTGACGATTGCGAGAAACTCTCGCGCCTGTGCGGCATCATCGAAACCAACTTCGAGCATGGTCTCGACGTAGCCCTTGATGTTGGTAATCGGCGTGCGCAGTTCATGTGAGACGTTGGCGGCAAAGTCGCTGCGCATGGCTTCACGCTGACGCTGATCCTGCCGCGCAAGTGTTCGAGCAACCCTCCAGAAGACGAACCATGTGACCGTGATCGAAGAGGCCCCGCCGGCTGCAAACATCCACAATCGAACTTCAGGCGCGCTCCCCAGCCAAGCGAGTGCGCTAAAGGTTGCCAGCTGGAACGCCACCAGAGCGCCACACCATCGCCAGAGCGGCATCTGTGTCGCCTTAACGCTCTGCCGCATCGTGCTCGTCCGGCATCGTGAGGCGGTACCCGACGCCTCGTACTGTTTCAATCGCTGCACCGAGCGAACCGAGTTTTCGCCGAAGCGCGGTCACATGAACGTCAATTGTGCGACTCGACAGCACACGATCCTCGCCATGCACATGACGAATGATCTGATCGCGCGTGCGCACAAAGCCCTGCTTTGCAGCCAGAAACTGGAGAATATTGAATTCCGTCAGCGTCAGATCAATGGGCCGATTCTGAACAAGAACAGTGTGGCGATCCTCATCGATGACGAGCGAGCCGCCGGCGATTGAAATGCGCTTGGCTTCGCTGTCGGAGTCGCCCTTCTCAATCCTGCCGCGCCGACTAATGTTCTTCAGCCGGGCCATCAACTCGCGCGGACTGAACGGCTTCGTCACATAATCATCTGCACCGAGTTCAATGCCCGCCACGACATCCGCTTCCTCACCTTTTGCAGACACGATCAACACCGGGATGTGGCGCGTCTTTGCATCCCACTTCAGTTGCCGGCAGACTTCCAGACCGTCAAGATCAGGCAACATCAGGTCGAGCACCACGAGCAGCGGCGGCTCCCGGCCGATGACCTCCATTGCAATGCGGCCGGAGTGGACGGTCTTCGCAGCGAGACCCTCCCGCTCCACGTGAAACCGAATGAGGTCGGCAATCTCCGGCTCGTCCTCGACGATCAGGATGTACGGCTGCGACGACTCGGACATCGTTGACAAGATCGTATCGCTCGAATGTTCAGAATGCGCTAAGAGGGTGTTTTGCCTTCCGCCGGCGGCTACCGGCCAGCACATTGGCTCGGAACGTCGCAGACTTCGGCTCCGCATGCCCCGCAGAGAACGCATGCCCACTTGCAAGGGCGCACTCCCTCGGCGACGATGTCGCCGTGCCACGAACCGCACCATTTGCAATAGGCGACGCAGCGATTCGCTCCGGCGAGTCGCGCGATGTGCGCCTCAAGGTCAGCGAGTCCTACACCGGCGATCCCATCGCTGTCCCTATACGCGTCATCCGCGCATCTGGAAAGGCCGCCAACGCCGGACCGACGCTCTTCATCACCGGCGCGGTGCATGGCGACGAGATCAACGGCACCGGCATCATCCGCCAGATCATGTTCGACCCACCCAAACTGCGCCGTGGCACTCTGATCCTGGTGCCCGTTGTGAACAGCTTCGGTTTCGAATCGCACTCGCGCTATCTTCCTGATCGGCGCGACCTGAATCGCAGCTTTCCCGGCTCAATCCGCGGCTCGCTCGCCTCGCGCATGGCCGACATCTTCTTCCGTGAAGTCGTTCGCAAATGCGACTTCGGCATCGACCTGCACACCGCAGCGGTTCGACGAACGAACTATCCCAACATCCGAGCAGATCTCTCAAATCCCGGCGTCCGCAGGATCGCGCACGCATTCGGCTGTGAACTCATCGTCAACGGCAAGGGGCCCATCGGATCGCTCCGACGAGAGGCCTGCCGAATCGGTTGTCCCACCATCATCCTCGAAGCAGGAGAAGTCTGGAAGATCGAACGCAGCGTCGTCGAAGTCGGCGTGCGCGGCGTGCTCAACGTGCTGATCGAGCTCGGCATGATCGATGGCGAACTCGAAGAACCCCCCTACCAGACGCGCGTCGATCGCACCACATGGGTTCGCGCTGAACTCGGCGGCATCCTCAGCTTCCACGTCGCGCCCGGCGACATTGTGCAGGGAGGGCAGCCGATTGCGACCAATGTCAGCGTCGTTGGCGATGCGCAGTCGATCCTGATCGCGCCGGCTGACGGCATCATCCTCGGCATGGCGACACTCCCCGCCGTCAAGCCCGGCGAGCCGGTCGTCAACATCGCTGTGCCCAAGAAGAAGATCGCTTCCATTCGGCGAAACCTCGATCGCCGCCCCAAGGACCACATCGACCTGCGCGTGCGCGAAGATCTGGCGACGAACATCTCCGTCCTGCCGCCCAATGTTCACGATACCCACTGGCCGCAGCCGGAGTGAATCACATCGCGCCGCGAGTCGGCTCGTCTCCAACCGACCGTTCCGCTGATGCCGATCTCGCGCAGAAGCGCTGCGCGCACAGATGACGCCATGTGCTCTGCTCTGGTGCATAGTTGGGTGAAGAAGCACGCGCATGAGAAGTCTCCCGCTTGATGCGGGCTCCAATACTGCCGCCGAATGGAAAGCCATGCGCGCACTGCTTCGGAGGGTGTTCGCGCGGGAGGGTGAAGAATCGCTGCTCACGGCTGCGCAGCCGCAAAACTGAATCACTCGAAGCCGCATAGTTCGTATCACCAAGCGATGCGCCAATGTGCGCTGCCGCTCATCGCGCTCGCCGGAGAGGGCCAGTCTTGAGCATTACATGGTGCAGCAGTCTCCCATATTGCCCTCCAATCCGGATCGTGACATTCGCTGTTACCTCGAAGACAGATTCGACCTCTGCTGGGACGATGACCAGGACTGCGAGAACCCGGAGCGAGAAGACCCGATCACGACCTTTATGCTCCTCGCGATCGATCAAGCAAAGGGCAACTGGGACGAACGGCTGAGCCGGCTTTGATATGCCGGAGCCGTGTCATGGCGAATTCGAGGCCAGCGCCGACGTCGGCGTGCCCGATTTAATTCTTTGCTGCCTGATCCGAAAGCATTTCCGGGGGCGGAGACGGACCTTGACGGTCAGCCGCGCGTTGTGGATGGCGATGGCGACGGCATCGCATGGGGCGCGTGCGGCGAATGCACTATCCAAGTTTGCCCCGCCGACCTAACGCAGGACTGCGCTATCGGTGTCCCTGACCTGCTCGCGCTGCTGGCGAGTTGGGGTTGAGCATGCACACTTGTGAGCGGGTCACGGCGAGCCGCCGTAGCGTTTGATTGTCTCCACGATCGTGCGATGCACGCTGAAGGGATTGCGCAGCATCAGCCAGAACGTGTCGAACACATCGCTGCCCGCGGTGGCGAAGCCGATGCTTCCCAGGCCGAAGGCGCGCTCGCGGATGCGCTGGAAGACACTCGTGTGCTGAATGGACTTGAGCCGGGTTTGGAACACCGTGACGCGCAGCACGCCGCTGCGCGTGATGATCCGCCGATCGGTGAGGACGTAAATGCGATTGAACCAGTCGAGCGCCTGCCACGCCAGTCGCAGCGCGATCGCCACGGCTCCAAGCGAATACGCCTGCTCCTCCGTCCACACGATCCAGTTGATGCTGGAAGCGAGCAGCGCGAGCGAAAGCGTAACGATCAGGATTGCCATGAGCCCGGCGAGCGGCGCGAGCACGATGTACAGGACGCTCGGCCGGAGAAGCAGAATGATCAGCTCATCATCATGCACCAGGTCGCGTGGCAGGACACCCTCCGCCCGATCGGCCCCAAGCGCGGGCGCATCGCCACCACCGGACATCTGGCATCGCTTCGGCCACGTTTGCCAAAGTGCTCCGCCGCTACGGCGATCGCGAATGAACGCTTGCTTTTGCGCACTCTGCATTGCGGCTGTTTGTGATGCCATGCTTCGGCTCCACAGTATTTACATCGCTTCCTTCTTCAGCGTGCCGATGTCCGGCAGATTGCGATAGTAGTCGTCATAATCCAGGCCGTATCCAACAACAAACTCATCGGGAATATCAAAGCCAACATACTCGCACGGCACCGACATTGCCGCCGGTGTCTCCTTGCGAAGCAGCACACACGTACGGAGAGACTGAGGTTGACAGCGCATGATCTCGTCGCGTACGAGGCGAATGGTGTTGCCCGAATCAAGAATGTCATCGACGATCAGGACATGCTTCCCCTCAAGATTCATGGGTAAATCACCGCTGATGGCGGCGCCTCGACTCACCGTGCTCTTCCCCGGATAACTCGACGCTGCAACGACACCAATGCGGATCTTCTGCGGGAGGCAGCGCATGAGATCCGCGACGAAGATGATTGAACCAGTCAGAATCGGCACGAGCACGATCTCATCGTCGTCACTGAGCGAAGCGAAATCACGCCGAATCTCGTCGCCCAGATCAGCAATCCGAGCCGCAATGCGCTCTCGTGAAATCAGGATTCGTTCGATATCGCTCTGCAAGATGGGGCGTTGAGTGTGTTAGGTGTTAGGTGTTAGGTGTTAGGTGTTAGGAGTTGGGAGTTAGGAGCTAGGCATCCCTTTGCCCCTTTGCCCCTTTGCCCCTTTGCCCCTTTGCCCCTTCGGAGTCTACTCGCAAATCGCGCTGTTCTGGTCTCCTTGACCCACCGCCAGCTGCGCCTATATTGATGACAACTGCCCCGTTCGTCTAGCGGCCTAGGACACCGCCCTCTCACGGCGGTAACAGGGGTTCGAGTCCCCTACGGGGTATTCCGTCTGGCCGAGGCGCCGCCAGCGCCTGCTCGGCGGCCCATGATGCGTTCGATCTGCGCCACCGACTTTGGGATCGCATTCGAGAGCACGCGCGGCCCGGACTTTGTCACGAGCACATCGTCTTCAATGCGGATGCCGATCTTTTCCTCCGGCAGATAGATGCCCGGCTCGATCGTCACCACCGCGCCAGCTGTCAGCGGCGCGTCAGGCGGAGCAGCATCGTGTGTTTCCAGCCCGAGGTGGTGCCCTATCGAATGGATGAACGAATCGCCGAAGCCGGCCTTGTCGATGATCGACCGTGCGACCCGATCAATCGCTGCGAGGGTTTTGCCCGGACGGCACGCTCTGATCGCTGCCTCCTCCGCTTTGAGGACGATTTCATAAACCTCGCGCTGGCGCTTCGTGAACCTGCCGCCAGCCGGCACCGTGCGCGTTACATCCGCCGAGTAGCCGCCCCACACCGCGCCTGAGTCAATGCACACCAAGTCGCCGTCTTCAATGTCCTTGTCATTCGCGCGGTAATGAAGAACGGTTGAATTGACGCCGGAGCCGACGATCGTGGAAAAGGCCAGGGAACGTGAGCCGTTCTCCCGATACGCATGCTCGATAATTTCCTGCACTTGAAACTCGTTCAGGCCCGGTTTGATGGATCGCAACATGCGTTCAAAGCCGATCGCAGTAATGTCGATCGCCTTCTGGATCATGGCGACCTCGCTGCGAGACTTTGTCGCCCGCAATCTCAGCAAGAGCTCTGAGCGATCTTCAATGGAGCAGCCCGGCACGCGCTCTGCGATCTTGCGGAACACTTCGAGATCGCGCGAGACCGGCTGGTTGTAGTTCGCCAAGGCGTGAAGACACGCCAGGGACTTATTGCGACCGGCTGCGATGCCAAGGAAGCGCGGCAGTTGTCCGAGTCGATAGATGGAATCGAATCCGGTCTTCTTGCGCAGCGCTTCACTGACGTGGAGCCGATACCCATCCCACTTCTCAACTTCGGGATCAAGCGGCCTGAGAAAGAGCATGGCCCGGCGGCGAGCGTTCGGAGATGTCGGATCGAGGACGAGAGCCGCACCCGGCTCATCCGTGACGCCGGTGAGGTACTCAAAATGCGGGTCCGGCCGATAGGCCCCCTCGCTGTGCGGGTCATGATCGCCTGCGAAGACGAGCGCCACCGAGCGGCGAAGCGACCTCAACACCCGGGTGCGGCGGGAGGCGAATTCTTCCAATGGGATGGCTGGACCATCGTTCATCCGGTGCAGGATACCACCAGCGACTGCGATCAGACGGCTCAGCCGTGCGACCGTATTGAAGCCGCATGACCTCGCTGAGCGTCTTATCACCGGGCACAATCAGTTATGCGCATCGCACAAGTCGCGCCCTTGTATGAATCCGTCCCCCCGAAAACCTACGGCGGTACCGAGCGGGTGGTCGCGTGGCTCACAGAAGAGCTCGTCGCGCTCGGCCACGATGTAACGCTCTTTGCAAGCGGTGATTCGAAGACGAGCGCCAAGCTCGCGCCCACCTTAACGCAGAGTTTGCGATTGGGTGAGGGTTACGCCGACGCTCAGCTCTATGAGACGCTTCATGTCGAGCAGATCCTCAAACGCGCTTCTGAGTTCGACATCATCCACTTTCACACCAGTTACAACCATTTACCGATCGCGCGGCGACTGACCGGCCCGCATGTCATTACGCTACATGGAAGGGCTGACTCGCCAGCCCTCAAACGACTGTTCACTGAGTTTCGCGAGGTTCCTATTGTGTCGATCTCAAATGCGCAGCGGCTGCCGATCCCCTACGCAAACTGGGCTGCGACGATCTACCATGGCATGCCGCCCACCCTGCTTCGCGCCAACGCAACACCTGGCGAGTACTTCGCCTTTCTCGGGCGCATCTCGCCTGAAAAGCGCGTCGATCGCGCGATCAAGATCGCCAAACGGGTAGGGATACCGCTTCGGATCGCCGCCAAGATCGACCCGGCAGACGACGCGCATTACCAGCTGCACATCAAGCCGCTGCTCAATCACCCGTTGATCCAGTTCATCGGCGAAGTGAACGATGCGGGCAAGCAGGAGCTGCTCAGCTCCGCCAAGGCATTGCTGTTTCCCATTGATTGGCCGGAACCGTTCGGCCTGGTGATGATTGAATCAATGGCTTGCGGCACACCGGTCATCGCGTGGCGATGCGGTTCTGTGCCGGAGGTTGTCGACCATGGCGTCACCGGGTTCATCGTAAGCTCCATGGATGCGGCAATTGAAGCCGCCCGACAGGTTGATTCGATCGATCGTCGTGGCTGCCGACTGCAGTTCGAGAGGCGATTCACCTCGCGGCGAATGGCCTTTGACCACATCAAGTTGTATGAGCGGTTGATCAGCCAGTCGAAACGGCCTGTCTCCGCTGTTCACTCCGGCACGACACATGTCAGCGTCTGAATCGCTTCATACCGAGTACGGCGTGGTCGCGCGGGCGTCGAGGCCCGGACCGTTGCCGTTCGTTCTGAAGGATGGTGAAACGTTCGCCATCTTCGACGCATCGGGCGACATCCCGGGCGGCTCGGCGGATGAACTTGGGGTTTTCCATGAAGGAATGAGACATCTATCGTGTCTCGAGCTGCTCATGTGGGGAAAACGTCCGCTGCTGCTTTCATCGAGCGTCCGCGAGGACAATTGCCTTCTCACCGCTCATTTGACGAACCCGGACCTTGGTGGTGAGGGCGAGCCGGCGATCGAGAACGGAATCATTTACGTGCAACGTTCGACGGTGCTGACCTCCACCAGTTGCTCGCAGCGCCTGCGCCTCACGAGTTTCGCAGACCAGTTCCTCGAAGTGCCGCTGCTCCTGCACTTCGGCACCGATTTCCACGATATCTTCGAGGTGCGCGGCATAGAACGCAAGCGCCGCGGTGTGCAACGGCCAGTCGCGCGCACAAGCGACGGATTACGCTTTCGGTACGACGGCCTCGATGGCCATTCGCGTTCTGTATACGTGAGGGTCGGCCCTGCTGAAGTTCAGCATATTGAAGATGATTCACCGGCAATTGCAGTGCGCGTGCATATCGGCCAGCATGACACGGCGGAGCTCTTCGTCAGCGTCTCATTCAAGACTCGCGACGCGCCCCCCGGGACCGAACAGCGCTTCCAACAGGCGCCTCATGAACTCGATGACGACAACGCATCGCGCGCTCAAGGAAATCCGGGGACGAGGGGCGTTTCTAACGTCCAATCTCATCCTGATCCCCGCGCCTCCGTGGCCACTCGTGACGAGTCGGCTCCCGACGATGGAAGTCCGGCTCGCATGTATGCCGCCGCTCGCCAGCATGCGATCGATCGTTTTTCAGCTGCATGCTGTGACGCAGCCACCATTCATACCAACAACGAACTGTTCAACAACTGGATCAATCGCTCCTTCGCCGACATCCACCTGCTCGCCACTCCGACTGAATTCGGACAATATCCATACGCGGGCGTTCCGTGGTATTCATGCCCGTTCGGGCGCGATGGCCTTATTACGGCGCGCGAGCTTCTCACCATAGAACCGAATCTACTGCGCGGCGTGCTTGGCTTCCTCGCGCAGACGCAGGCAACCGACGAAGATGACTCGCACGATGCAGACCCCGGAAAGATCGTGCATGAGATGCGCCTGGGGGAGATGGCTGCAATCGGTGAAGTGCCCTTCGCACGCTACTACGGCACGGCGGATGCCACGCCGCTCTTCGTCATGTTCGCGGGTGATTATCTCGATCGCACCGGCGACACGGACTTCATTCGCTGCATGTGGCCGAACATCGAGGCGGCCTTGAATTGGATCGATCAGTACGGAGACGAAGATGGCGATGGCTATGTCGAGTACGAGCGACATTCGCCGGACGGCCTCGTCAATCAGGGATGGAAAGACTCGCACGATTCTATTTTTTACGCGGACGGCTCCGATCCGGAAGGCGCCATCGCGCTGTGCGAAGTGCAGGGATATGTCTATGCAGCGAAGCGAGCTGCAGCAGCGATGGCACGCGCTCTGGAGAAGCGCGATCTGGCGAGGACTCTGCTCGAGCAAGCGGCACGCTTGCGACTTCGCTTTCAGAAGGACTTCTGGTGCAGGGATCTGCAAACCTACGCGCTAGCGCTCGATGGCCGCAAGAGACCGTGCCGCGTCATCGCAAGCAATGCAGGCCATGCGCTCTTCACTGAGATCGCTTCAGAGGAGCACGCCAGACGTGTCGTTGAATCACTCATGAGCGAAGGGTCGTTCTGCGGCTGGGGAATCCGGACGCTCGACCAGAGCGCCGCCCGTTTCAATCCGATGTCATACCACAATGGCTCAGTCTGGCCACACGACAACGCGCTCATCGCGCTGGGCTTCGCAAAGTATCAGCACAAAGAGGAAGTCTTGCGCATCATAGACGGGCTCTTTGATACTTCGCTCTTCATGCCGATGCACCGCCTGCCGGAGTTGTTCTGCGGCTTTGCCAGGCAACATGGCGAGGGACCGACGATGTATCCCGTTGCCTGTCTGCCGCAGGCATGGGCGAGCGGGACCGTTTTCGCCCTGCTTGAAGCGTGTCTGGGTCTGTCGATCTCGTTCAATGCGGCTGGTCGGCCGCAGGTGCTGCTTGATCATCCGGTTCTTCCGCCGTTCATCGACGAGATCGAGATTCGAAACCTGTCTATCGGCGGCGAAACCATCGACATGGTCTGGCACCGCTACGAGAATGATGTCGCTGCCAGCGTCATCCGCAGGCCGCCAAACGTGGAAGTTATCGTGCGCAAATGAAACGGCAGGCCACCGCCTCGGCCACCTCGGTAAGATCTCTGCATGCCAGACTCATCGAGTCGCCTTGAGCAGTTGCGCCAGTACCGCGGCCATGGCCGCGAGCGCGATGTTTCCATTCATTCGACCGTCCGCGCCGCCGCCGCCAACGCCGCCCGGACGCACAAGCGGCTCGGGCGACTCATCGAGTTGTGGGAAACGCTGCTCCCTGCCGACCTGGTCGGCCGCACCACCATCACTTCATTCAAAGGCGGCACTGTTCATGTTGCGGTGGATTCTGCCGCCACCGCCTACGAACTCGACCGCCTCTTGCGCGAAGGGCTGCAACGCCGGCTGATCGAGCAATATCCGGGGACTTTGCTGCGCATCAAAATCAAACAGGACGCGGTCTGACGAGCAAATGGCGCACTACTTTGGTAACTGGGCGAGCTCCTGCTCAACCTCTTCCATCAAGCCCTTCATTGTTGCTGGACCAAAGTCGAACTTGAGTTCCGCCGCTGCAAAGAGTTCCGGCAACGGCCGCGAACCGCCGAGCGTCATCGCCTTCTCATAGTTGGCGAGCGCCTTCCTTTCATCTCGCCGCGCCTGCCGCCAGAGCTGTAAAGCGCCCAGCTGCGCGATGCCGTACTCGATGTAGTAGAACGGTACGCGGAACAGGTGCAACTGGCGCTGCCACTGAATCGCGCGGTGTTCTTCGAGCCCGCTCCAATCGACGGCCGGCCCGAACCGCTCATCGAGTTCAAGCCACTTGGCTGTGCGCTCTTCCCGTGAATGATCCGGGTTCGTGTAGATCCAGTGCTGGAATGCGTCGATCGTCGCAATCCATGGCAACATCTTTGAGAGCGCTTCAAGATGCACTCGCCTTGATCGCGCTGCATCCTCCTCATTGTAGAACTCGCCAAGGTAGGGATGCGCGAGCAGTTCCATACTCATCGAAGCCACCTCAGCGAACTCCGTAGGACTGTGGCGATACCACACGAGCGAATCGTCCTGCGAGAAAATGGAGTGAAACGCATGGCCCGCCTCGTGGATCATGGTCTCAAGGTCGCGATTGAGGCCCGCCGCGTTCATGAAGATGAATGGCTTGCGCATGCGGTCGCGGTTGTACTGGTACCCTCCAGGCGCTTTGCCCTTGCGGGAATCCAAATCAAGACATCCGCCGCCACGCAGCGAATCAAAGAATTGGCCGAGCTTCGGATCGAGCTTGTGAAACAGTCGCGATGACCGCTCAACAAGTTCCTCGGCCGTTTCAAACGGCCGGAGTGGCTCCCGGCCCTTGATGTCAACCGCCAGATCCCAAGGCCGAAGCGCGCCGACGCCAAGCGCCTCCTGACGTTCCTCATTCAGCCGGCGCATAACCGGCACACACACTTCCTCAGCCCCGCGATGAAAGTCTTCGCAATGCTTCGGCGTGTAGTCAAAGCGATGCTTCTCCTTGAAGACGTAATCGCGGTAGTTCTCGAAGCCGGCATTGCGCGCGATCTTGTGACGCAGCCAGATCATCTGATCAAAGAGGTCGCTGATGTTCTCGTGATCTTGATGCCTGCGATCAGCAATGCCCCGCCACGCCTCCTCGCGCACAGAGCGATCGGTCTCTTCAAGATATCGCGCCATCTGCGGCATGGTCTTCTCCTCACCGCGGAAGTTCACCATCATGGCGCCCGAGATTTCTTCGTATTGCTGGCCGAGCTTCGTGTCTTCGGTCAGGAGTGAAACATTCTCTTCGCGAAAGATTTCGACATCCGCCTTGATGTCACGAAGCAACACCTGATAGCGGCCTTCGTCAAGGTCGCCGATAAACGGAGACGTGGCGATTTTCTTGTCGAGCTTGAAGCCGATCTTGCGCAATTTCGGTTCGACATTCTCAACGAAGTCGATGTAGCCCTTCTTCGCCGCCTCATCATTGGTATGACAGGTCATGCGGATGTAAAGGTTCGCATGGGCCTCATTTGCGGCAGCATCAAGCTCACTTCGATCGAGGATAAGCGACTCCAGGCAGCCGGCACACTTCAGGTCGCGGTTGAGCAGCGCCTGGTAGAGCGGCTCCAAGTTCTCCCACTTGCTCGCATCAAGGTCGGCGGGTACGAATTCAGTCGAAGGTCGGCTGGCAATGGTGGTCATAGGTGCCAGCATAGCGCACAAACAGCCGCGTCGCTACACCTGCGGGCAGGCAATCAGGTTGCTGCCGACGCAGCTCATCACGGGCACGTTCCCCACGCGGCGAGCAACTCCAGCAAATCCGGTACACCGACGTTGCCATTACCATTGAGGTCCGCCGCAGCGCACGCGCCGCCCGCATCAACCTCTCCCCAACATGCAAGCAGCGCAAGCAGGTCGGGCACGCCGACGCTCTGATCGCCGCCCGGGGGGCTGAGGTCGCCGGGGCAATCGGGTTGATTCGGCTTGCCTTGCGAATTCGCATGCACGAAGACATTTGCACTGCCTGCGCCGCCTCCAGCCAGGCCGCCTTCGCTTGTTTGCTCGCCGATGGTGATGAGGTCATCGTCGCCGTCGCCGGTGATGTCGCCGTGCGCGAGCAGCGTTGCGCCAAGACCCTGCGCGACATCTTCCGCATGTGCGAAGACCACACTTCCCGATGCGGTCGTGTCGTTGCGCAGCAGGCGAACGAACGGCCCGTTCTCCGGATCATTGATCACGAGCGCGACATCAACATCGCGATCGCCATCCATATCGAACGCGGTCATCTGCCCCGGCTCGCCTTGCAAGGGAAGCAGCACGGCCGGCGCGAACGCGCCGCCGCTGAGACTGCGCACGATGCCGAGTGAGCCCGCGCTGACGACGATGATGTCGTTGTCCTTGGTGTTGTCGATGTCTTCAATGCTCACCTGAAAGACGCCCTGGCCGGCTTCGATGGCTGCGCCGGATACGAACGTGCCGTCGCCACTATTGAGAATCGGCTGGGCCGAGCCGGGGTTGTCCTGTGTGCCTTCGCCGAAGTTACCCAGCACGAGATCAACGACATCGTCGCCGTTCATATCACCCGCTGCGAGCGAGACAGGCGTGTCGAGGTTTGAAATTGCTGATCCAAAGCTGAACGAGCCGCCGTCATTGTGCAGAATATGCACCGTGTCATCGCCTGCGTTCGCGACCGCAAGATCGAAGACGCCCTTCTCGCGAAACTCACCCGCAACGACATCGCGCGGCACTGAACCCACCGCAACGTCCACGGCAGGCGC
This sequence comes from uncultured Isosphaeraceae bacterium, assembly GCA_964523675.1. Lineage (GTDB taxonomy): Bacteria > Planctomycetota > Phycisphaerae > Phycisphaerales > SM1A02 > CAZFZT01. The sequence continues at coordinate 32,459 of CAZFZT010000006.1, forward strand.
GAAACCGCTGCCGTTGTTCATCAGGATCGAAACGCTGTTGCTGCCCGAGTTGGCGACCGCAAGGTCGAGCCGGCCATCCCCGGTGAAGTCGCCCATTGCAATGGCGCGCGGCAGGTCGCCGACGTTGATTGTCTGCTGCGAGGTGAAGTTGCCAAAGCCGTCGTTGTAGAGAACGATGACCGAGCCGGGCGTGCCTTCGAGCGCGATCGCAAGGTCATCGGAGTCATTGCCATCGTCAAAGTTGCCAACGGCAATGGCAGTCGGCGAGCCGGCGACGGCTTCTTCGAATGGATTGTCGAAGCCGACGAGCGCGCCGAGCAGATCAACGGTTACAACCACGCCGGGCCCGCTTCCGGGGGGGCCGCCGGCAACTCCCCCGCCGCCAGCCAAACCACCTTCGGGATAATCGAGCCGCATGAACCGCTGCTGTCGCTCGATCGCCGGCAACCCCGGCATGAACGCGACATCGAAGCGATCATGCTGCGGATCAACTGAGCCGGCGGTGAGGACTTCAAACTGCTGATCAAGTTCGGGATCGAAGCCATCCATCAACTCGACGAAGAGGCCGCCGCCGAGTTCGGCATTGCCGGTGACGTGCAGGCGATCACTGCCATCTGCACCGACGCGGACGTGCAACTGGCCGGATTCATCGAGCGAGCCACCCGGCGGCGGGCCGATTTGGCGGTAGTTGCCTTGGATGGTGAGGGTGCCGGTCGAGTCGCCACCTGCGAGGGTGGGCGCTGCGCCGGGTATCACTGTGCCGAGATTAAAAACGTCTGAGAAGATGAAGCCGTCTCCACTGATCGTTCCATTGGCAAAATTGTGAATATTCAACCCCTCGATGATCCCACCATCGATCACCTCAATCGATGCTTCACCTGCGCCGATCGTGATTGCCGTTGCTGCTTCAATCCAATACGAGCCGGCCCCAACGACTTTCACGTCTGCGGTTGATCCCGGTTCTTTCGCGAGAATCACTTGAATGAGGGATTGAGAGACAAGCGAGCCGCCGTTCTCGATGCTCAACTTACCATTCCCTGCATTGCCCACAATGAACTCGTCACCAACATTCGTCCAACTCGAACCTCCACCGCTAACAATCGCTTCTCCGACGGACCCTTCGTCTCGGCCTATTGATAAAGTGTCAAGAGAAGCCATCGTCAACGCCGTTCCTCCTGACTGAATTCGGAATGTACCTGAACTGCCTGACTCAGCACCGATTTCGAGTCGGCTTCCAGCCGTTCCATAGCGAAACTCACCATTTTGTTCAACAATCAGATGCCCCAATCCGCGGCGACCGACGTGAACGTTGCCGTACGTTTCCGCTCGGAAACTGGAGTCACGAAATGTGAGCCTTCCCATGCTTTGCGGTGCATCACCAATAGAAATAGTTGCCGTGTCGAGTACACTCATCGGCGGCAGCAGGTTGCGGAAAATCAATCGTGCGTCTTCGTCCGGGTAGGTTCCTATCAGCAGGGATGGGATGTCATCGCTAGATGGCTGATGAAGTGTGAACGATTTGCCGAGGAGGTTCAGTGTCACGTGATCGGTTCGCGCCATGAGGCGACGCGCATCTGCGTGGTCGGTGAAGTTCACGTTGTAAGCGTCGGGAAGTAGAACCGCAGACCCGTCGAACACGGCGTCCGTAGTCGGCGACGGCACCGCTTGCGGAATCCAGTTCGCTGGATCGTTGAAAACTCCGGTTCCAGCAGACCAATGCATCTGGCGGCAGGTCCACTTTGCGATGAGATTCGATTCGTGGCCCCCTGCAGAAGTAAACAGCCCTCCAGCATAGAGCGCGCTGCCGGCCCCATCGTCGAAGTAGGCGAGTGCCCGCACTGAGTTAGAGCCACCACCGGATTCGCTGAGCAATAGTGACGACCACTGGTTTCCATCCCATTTCATGACTCCCCCGCTGAAGCTGCCGCCAGCGTAGAGTGCTGGCCCGGTGCCATCATCAAAGACCGTGAGTGCCCATACGACGCCACTCAATCCGCCTCCAACGTCCGTCCAAGTGACGCCGTTCCACTTCGCGATTCCAAAGTGTCCACCGGCATAGAGACTCGGCCCACTTCCGTCGTCGAAGACTTCTAGTGCATTTACTTTAGCATCGAGACCCTCGCCCATTTTGTGCCACCAGCTCCATTCGCCTCCCGAACAACTGCCGGGGCAGTATTTCACGATATTGCTCACGTGGACGTCTGGATTGAACGAAACATTGAGCCAGGAAAAGTTTCCGCCAATGTACAAACAATCGCACTCGCCATCGTCAAATGCCTTAAGGGCGTTAACGGAGCCATCTGGGTAGGTCGAACTAAATGTACCCCAATTGCTACCGGTCCAAGAGGCGATGTGTCCCGAGAAAGATTCGTCCGATCCAACAGTCGTGAAGCCGCCCCCGATGTACAATTTCTCGTTGAACACTTCCATGGCACCTACACCACTGTTCCACGGTCCAACGCCTCCTCCGAATCCTGACCACGTTTGAGTATCGAATCGGTAGCGAGCCACATTGTCGCCTGTAGCACCCATGGAGAAATTTCCGCCCACGTAGAGATGCGTCCCTTGTGTTCCAGTGAATGTGGCCATTGTTTGGATCGGCGCTCCCGGCCAGCTAAAGTCGCCGCCAAGCGAAATCCAATCCTCGCCGTCCCACTTGGCGACGTGATTGGTCTCAACGCCGCCCGCACTCGTAAATCTTCCGCCCACGTAGAGAGCCGACCCGCTGCCGTCATCGTAGACAGTCATTGTCGTCACTTGCGGAATACCATTTCCATCCAATCCGGGTTGTCCGAATGTCGGATCCCACTCCCACTCGCACGGGTTCGAGTCGCCAGCGGACGCCGGCACAACGAGTGCGAACAGAGCTACGAGGATGCTGATCTTCTCAAGCTGCTTCAAGTAGCATAGATCTGTCAGTTCACTCCACTGCCTCCTTCCGGCGGCCGGACCGCCTCGTTTGCGTTACCACGGAACTGCATGGCGGACCGAACTCCCCGTCAGCAATATACCTGCAGGGGCGGTGAGTCACAAGTGAAAATCGGCTGGCGCAGAACTCTGTGGCTGAAATCGTCGCATCGCCGCTGCATGAGTACTCCACTAAGAAAGAGAACGATTACTGCGGTGACAAGCCGCCAGGGCGATGCGACTTTGTTCCGAGACCGCTTGGGGAGAGCGATCTGCGCTTGCGGCCGCATCGGATTGCCTATCTTGCTTGATGGGCGTCCCAACCGCGGGCTGCCGCCACGCGGCTATTGGGGAGGCGAATCTGATCCGACCGGCAGCAGCGAGTTTCGCAGCGGGGCCCCGAGGCCCCCTCTCGATTCCACCGCGCTGCTCATTCGCATTCCCCCCACGCGGCGAGGAGCTCCAGCAGATCCGGTACACCGACGTTCTCGTCATCTGTGAGGTCCGCCGCAGCGCACGCGCTGCCCGCATCAACCTCTCCCCAACATGCAAGCAGCGCGAGCAGGTCGGGCACGCCGACGCTCTGATCGCCGCCCGGGGGGCTGAGGTCGCCGGGACATGGCGGCTGCTGCGATGATGGCGGTGTAAGGGTAATCGTCTGGTTGGCCGGAACGTTCAATACGACTGTGTCGTCGCCGACCGGCCATTTAACGCGCACTTCATCGACGATGTCGTCAGCTAACGTACCCAGGCCGAAATGCGCAACGAGTTCATTGCCGCCGAGGAAGCTGATCCCGCCGGTGATCCAGCGCATTTGCCGCTTATTGTCGATGGTGATTGTAATCTTTGCGCCGATGCCGTGCGGCGCGAGCGGCGAGCCGTCGCTTGCGCCTTCGGATGTGTCGAGCGCGATGCGAATCCAGTCGGCGTCACCTGCCGACAGATCGAGTTCGTTTTCAAAGAAAAATAGTGGCTCGTTGTTGGCGGTGAGCAGCAGATCCATCGCCCCGTCACGGTTGTAATCAAGTGAAACGAGTGTCCGACCTTTACCGAAGTGATTCAAGTCCGCAGCGGAGGCGAGTTCAGTGAATGTGGTGTTGGGCGGATTCGCATTATTGATCCAGAGCTGCGACGGCTTATTGCCGTAAGTGCCGGACGATGAAGAGTCGCCATTGGTTGCTGCAAGATCGCACCAGCCGTCGTTATTGAAGTCAGCGGCGGTCGCGCCCCAACCGTAGAACCCCGCATGTACACCGGCAGCTTGTGCATGTTCAGCGAAGGCGTGGAAGCCGGTGTTTCGATAGAGCTTGTTGCCGGTCCAACTGCCCCCGTTGTAGATGGAGGTCACGTACCAATCAAGGCGACCATCGTTCTGAAAGTCACCCACAGTATGACCCATTCCATTTTCCTCATGGCCGGTATTGGATTGGATGGTGTAGTCGGTGAAGGTGACGATGCCCTTTTCGTCCGGGCCGTTGTTCCTGAAGTAGCGCGAGCCGACGTAGGTAATCCCCTTGAAGTCGCCCACGAGAAGCAATTCAGGCCAGCCATCCGCATTCATGTCAGCAAAAGACGAGGAGAGATTAGCGATCGGGCCAACGCCTGAGAAAAGCCCGATGGCAGCAGTGACATCTGTAAACGTTTCGCCACCGCCGCTTACGTTGCTTTGAAACAGACGATTGCCGTTATTGTTCGGCGCGCCGAATGCGAAGCCGCCGACATACAGATCAAGGTCGCCATCAAGATCATAATCACCGAAGCATGCGGTCCATGCGTCCTCAGCGCTCGGGTTCGACGCGTTGACGCCTGCTTGATTTGCGATGTTGGTAAAGCGGTACAGCTCAGTCTCAGCGTTGGAATCGTTGCGATACAACTTATGGTGTCCCGGCGAAGGGCTCCCAACGGGCCCCGCGCTGGTCACGTAGAGATCGATCCAACCGTCGTGATTGAAATCCGCTGCGATCGCGCTCTTGCCGCGATGCACCGCACTCAGGCCCCATTCCGCTGCTCGATTACTGAACGTCCCGTCGGTGTTGTTGATGAAGAGACGGTCGCGCTGATTGTTGTTTCCGCCGGAAACGACGAAGATGTCAACGAAGCCGTCGTTATTGAAGTCGCCGACGGTTGAGCCGCCCGAGTAGTTGTAGGAGTTGAAACCGAATGTCAGATGCGTATGCGTAAGCCCCGCGTCCGCCGTGCTGTTGGAAAAGTCCGGCGGAGCTGCGTTGGATGCACACACGAGACATAAGAGTGTCGCGAGGTGCGCGACGCTCATCGTTGGAGAAGCGGCGGGCCTGAAAAATGCACCGGCATGAGCGTCCTTGTTTAGATGCATAATACATTCTCCACTTGAGAAGGAGACAAGCAACCCCGCGAAATCTTATCCTGCCTCATCGCGATGCGAACTCGCCGCGACCGAACTGTCGTTCCACTGCGGCAGGAATGAATAGTGCTCCTACGGGCAGGCCCCCCACTGTGCAAGTAGGTCGAGCAGGTCCGGCACTCCAACTGCACCATCACTCGTCAGGTCCGCACTGAGGCAAGCGGGTTCTGCGAATCCCCAGCATGCGAGGAGCGCCAGCAAATCGGGAACACCCACAGCGCCATCGCCAGTGAGATCAGCGGGGCAAGCCGCACCTGCATCGTCACCGAACGACATGTTCTCAATGATGAGTTCAGGAACATCCACAGTGCTCGTCAGCGATCGTCTGATCCAGCGCATCTGAACGTCAGTTTCAGCGATGAATCGAATGGCGTCGCCGGGATACACCTCACCATCGCCGCCGCCGGTGTTGGTCTGGAAGAAAAATGACTGCGGCTCATCCCATTCCAGCACGCTCTGCAAAGTAGGACTCGCCTCGAATGGATCAAGTTTCGTATGAGAACTCTTCGGCCAGGCGTTCTTGAAGTTATAGGTCGCAACAGCACTCTTGCTGTAGTTCGGAATGGTGAGCAGCACCTCGTCGCCGAGCAGCACTTCTGCGATAACCGAAGTCGGTGCGATGTCAGCGAAGTCCGCTTCGATGGTCATGGCATTGTCGGCGCCTTGTCCGCCCGGAGGCATGTTGACGATGAGCGAAGCCGACGACGTGCCTTCGTTCCACTCCATCGTTTCGATCTCCTTCTTCAGTTCGAGCGTCGCGCCGTCGGCGAAGGTGATGCAATCCGGCGGCAGACCCGCACACGGATTGACAATGGCAAAACCCAAATCCGCTTCATACTGATCACGGCTGAACTTCGCGAGGCGCAGATTGTTGCTTGCAATGATTGCGGGCGAGCCGATTGAAGGATTCGCAAGAACAAGATCTGGAAGACCATCGCCATCTGCGTCCGGGCAACAGCCGAACTGCGCTGCACCGCTGGCGCGATGTTCGACGCCGAAGAGCCCGATCGCTTCATCGAGAACCACAAGTTTCCACGGCTGATCGGGCTGCTCACCACCGCCGGCGATCTTCAAGGCGCTCAGCGGACTCATTGATTCCGCGCCCAACGCCGTGATGATGGCGAACTCACCGGTGACGACCGGGCCGCCCTTCACTTTGATCGACTCCGGCGCCATCCATCGAATCATGCAGACCGGATCACCGTCCTTCTGACCAAGCGTGACTTCATAGTCGGTGGTGGAGGATCCGCTCGCAAACAGCGACACGCCGCTCCCCTGCTGCACGACATGCGTGAGTTCATGCGCGAGATAAATCTTGACTTCATACCCTGCAGGGTTGAAATGCGACAGGTCCGGCGCGAACTCGACAGCGTCCTCAATGCCCTCTGCATCGGGGCACGAACGCGCATCACATCGGGATACGGCGACCGAGGCAGGCGTTCCGTCAGAGGAGACCGCGCTCATGTTCACTTTCTTGGCAAGTTCCGCCCCTGCCTTGAACTTCACTTGCGCAAACTCACTTGCGCCAAGCTGGATGTCAACGCCTCCGCCTTGTGCCGGACCGCCGACCACCAAGCCGCGCTGGAGGCCTTGGGCGGCGTTGTCGAGCATGTCGAACTCGGAAACCGCCAACGATGCGCCTCCAGTTGCGGCGTGAAGCAGGCCGAAGACATGCCCTTCGTTGAAGGTGACATGAGCCGGCTTGATGTTTGTGATCACGAGCGATCCGGTCGCTGCGCCGTCACCCCCACCGTGACCAGCGGTGATCGCGGTGCGCTTGCGGGTCTTGATGGCAAGCTTGACCCCGCCATTACCACGTGCTGCGGGAATGAGCGCCAATTCGCCACCGATGATGGGATCAAGCGTCTGATCAAAATGGACGCACACATCGCTTTCAAACCCCCACAGGAAGCCCGGCACGTGTTCGCCACCTGCATGGTCAGCATCGGTGATTGATGTCACGCGCACCGGCGACCCACCTGGGCACTGGCTGATGAAGATGGGTTGTCCTGGTTCAACACATTCAGTACCGACGGGCCGGCCGCCTTTGCGCACGTCGACACAAACCAAGTCTGCGCCGATGGCAGCGAAATCCGCGTGCATTTGGATTTCACCGTTCGAACCGCCGCCGAGATCACTGATGAAGTGCTCGGTCTCGCCGCACAGTTCTTCTCCCTCGTCGCCGCCATCTGCGGATGCGGGGCAGTACGTACTCGTTACCTTGATCGAATCACCCGGGTGGATGGATTTTGCGGCGATCTTGATCTCCTTGCCGGTTTGCGGATTGCGCCCGGTGGAAGCCGCATTCATTGCAGGCAGCGTCCATTCCTTGGGGAAGTGGCCGCGCAGTTCGACGCCGTTAAG
>CAZFZT010000006.1:40122-81814 GCA_964523675.1 uncultured Isosphaeraceae bacterium
ATCTCAATGGCCCGGGGACATTCATCGGGGTTCTGTCCGCAAAGCGGCACTTCAGTGATGTGTCCCCCGCGTCGAGCGCGCATCTCAAACCGGTCGACGGGCTTCCACTCCAGCTCGAACTGTTGCTCCCCGACTCGAACGCCGAAATCGTGCACTTCGATTGCGTTACCCGCCGCTGCGCCTTCGGCATGTTCGAGAGCCCAGTTCAGATCAACCGTCGAATCGAGCTCCGTTTCATACTCGATAATCAACTCGGTGATGTCAAGCGGAGCGGGACCGGGGTTCACCCAGTTCTCGAGTTCGAACTTCGTCGGCTCTCGAAATCTGATTCGCTCTCGAACGACAAGCTTGGGGACGCCCGCATCATCAACGACGCCCCAATCGACATCGATCTTGATCGCATCATCGCCGGGTCCGTCAATGTACACCTCGCCGCACCCCACGCCCACTTTCACGCCAGGCGGAAGGGACGCTTCACCCTCCGCCACCGTATCTTCATCGTTCTTCGCCCTTGCGCGGACGACGCCGGGCGAGAAACTTTCAAGTTCGATCCAATCGCCTGAATCTCCGTCAACGCGACATTCGCCTTCTATCACGCCAACATTGATGTAGCTGCTCTGGAAGGAATCTTGTGGCGAGATGATGATCCCCCCACCGCTGCCTGCGCCGACGCCCGCTCCGCCAGAGATGTAGCGGAGCGCGGCTGACCAACCACTGATGAGAAGTCCTTCTTGCAACGAGCCCGGCGGGACTGTTGAGTGAAGCAGCCGTGTACCCGCCGGCAGCACTGCATCCTCCTTCACCACGCGCAGCAGGTCAGGATGGCCGTCACCATCGACATCCCCAATGACAAGACCGGCGTGACCCAGCGCCTCAAACAGGAAGCCCGCTACGCGCACGGGTTCAGGTGGAACGAAACTGCCGACAATCTGACCGCGAATCTCACCGCTAGCATGCGCTGTCGAATGCAGATTGATGTACGCGTTGCCGCTGAGAATCGTTTGAATCTGAGCAGGAAGCAAATCGGCATGGCCGGCGATCGCGCCGCTCGTGCCGCCTGATGGCGAGAGTGTGACAAACGGTGGTCCATTGACACCTGCAGGGCCTTGATGTATATGCGCCGCCGTGGCCTGGCCAAGCAATCCAGAGTAGGTGCAATCGACATCGACAGTTCGAGCCGCGTCGTCAAGCACGACGACGCACATGCCCGTCGCCGGGCTTCCGGTCGGCGGGACTTCCTGTGACTCTTCGAGCTCGTGCTTGAAAACGAAGACGTCCGCTGTCGCCGTTTCACATGATCCCGCCCAGACCATCGACATGACCAAGCACGCAGCGGCCGATCGTAACCCCGACCATCTCAATGAACTCGACATCCCTCTCTCCTTTTCTAGCGCCCCCGGAAACGCATTTAAACGTGGATGCACCGAAGCCGAACCAGAACCGGCGCCGTGTCGACAGGACATCAAGAGGTCCGCGACGACGCTTCACCTGCGTCATGAACCACAAATCTCATTGTAACGCATGAATTCGCCCGTGCGATGGCTTTTTCGCCCCGAAACGAACTCTCGTTGCCGGTCTCGAAAGAACAGCTGCGAACCAAAGGTTCGCCGCGACGCATTCGAGGCATGTTCAGGCCACATTCGCCTCAGTTGGCTGCACGATCGCGTACATACACAGCTCGAAGCGAGCGCCGCCGGCTTGAGAGGTGCCGCAGGTCAATGATCCCTCTGCACGCTCGAGCAGCCGACGGGAGACTGCAAGGCCGAGGCCGGTCCCCTGGGGAGATGCCTCGCATGCTCCTTGGGTCGCAAATGGACGAAACAAACGCGGCCGCAGACTCGGCGAAACTCCTGGACCATTGTCTTCTACCGAGACCACGATTCTATTACCATCAATATGTTGCGCGCTGATCCAAATCTTCGGTTCGACCGTGTCGCTCAAGGCGTTGATTGCGTTGAGCAGCAGGTTCATCAGGACCTGCTGCAAGGCGAGCGGCTCGATCGCCGCCCACGCCGTTGATGGAATGTGCGTTTCGATCTTCACCCCTTTTGAGCCCGCCTGGCCGCCGAGGCATGCAATGGTTGCATTGACAGCGCTGGCGATGTTCGCAGCGGCCCTGGCTTGACGCTGCCCTTTAACTCCTTCCTGCCTTCCATGCCCCCCATGCCCCCCATGCCCCCCATGCCTCCCATGCCTCCCCTTCTCGCCCTGGCCCCGCAGTGATGGCTCAGGCGCGGCGAATCCCATCAGCGTTTCGGCAATCCGTCCTGCTCTGCCGATGCCGGTGATACATTGGTCGATAGCGCTACGGAGCCGGTCCGGGTCGCCTGACTTCAGCCGAGCCAACTGAGCTTGAGCCAGGGCCGGCGTGAGTTGGTTGTTCATCTCATGGACCACCCCTGCAGCCAGCGTGCCGATGGTTGCCAATCGCTGAAGATGCTCGACCTCGCGCGCATGCTCAACCAACTGGGATTCGACCTCGTTGAGGCGATCCAGTAGGCTGGCGATCGTCAGATCATTCTCGTCCTGGTCGGATGACTGCATGGCGCATCGCCAAGATCGGCCGAGGCCACGGCGAAGTTGAGCCGATTCCTGCGGCCGAGCAGCGAACGTCGCCGATGTTCCACGTGGAACACAACAGTGAATCGACCGTTCTCATGTTCCACGTGGAACCTGCCGCCTGGTCGAACTCATGCCAGGCCGCGATCTGGCACAATCGTTCGATTTATGTCATCATGGAGCGCATCATGACGAAAGCATCCTCATCAAACGCCTCAAACGTCGGGCGTCGGCGACTCGGCCGCGGCCTGAGCAGTCTCCTCGGAACCCCTGTCAAGGTGGATCCGCCCGTCGTTGACGGGCCGGACCACGCCTCAGGCACATCCATATCACCCGCACAACCGCCCGACCCTCAGGATGCCGCCTCGGATCCCGGCCAAGGTGGCAAGGATCGAAACCAAGGCGACGGCATAACGATGGTTGCCATTGAACGCGTTGTGCCCAACGCCTTTCAGCCCCGCCGATCGTTTGACGAAGCCGCTCTCGACACGCTGGCCGCCTCAATCCGAGAGGCAGGGATGATGCAGCCGGTCGTATTGAGGCCGAGCAAGCCGGGTACCGAGGAGGAGTACGAGCTGATCGCAGGTGAACGGCGATGGCGCGCAGCTCAGCGGGTGGGATTGACTCGCATTCCAGCGGTCATTCGCGCGGTGAATGATCAGACGGCTGCGCAATGGGCACTCATCGAGAATATCCAACGAGAGGATCTGAACGCTGTCGAACGAGCCCAGGCGTTTCGACGTTTGGCGGATGAGTTCTCGCTAACGCACCAGCAGATCGCAGAACGCGTCGGCCTCGACCGCACCAGCGTGACAAACCATCTTCGGTTGCTGGAACTCGATCCTGCGATTCTCGATCTGCTCGCGGCAGGGGCGCTGGGCATGGGACATGGACGCGCGTTATTAGTAATCACTAACTCCTCCCGCCGCGCGCATCTGGCGCAAGCCGCCGCTCGCGAAGGCTGGTCGGTGCGCGAACTTGAGCGGCGGGTCCGCGCGGAAACAGGCGGCACAGCAGGAGAACCGCCGACGCCGTCAAAGCACATGCCCGCGCACATCGCGGATCTTCAGCGACGACTTGCAGAATACCTCGGTTCAAAGGTGACGATCCAACCTGGCGCCAGAAAAGGTTCCGGCAAGATCACGATCGAATTCTTTACGCTGGATGAGTTCGAAGGATTGCTGGATCGTCTCGGCTTTGATCCTGCGCGAGAGTGAGTGGGGGAGGGAAGCGTCGTCGTCTTCCGACCAGGTGCGAGCAGTGCGGTGAATATAAGTTACCTCGCGCTTCAGGCGCAGCTGGAGGAAATATCGCGCCGAGTTTGCGCATCGGTACATTTCCCGGAACCTCGACCAGATGATTCACCGCGGCGTCTGAAGGTTTTGAGATAGCTTCTAATATGTCTTCCACTTGCGGAGCCGCATGAACGTCCCTAATATCGCGGATCGTTCTTCAATGACCGGGGTTCTCTTTCAACTTCATTTAAGGATTGGAACACATGCCCAGAAAGAAGAAGACCCGTCGCCGCGCCACTGCGAAGAAAGCCGGCCGCCCCAGCAGACTGGCGAGTGCATCGCTCGCCGACCTGCGCGCGGAGCTTGAACGCCGGCAAAGCGCGTTGCAAGCGCGGCGTGACGAGCTCGTTGCTGAACTTGAAGAGATCGATCGCGAAATGGGCTCCGTCGGAACGCCGGTGCGGCGAGGACCAGGAAGGCCGCCCAAGTCGGCGACTGCAACAGGACGGCGTCCCGGCAGGCCGGCTGGGAAGCGCGGTCCCGGACGTCCTTCAAAGAAGGTCGGCAGGCCGCGCGGTCGCCGTGCTGGCGGAGGCGCGAGTCTTGTCGAGTCGCTGCACAAGGTTCTCCAGGGTCGCACCATGTCGGTGACGGAAGTCACAGATGCCGTGCAGAAGGCGGGCTATAAGACCAGCAGCGCGAACTTCAGGACAATTGTCAATCAAGCGCTCACCGCGAATCCAAACAAGTTCAGGAAAGTCGCCCGAGGCCAATACACCTCCAAGTGATTCGTTTTCCGATCTTGAATCGCGCAACCCGCCAAATGCTCCTCGCGTGCGGCGGGTATTTTTTGCGCATTCGATGGCGGCGAACGCGCGTGAACTGCGCGGCCGATAACCTCGCCGTAACACGCTGCATCCAGCCACGCCGGAAATCAGCCGATATCTCCAGCGAATGTTTCCGCGCTCACGGTGCGCGGTTTGCATCTGCGCAGTGATGCCGCCCACAAATGCCGCGGCAATCTGGAGGTTTCCATGATGAACCCGGACGTGAGCCAGCTCCAACCGATCGGTCCCATGTCCTCTGACATGCATGAGCAGCATGTGAGAGAGGCGAAACAGCGCTTTCAGCGCGTGCTTGCATCCTGGGCATCAGATCTGCTCATCCTTCGAAGCCGTGGCATGCGCGATGTTGTCTGGAACTCTGCAGCGCATCGCGAAGCCGCATGACCTGCGACATCGCAAAGTGATCTCCTCGATTCGAGCAAAAGATGGGAACAATCACCACTGGCATCGGACTCATGAGCGGCATTGACACCGCGGCACTGATCGATGCGCTCATCACTTTAGAATCAGGCAGCAAGAACAAACTTCAGAACAGGATCATCACCCTGCAATCTCAGCAGGCGGCGATGATCGACATCAACGCGAAGCTGCTGAGTTTCAAGAACATTGCGAAGAGTCTCAAGTCGCAATCGATCTTCCAAAGCGCGCAAGCGACGAGCAGCAATGAGTCCGTCTTCACTGCGTTTGCCACCAGTCAGGCGCAGCCGGGCTCCTTCTCCTTCACCATTAAACAACTCGCTGCGTTCTCGCAGAAACTGAGCAAGGGCTTCGCTGACGCAAACACCACACCGGTCGGCCTCGACTTTCTCAGCTTCAACTTCGGCAAGGGAAATATCGATCGCGACCGACTTCTCTCAGAGCTCAACGGCGGCCAGGGGGTCGCTGCAGGCAAGATCACCATTACGGACAAGGCTGGCGCGACCGCAACGATCGACCTCACGGATGTTACGACACTCGGTGAGGCAATCGATCGAATCAACTTGAACAGTCAGGTCGCCGTGCAGGCGCGAATCGACGGCGACCGCCTCGCTATTGATGATCTCTCCGGCGGAGCAGGCACACTTTCAGTCGCAAGCGTCGGCTCGGCAAGCACCGCTGCTGATCTCGGCATCGCCGGCTCCACCGGCGGCTCGTCACTCACCGGCTCGATCATCAACACGCTCGGCGCCTCAAGTTCGCTTGCCTCGCTCAACGACGGCTTGGGCGTCCTCATTCAGAACAACGTGCCTGATCTGCAAATCACCGCACGTGACGGCACCACCCATAACATCGACCTTGGCCAAGTCAACTCGCCGATCACGGCGGACACGCTGCTTTCAGAACTCGCCGGCGGCGAGGGCATTACGCTCTCGTCAGACAACGACAATCCGGACATGAAGTTTGTCGCCCGTGACGGGACGGAGTATGAGGTCAATCTCACCGGCGTCACGACGGTGGGGGGGCTCATCAGCCGAATCGCGCAGGAAACCTACAACGAGGATGCTGATCAGTCACATATTCAGTTGAGCATCGCTCCCGATGGTAAGCGCCTGATCGTCTCCGATACCATCAGCGGGGCTGGACCACTTCAGGTTCTTGGAGCGGGGACGAATGGCACAGCCACAGCAAATGATCTTGGCATCCTCAACGAAGCCGGCGCCAACGATGATTCGTTCACCGGAAGCATCATTCCAAACACCATCAGCATCCCGGCTGCGACCACGATCGGTCAGGTGATCGAGCGCATCACCGAGCAGACCGGCGGCAAAGTGATCGCCTCAATCGGTGACGATGGGGTCTCCATCAAACTTACTGATTCAACCGGGGACACCGCCAGCAACCTCATCGTTAAAGCGACGGCAGGCAACACCAATGCAGCGGCCGCTCTCGGTCTTCTCACCGACGAGCTTGGCGTTGCGACAGATGCAATCAACGGGCAGCGCCTGGTGGCGCATCTGGGTTCAGTCCTCACGCGCAATCTCAATGGCGGCGCAGGTCTCGACGGCGCCTCATCGCTGACCCTGACCGACCGCGCTGGAAACAGCGTCATGATCGCAGGCCTCGACGCCTTCGATTCACTCAGCCAGATCATCGAACACGTCAATACCGAAGCGGCCGGCGCAGGAGTGGCCATCACCGCCTCGCTGAATCCGTCCGGCACCGGGCTGTTGATGACCGATACCTCAGGTGGAGGCGCATCAAATCTGAAAGTCGAAGGCGATGCCGCCGCGGCGCTTGGCATTGAGGCCGATGTCGCAACCAACTCCATCAGCGGATCAAACCTCAGTCTCAAGTACATCGGCGTCGCGACCAAGCTCAGCAACCTCAATTACGGCAAGGGCATCGGGCAGGGAAGCTTCAAGATCACAGACGGCTTCGGCAAGACCGCCACGTTCAACATCAATGCCAATCAAAAAACATTGGCGGATGTCGTTCAAGTGATCAACGCCCAGGCCGGCGGCGCCAGCGGCCTTGCCATTCGAGCCCGGCTCAACGATACCGGCACCGGACTGCTCATTGAATCCGACCTTTCCGACCAGCCGCCCGGCGCAACGCCGTTCGTCGCTCTCAAAGTTCAAAGCGTCAGCGGCACCACCGCTAAGGATCTTGGCATCCTGGGGCAATCGTCTTCCGTCGAGGACGCCTTCATCGACGGCTCGTACACCAGGACGATCGACCTCGATCCATCCGATTCACTCAACAAGGTGGCGCAGAAAATCAACGCAGCGGGGATTCCGCTTACCGCATCTGTCATCAACAGCGGTTCCGGCGCGAATCCATACCGCTTGAACTTCACGAGCGCGGTCGGAGGTGCGATGGGGGAGATCATCATCGACTCAGGCGGCGTCGATCTTGGGCTAACCACCCTCTCAAAGGCGCAGGACGCGAAAGTCTTCTTCGGATCACCCGATTCCGGCGGCTTCCTCGTCACGAGCCAGACGAACCAGATCAAGAACGTACTCGACGGCGTGACGATTGACCTGCATTCTGTCAGCGCCGATCCCGTCACCGTCACTGTGAGCAAGAACACCGAGTCGATCACCGCAGCGCTCGGCCAATTCGTTGCTGCATTCAATGAGGTCATCAAGAGCATCGATCAGCACGACTATTACGATCTGGAAAAAGAGGAGCGGGGCGTGCTGCTGGGCAATCCGACAACGTCGCGCGTGCGCACCGCACTGATCCGCGCGGTGCGCCAGCAGGCAGAGAACGTTGACACGCAATACCAGTTCCTTCGCGAGGTCGGGATATCAATCGGAAGCGGCGGCGAGCTGGAGTTCGACGAAGAGAAGTTCACCGCTGCGTACGAAAGTGATCCGGCTGCTGTGGAGAACCTCTTCAGCGCACTCGAAACGGTTACGCAGACAGAGCAGGAGATCTCCCCAGGCATCACGGTGCAATCGTCGTCAACGCAATCGCTGATGCGCGGTTTCGGAGCGATCTTCGATGATCTCCTCGATGGGCTCACCAATCCGGTTGACGGCACGCTCACCCGTGCCGATCAGAATTTCAAAGATCAGATCGCCTTGGTGAATACCCGCATCGCAGCGTTCGAGGAGCGATTGGACGCCAAGCGCCTGCGCCTGGAGCGGCAATTTACCGCCATGGAAATGGCGCTTTCATCATTACAAGGGCAAGGCAATGCGCTGGCCTCGCTTGCATCGAGTGTACAGATGCTGAGTCAGATGCGGCGTTGATCTGTCTCATGTCTCACGGCATCTCGCCCGATAAAGCTCTGCATGAGCACCGCCAAGCCGAAGAACCCTTACTTGCGTACCCAGGTGATGACCGCCGGGCCGGGTGAACTGCGCCTGATGCTTCTGGATGGCGCGATCCGCTTTGCCGAGCAAGCTAAGCATGCTGTCGCCGCGAAGGACTTTGAAGCCGCGTACAACGGCTTTGTTCGCGCGCAGGACATCATCATGGAGCTTTTGGGCGCTCTGAGTCCGGAACAAGATCCGGAACTCTACAAGCGGCTTTCGGGGCTTTATACCTACATCTACCAGCGACTGGTTAGCGCCAGCAGCGAGCGCGAACCTTCGCTCGTCGATGAAGCGATTCAGCTGTTGCAGTATGAACGCGAAACATGGTCGCTGGTTCTCAGCAAGCTCGCCTCCGAGAACAAGCGCGCGGGCGCTCTCGAGGCCGTGCCCGAAGAAGCTCCTGCCACGGCAGTGCCCGATGAACGCGCCAGCCGCCTCGTCGGCGGGCGGGTCAGCGTCAGCGGCTGAACCAAGAAGAAGCCCATCAATGATCGTGACCCGACCACGGCGGCAGGTCGTGGCCGGCGTCGCGCAGCGTCTTCTCACGGCGGGCGAGCTCCATGTCCGCTTCGACCATCATTCGGATGAGATCTTCGATGCTCGTGGTCGGCTCCCAGCCCAGAACGCGCTTCGCCTTCGATGCATCGCCCTGCAACCGATGAACTTCCGCCGGCCTGAAGTAGCGCGGGTCCACTTCGACATACTTACGCCAGTCAAGATCAGCGAAGGCGAAGGCAAGTGTGGCGAAATCTCGCACCGACATCATGCGACCTGTGGCTATCACATAGTCATCCGGCTGATCCTGCTGAAGCATCATCCACATCGCTCGGACATAATCTCCGGCAAAGCCCCAGTCACGCTGCGCATCAAGGTTGCCGAGGTAGAGGCGATCCTGAAGATCAAGTTTGATTCGACCGACCGCGCGAGTGATCTTGCGCGTGACGAATGTCTCGCCACGCCGAGGCGACTCGTGATTGAACTGGATTCCGCACGAGCAGTGCATGCCGTATGCCTCGCGATAGTTCACCGTCGCCCAGTGAGCGTACAGCTTGCTGCAGGCATAAGGCGAGCGCGGCTGAAATGGCGTTGACTCGGTTTGTGGAAACACCGGTGCGTGTCCGAACATCTCTGATGTACTGGCCTGGTAGAAACGCACGCGTTTGCCTTCGATCTGTTCATAATCGCGCACCGCTTCCAGCAGGCGGATTGTTCCCATGGCGACAATGTCCGTCGTGTAGACCGGAAGATCGAAGCTCACGCGCACATGACTTTGCGCAGCGAGGTTGTAGACCTCGTCGGGTTTGACGTCACGCAGCAGGTTGCCAAGCGCGCCTGCGTCGGCCAGATCGCCGAAGTGAAGCAATAGTCTGACGTTCTTTTCATGAGGATCCCGATAGAGATGGTCGATCCTGCGCGTGTTGAAGTTCGACGCACGGCGGATGATGCCATGCACCTCGTAGCCCTTCTCAAGAAGGAACTCCGCAAGGTATGAACCGTCCTGGCCGGTGATGCCTGTGATCAACGCGCGGGGCATGGCTACAGCGTAGCATGGAAGCCGACGCCAGATGGACGCCGATCGGACCGCCGCCGAGGACGCGACGAGCCCGCACGGCAAAGCGCTTTCGCCTCTGCCCACTCGGCGATCTGTAGGGCGCACCAGACTTAGAGCGATGCCAATCGCTGGGCTGTATCGCGTTCGATGAGCGCGTCGATCAACTGTTGCAGATTGCCCGCCATGATCTCGCCCAAGTTGTAGCTTTCCCCGATGCGATGATCGACGACGATGTTCTCCTTCCACCGGTAGGTTCGCACTTTTTCAGCCCGGCTGCCCCGGCCGATCATCGCGTTGCGCGTCTCGGCCCGCTGCGCATCGCGCTCCGCTTTCTGCTTTTCATACAACCTTGCCCGCAGCAGCCGCCATGCCTTCTCGCGGTTCTGCGTCTGACTCTTTGTCTCCTGCATGCGGACTTCAATGCCGGTGGGTTGGTGAATCAAGTGAACGGCCGTGGCGACTTTGTTGACGTTCTGGCCCCCCGGGCCCTGCGCTGTTGTGATGCTCTCCTTCACATCGTTTGGATCCAGATCAACTTCAACCTCCTCGGGCTCGGGAAGGACGGCAATGGTGGCGGTTGAGGTGTGCACGCGGCCTTGCGCTTCAGTTGCCGGCACGCGCTTGACCTGATGCGTCCCGCCTTCATAACCCAGGTGCGCCCAAACGCCTTCGCCGGAGACGTTGAGGACAGCATGCTTGAATCCCCCCATCTCCGCAGGTGACGCCTGGAGCATCTCAACTGACCACTTCTTCTGTGCTGCAAACCGCTCGTACATCTCCACCAGATCTCCCGCCCAAATGGCTGCCTCATCGCCGCCCACACCTGCGCGAACTTCCACAATCACCGAACCGACCGCCAGGTCATCCGCCGTCACTAACTGCTTCTGAATGCGCTGCATGAATTCGTCAGCACGCTCCTCAAGGACCGGCAGTTCCTCCCGCGCCAGTGCAATGAGATCCGGCTCACCGCCCTCCGCAATCACCGACTGCATCTCCTGGATCTGCCGCTCAGCGTCGCGGTACTTGCGATAGAGTTCGACGAGGCGTTCCAACGAAGCCCGACGAATCGAGAGCGTGCGCACCTTGCGGTGGTCAGCGAGAACCGCAGGGTCAAGCAGTTCCCGGCCGAGGGACTCGTACTGCGCATCGATCTCGTCGAGCTTGCGAATAAGATTGGAGGTGGCGGCGGTCATCGGAATGAGACGCTGAATCGGGGAGTATCCTATCGCGAAGTCTCCGCATTCAGCGCTCATCCGCACTTGCTTCAGTGCGGCATTGGGGAAACCATTTCGCGCCTAGCATTATGAAAGGAGAGCGCCATGACTGAACAGACTCACGGAAATGAGCACAGCGAGCAGGCAGCGGGTGAAGCTGAACGCATCGCGACAACCGGCGAAAACGTACGAGAACGAATCCGCGAAGCCGTGACTCGTCTGATCCGCGAGCGTCGTCTTACGCTCGATGAGATGACAACGCTTGGTGGAAGCGTCCTCGACGGCGCGGTGGCAGGCGTGAGAGACCTGGCGCCGCAGGAGCGTGAGAGCGCGCTGCGCCAGGTCGTTGACGGACTGGCCGACGCATTCGAGCGCACCGCCAATGCGACGCGGCTTGCGATGCAGGAGAGCGCAGCGCGGGGGCAGGCGTTTACGCGTGAAGAAGTCGACAGAACCGTAAGCGACCTGCGCGAATTGCAAAAGCGCTTCGTCAATGTGCTCACGAGAGTGACGAATCAAGCAGCACGCCAACTCGGCGATCAGGTTGAGTCGATCAACAGTCATATCCGCAGAACAGCTGAGAGCATTCAGCCGTCGATCGAATCTGCGCTTCGTGTGGCGATGGATCATCCTGTGAAGCTAGCAGGGGAAACGGCAGCAGCAGGGGTCCGCGCGGTACCCAAGGCCGCCGGCTTGCTTCTGTCCGCAGTCGGCGGACTGTTGCAAGGCGCGGGTGATGCACTTGCCGGCTCGCGCCATGAAAGCGACCCCCCCGCGAAAGAGTAAAGAGCGTCAGTAACGACGTTGCAATCTTTTGCGGGCGGCGCACAACGGCACTTACATCCGCGGCTCTTGAGCAGGCACTGCGCCTTCATAAGCGCCAACCGCCAATGCCGGTAGATCCAGTTGCGCTTCGACGGCCGCAGCAAGATGTTCCGCATGAACCGGGTCATCGCAAATGACGAAGAGCGACGAACCGCTGCCCGAGATGTGCGCCGGCCGCTCCGCAAGCTCACTCAGTCGCCGAACATCTTCTTCAAGCGACGGTGCGATGCGCCTCGCCGGAGCAGCAAGATCATTGAACGCGCCTTCGACGCACATGGCGATGTCACGCACCATTGCTCGCACCGCCTCTGCGCGGAACTCGTGATCTGGCGGAGCATGTTGGTCGAACATCTGATACACCAGCCCAGTCGGACAACTGGACTTCGGAAAGACGAGGACGGCGTGGAGGTCGGGAAGTTGCGGCTGCGGCTCGACCGACTCGCCGAACCCTTCGACGATTGCGCTGCCGCCACGCACGAGAAAGGCGACATCTGAGCCGAGCGGCCGCCCGATATCGGCAAGTTGATCGGTTGAAAGCCCAAGACCAAAGAGCTCATTGAGCCCGCGCAACATCGCAGCTGCATCCGATGAGCCGCCTCCAAGCCCACCGCCGACGGGGATGCGTTTCTCGAGTTTGAGCTGTACAGGAAGCGACCGACCGAGCTGCTTCTCCATGGCAAGATGCGCTCGGACCGCAAGATCCTTGGTGATCGACCAATTGATGTCGCTACGACGCTTGGCCTCGTCGTGCCAGAGAATCGCATAACGCGACAGCCGATCAGGAGGCAGCCGGGTCAGCAGCAGTTCATCGAAGAGGTCAACTGCGACCATCCATGAGCAAATGGGATGCAGCCCACTTGGATCATCCGCAGCCGCCCGACCAACCGCCAGCGCAAGATTCAACTTCGCCGGCGCAAGGACATGAACCTGTTCATTCATACGGGATGAGGATAGCGCGGCGAAGTCGCAGGCGGAATCGACGGCATGCTCAAGGGCCGCCACTGGAGATGGCGCACGTCCCGCAGCCCACGGCGCGATTCTTCACTTGGATGAAGCCCCCGTCGGGAAGGTGAACGCATCGCCTCCGCTCCTAGCGAACGGATGCACTTGCGTCCGTCTCCTCGAGAAGCGTGAGGATGTCATCGACACTCGACGCTTGACGCAGAAACCTCCTGAATGTTTCTTGACTCAAGTTGCCGAAGATCGCCTCCATCGCGTCAAGGTGATCCTCCGGCCGGTCTTCCGGAGAAAGCAAAAGGAAGATCGAGTACACCGGCTGCTTGTCCAGCGCGTTGAACTCCACGCCGCTGGGGCTGACTGCGACGGAGACAGCCATTTCTGTGATGGCGGCATGCTTGACGTGCGGCACGGCGACGCCATGCCCGAACCCTGTAGAGCCGCGCTTCTCGCGCTTGATGATGGCCTTGATGAACTCGTCGCGCAACTCCTGGCTCAGCGCACCGGCTGCAACCATTGCGTCGATCATCTCCGCAATCGCATCGTCGCGCTGTATCGCCTTGAGTTTCGGCAGTATCGCGTCCTTGACGACTATGTCCATCAGTTTCATGTCAGTGTCCCATTATACACGTGATTGGCCGCTTGCGGCTTCGCCAGTTGTGAGGCCGCAAGCGGCGACGGTCACCGTGTCAGATTTCGACTTCCTTACCGCCGGTCGGCGTATGGTGCTTGTTGTCGCGCAGTTTACTCTTGTGATCGCGCAGCTGGCGAACCGCGCGATCAATCCCCAGATCGATGCATGCATACAGATCCTCATGGTTCGCCTTCGAAATGAACGGATCGTGCCGCTCCACATCCGCAATGATCTCAAGTGTGTAATCCGTCTTTTCCTTATCCACGACAACCTCGACCTGCTGAATCCGGTCGAAGAATCGCAGCAGGCGATCAACCTTCTTCGTGATGTAGGATTCGATCGCGGGGGTCAGTTCCATGTGCTTGCTGCTGATCTGGATCTGCATGATGGTCTCCTGTCATTGGAGGTGACAAAAAGGGAATCAATCTCCCGTACGGTGGGCCTCGCCAGCCGGCTTGGCCCTGATCTGTCTCGTTCCGCGCTGTGAGCGCGATTCTTCTCGCATCGGTTCCTCCTGCGGGGATGACGCTGGCTCTTGAGATGCACCTGCGGGCCCGTGCTGGCTGCCCGGCGCTGCGCCGCCTGCCGTAGCAAGCGGCACATTCGCAGAGGCGAAGCCGCATGCTTTCGCCTCGTCAAGTACCTGATGATCGGGTACCAGCACGCCGCCGCTGACCGCGAACCGAATGGCCTCCTCGACGGAGATCGGTACCTCGATCACATCCTTGAGCGGCACAGTAATGGTGTAGCCAGTGAATGGCGTTGGCGAACTGGGAATGAAGATCGTTACGGATGCGTCGCCTGCGTAGCTGGCAATCGAACGCAGCGGAGGCCCGGTCATGAATCCGATCGACCAGATGCCCTTGCGCGGATACTCGGTCGCCACAACCCGGCTGAATCTGATCTGCTTCTCATCGCTGAAGAGAAAGTCCACGATCTGCTTCACGTATGGATACACCTGCTTGAAGACGGGCAGCGAGGTGATCACATCCTCCAATCGCCGGTAGATCTGCCTGCCAAAGTAACCGCCGAGCACCCGGCCGGCGATATACACGCCGATGATCGCAATGATCAGACCGATGAGGTTCATGTACCAGCGCGACGTCCACCATTCATCGATCGCGCGCTGGCGCAGCTCCGTTCGGACCGACTCTGAGCTTATTCGGCGTTGACTCGCTGGAGTGGCTTCGATGGCGGCGGCGATCGCAGCGTTGATTTCCGCGTCGGAGGGTTCGCCGCTCAGTTCGGGATTCTCACGGCGAGCTCGTCGAAGCTCGCGTCTCACATCTTCGCGATTCGCGATACCGCGCGACACCGCGCGCTCGGCAATCTCTGTTTCAAACTGCGGCCGGCTTGGATTGAACGCCTCAGCCAGCGGCTCGAAGTACCGCGCCGTGTTGTTCATCGCGATCCGAACGCCGCGATTGATCGGCTCAGCAATGCGATTGTCGACGAACTGATAGGCGGCAAAGACAATCCAAAGCGTCAGCACCGTGGGCAACAGCACCACCAAGCCGCGCAGGAAAAACCGCCTGAAGTCCGATGAGAAAGTGCGGGCGGACGGGTCGCTCATGGATGACTCGTGGGCGCCTACTCTAGCCGCGCCTTGGGCCGCTCTAGTATAGGTGCCCTAGAGCAGTTCTTCAATGTGGTGCAGCAGCGACATCAACCGCTGGCAAGCCATACAGCCAAGCCCACCATGTTGGCGAGGACGCTTACGATCATGATGATGAGCACCGTCATGAAGAGCGGATTGCTCGTCACCGGCTCTGCGCGATGGGTTGTGACCACCCGCGTGCCCACTGCCGGTACCGGGTGCGGCTGGGGCAGGTCCGGCAGACTGAAGCCACGATTGGCAAAATGCGGCGATTTGTTCTGCGCGATGAGCTCCAGATCTTCGAGAAGGTCGGCCGCGCTGCCGTAACGCTCCTTCTGGTTCTTCGCCATCATCATCTCGATGACCTGCGCGCAGCCGGCGGAGAGTTTCGGATTGACGTGATCGGGCGGCACCAGGTCGTTTTTGAGATGCTTATGCATCACCGCCGACGGGTTCTTCCCTTCAAACGGCACGCGCCCTGTGACCATGTGATAGAACGTCGCGCCCAGGCCGTAAATGTCCGCCGCGGGACCGATCTTCATCTCACCGCGAATCTGCTCAGGGCTGATGTAGTAAGGCGTTCCATACGCGCGGCCGGCTTCCGCTTTCGCCGCCTCCATGTCGGTCATTGCCCGCGCGAGGCCAAGATCGGCAAGCTTGACGACGCCGTCCTTGGTAATCATGATGTTCTTGGGCTTGATATCGCGGTGAATGAAGCCCTTTTCGTGCGCATGCTGGAGCGCTTTGGCGGTCTGCTTGATGATGCGAATCGCCTGCGATTCATCGACACGCTTGTGCTTTGCGACAAGGTCGAAAACCGTCTGGCCGTCCACATACTCCATCACGAAATAGTGATGCTCACCCGCCTGACCGACATCGTACGCGCCGACGATGTTGGGATGATTCAGCTGCGCAGCCGCCTTGCCTTCCTTATAGAAACGCTCGATGAACTTGACATTGTCCGAGAACTTCTTTGGAAGAACCTTGATCGCCACCAGACGATCGAGCGAGAGCTGCTTCGCCAGGAAGACGGTTGCCATTGCGCCAGCGCCGAGGCGGCGAATAATCTTGTAACCCGGGATGCGCTGACTGGATTTGCGAGCTTCGAATTCGGCCCGGATGCGCTCAAGCTGTCGGCGCGTGATGAACTCATTTTCCAGCAGCAGATCTGAGAGCGTGCGCGAGGTGTCCTCATCGCCGGTGGAGGAGTCTGAACTCTTCTTCAGCAGAGAATTGCACAGTTCGATCTCGTCCGGCGTCACCAGGCCGGTCTCAACCACAATCTTCCCAAGCAGCGTGTCGAAGCCGCCGGTGGAGGTGGCGGCGGGGCCCGACTCGCCGGCTTCCTCCCGTGCCTTTTGCTGCTCCCGCCGCCGCTGCTCGCGCTCTTCCCGACGCTTTTCGCGTTCCCCTTCAACTGCCAGGTGCGCAGTCGATCCCTCATTCTCCTCCGCGAGAATGAGTTCGTCGCCGTCTGCGTCTCGATCAGATGATGCTGGTCTTGGCGTCTGAGCCACGGTGACTTCCAACTCGATGCGGCCGATCTCCACGGCTCTTGCAACAATGTAAACTTCGCACTATGACGGCAGGGGACATGCCTTGTCAACTCCCCGCCGCTCACTTCTACGCGGAACTGACCCTCGCAGTCGTAGGAAAATCGGGTGATCAGCAAGGCGAATGAAGGTTTTCAGTCGGTGCCGGCGGCCGCGGAGGTGAATTGGGGCGGCCGGCTCATATCATGCAATGCTGTGCCGCAGCCCGCCTCCAGTCCTCAGCCGCATCGCATTCTCATGATTCGCCCCAGCGCGCTCGGCGATGTGTGCCGATCTGTGCCGGTACTGGCGAGTCTGCGCCGCGCGTTCTCGGACGCTGAGATCGATTGGGTCGTTCAAAGCGAGTACAGCGAGGTCATCGAATCGCACCCCGATCTGACGACACCAGTCGCGTTCCCGCGCAAGGAACTGGAGCTGGCCCTGCGAAAGCCGGCAATTGCACGAGACGCCGTCGGCTGGCTGAAGAAACTGCGCCAGCGCAAGTACGATCTCGTGTTCGATCTACAAGGGCTCGGCCGGAGCGGATTGATGACAAAGGCCACGCGCGCACCTAGGCGGATCGGCTTTCGTGATGCTCGGGAGTTTTCCTGGCTCGGCTACAACGTGCGGCATGCGCCGCCGCCGCCGCATACGCACACTGTCGATCGCATGCTCGCGCTGCTTGAAGCCGAAGGCATCGAGCCAGTGAGAGACATGCGACTCTACGTCAGTGAATGCGATCGAGACTGGTGGAGCGAACGCAAACCCCCGCACTATGCCGTCCTCGCGCCGACTTCGAGGTGGCTCAGCAAGCGCTGGCCGATCGAACGCTGGCGCGACTTGATCGAGCCGTTGCTCGTGCGCGGATTTGAGTCGATCGTCATCATTGGTGCGCCGGGTGAAGAGAATCAGGTTGAGCCGCTCTGCACACTAGAGGCACCGTTCCTGATGAACCTGACCGGCCGGTGTACGATCGGCCAGATGATGGCTGTCATCGAAGGGGCCGGGCTTCTTATCGCCAACGATTCAGCGCCACTACACATGGCGGTGGGCCTGGAACGGCCGTGCCTGGGGCTCTTTGGTCCGACGGACCCAGCCATCGTCGGACCGTATCGAAAGCCGCATGCCGCACTTCGCATCTTCAGGCCCAAGCCCGGTGAAATCATCAACTATCGCGATGCCAAACTGGAAGACCGCCTCATGCGCGTCATCAGCGCGGCTGCTGTCATCCAGCGAATTGACCACCTCCTCGCGCTTGAAGCACGAGCAACGGCCGCCAAACAAACTCGGCCACCTGGCAGCAACGTGATACCCCGGACTGAGCCGGAGCCCGTCGCGCTTTATCTCGCTTCGACCTCCCTGCGGCGACGACAACTGCTTGAAGATGCAGGGCTTCACGCCAAGGTCATCGCGCCCGACATCGACGACGGCCGGCTGACGCCAGGAGTCGCAGAGCCGCGCGATCGGGTGCTCGGCCTTGCCTATCTCAAAGCGCGTCGAGTGGCCGATCAGCTTCAATCCTTCGGCACCAGGAGGGGCATCGTGCTCGCCGCCGACACCTTGTGTGTTCATAATGGAGAGGCGCTCGGACAGCCGCGCAATGAGGAAGATGCTCGGCGAATGCTCACCGCCATGCGCTGCCGGACCCACCACACGATGACCGGCGTCTGCCTGATCGACCTCAAAGACAACCGCCGCGTCCTCCTGCACGATGAAGCAGCCGTCCGCATGGGGGAGATCAGTGATCGGCAGCTCGATGAGTATCTTCAAAGCGGGGAGTGGCGCGGCAAGGCAGGCGGGTACAACCTCAGCGAACGCATCGCGGCCGGATGGCAGATCGAATGTGATGGTGATCCAGCCACGGTGATGGGTCTTCCATTGCGTCGGCTTCGCCCGATTCTCGATCGACTGCTCGGGAGGTCACACGTTCGGCAGCCGTGTGAGGCCGCACAGCAGTCGGAGCGCGCTTTTTCATGATGGTGGCGGTTCTCGTCCATCCAGTGATCTCCGTCAGCGTCGGCGTGATCGCGCTGGTTCTGGTGTGGTGGTATTGGCTTGTGATTGGCGATGAACGAGTGCCGCTGAGCAGAAGGCGCCTCCGTCGCACCACCACCATGGTGATTCTCGTGGCCATTCCGCTCATGGTTGCTGGGCTGAGCTTCATCAACCGGCATACCCAGCCGCGTTCATTCGTGTTGGCGTGGACGCTTGTTCTGCTGCTCATGTTTCTCATCATTCTCGGCGCAGCCCTCGATGCGCTCAATTCGCTTCGGCTTCGCTCGCGCGAACTCGACCGTGAGGTTGCCGACGCTGCGAAACAGCTCAAGAAGGCCCTTGACAACAAGCGCCGTGACGACGATGAGGAGCGCCGACAATGAACGGACCGCTGCCCAGCGCGCTCGCGCCGCTTACGATCCCGGCTTCGTGGATCTATGAGCGCCTCATCAACGCACGTAATCGTCGCTATGACCGCGGCATCGGTGTTGATCGTTTGCCTGTGCCTGTCATTTCAGTGGGCAATATCACCACGGGCGGGACGGGCAAGACGCCGATGGTCATGTGGATCGTGATGCATCTCCAATCGCATGGTCGCAAGCCGGCCATCGCCATGCGCGGCTACGGGGCGACTGCCGATCAACCGTCTGATGAGTCGCTTGAATACGCTGAGGCGCTGCCTGATGTGCCGCTCATCGTGAACCCGGATCGCATGGCTGCATCGCGCGAGCATCTCAAAGCGAATCCGCAAACCGATTGCATCATTCTCGATGACGGCTTTCAACATCGCCGCCTCCATCGCGACCTTGATCTGGTGCTCATCGACGCATCGATCAACACGTTCGAGCAGCGCATGATCCCGGCCGGTCACCTGCGAGAGCCGCTCCACAATCTCTCAAGGGCCGATGCTGTAGTCGTTACGCGCTCATCGGAAGCTCGCGCGGCATTGACGGCGGAAATCGAGCGGTATCACGGTCGGCCGCCAACCGCATGGGCACAACACGCATGGAGCGCGCTGCGCATCATCAATCCTGAGGGCGGCGTGACGAACATCCCTGAATCGAGCCGCGCTGCTGATCCATATCTGACGGAATCACCTGACTGGTTCCGTGGCAGGAACGTCGTTACGCTCCTGGGCGTGGGAAATCCGCCATCGATTATCGAACAACTTGAAGCGGCCGGCTGCAAGATCACTGCGAATATCCCGGCAGGGGACCACGAGCGCTTCAGCCGGGCCAAACTCGAAGTGGCTCGTGGCCTCTGCGACGGCGTGCCGAATGGGGCGCTTGTCATGACGCAAAAGGATTGGGTCAGATGCCGCAACCTGATAGACTTGCGCAACTGGACCGTGCCGATCATTCTCCCGCAAGTCGCCATTGCAATCACCTCCGGCCGCGAAGATCTTGAACAATTGATCCAGAAGCCGTTTTCGGCTTCGCACGCCGAACGCCACGCAGCACCGAATGTCTCTTCTCACCCGCCTCAACTCTTATAAGCCATTTACCGCGATCGTCGTGGGTGATTTCATGCTCGATTCGCTCATCTACGGCGCAGCTGAGCGTTTGTCTCCTGATGCGCCGGTTCCAGTGCTTCAGGCGACCAAGCACGAAGATCGGCCGGGCGGCGCAGCGAATGTCGCCTTGTGCTTGCGAGCGCTCAAGGCGGACGTGTCATGCTTCGGTGTGGTGGGCGACGATCGCGAGGGCAGAATACTTCGCGATGAACTCGCGCGCGGCGGATGTCACGTGGATGGACTTGTGACCGCTGGCGATCGGCCAACCACGATCAAGCGCTCTCTCATTGGGCTCGCGCAACACCGCCATCCGCAGAAGATGTTTCGCGTCGATCTTGAATCACCCGAGCCGCTCGACGATGCGCAGACAAACGAGCTGTTCGCGCGTATCGAACAGGCGCTGCCCGCAACCGATGTCGTCTGCCTTGAGGATTACAACAAGGGCGTCTGCTCTGTGGCACTCTGCCAGCGTCTCATCGAAATGTGCCGGCACGCGAACAAGCCGCTACTGGTCGATCCAGCTGCGATCGACAGTTACGCCAAGTACCGGGGCGCAACCGTCATTACCCCAAACCGCTCCGAAGCGGAGCGCGCAACCGGGCTCCCCACGCCGCTCGACGCCTCACAAGTTCACAACGCCGGGTTGGCGACGAAGTTGCTCACTGATCTTGACCTCGACGCAGTCGTGCTGACGCTCGACAAGCATGGCGCGCTGCTCGAGACACGCGGCGGCGATCCGATCCTGATCCCGACGGTGGCCCGAAGTGTGTATGACGTGACCGGAGCCGGCGACATGGTGCTGGCATCGCTCGCCGGAGCAATTGCCAACGGCTTCACCTGGCGCGAAGCCGTCCAATTCGCCAATGCCGCTGCCGGCCTTGAGGTGGAAGTCTTCGGCGTGCAGCCAATTGCGCTCGCGGCAGTGCGCCAGGAGATTCTGCACCAACAACTCTCTTTGGGCGGCAAGGTTCGTGATCTCGATTCACTGCTCATTGAAACGGCCGCACACCGCGAGGCCGGACGAACCATCATCTTCACCAACGGCTGCTTCGATGTGATCCACGCCGGCCACGTGGCCTATCTGCGCGAGGCCAAGAATCTTCATGAGAATGCTGTCCTGATTGTTGCGGTGAATGACGACGACGGTGTGCGACGTCTCAAGGGCAGCGGCCGGCCGATCTACAGTGAAGCCGAGCGGCTCGAAATCCTCTCGGAGTTGCAATGCGTGGATTATCTTGTCCCCTTTGGCGAGCCAACTGTACACGAGCTCCTGCGAGCCGTGCGACCGGAGATGTACGTCAAGGGCGGCGACTACGCGCCCGAAGAGATCAATGAGTTCGACCTCGTGCGCGAGCTCGGCATCGACCTGCGCATTCTGGCAAACCGTCCTGGCCTGGCCAGCACCACAGTGATCGAAAAAATGCGCCATGCGGAGTCGGTCGCTGAACGCACCACGTAGCAAGGAGTTCACCGCCGCCGAACACGCGGTTTAACCCCTTTGCATCCTTCGCATCGCCTCCCACTGCTTGCGCAGTCCTTCGATAAATGGCGTGCGCGGGCGATAGCCGAGTTCCGCTCCAGAGCGCGTCAGATCCGCCCATGTTCGCTCTACATCGCCCGGCTGCATGGGGAGTCGGCGGATGTTCGCTTTGCAACCGGCAACCTCTTCGATGTACCCGATCATGTCGCGTAATGCGATCGGATCGCTGCCGCCAAGGTTGTAGATGCGGAAGAAGGGGGCTGCTTCTTGTTGATGGACGATCCGGTCGTAGGCGGCGAGGATGCCTTCGATGATGTCGTCGATATAGGTGTAATCGCGCGACGTCGTTCCATCACCGAACATCGGTATCTCGTCCTCCTGAGCGATCTTGCGCATGAATGAAGCAATCGCCAAGTCCGGCCGTTGACCCGGGCCGTAAACGGTGAAGAAGCGGAGCGCGGCTATTCGCATGTGGAACAAGTGAGCATGCGTGTGGCAGATCAACTCGCCGGCCGCTTTCGTCGCTGCGTAGGGACTGATCGGCTCATGCACCGGGTCCGTTTCGGCGAAAGGCGCCTTCTTGTTGTTGCCGTACACGCTGGAGGAGGATGCAAAGATGAAATCTCTGCATTCGACCTGACGCGCCGCCTCCAGCAGGTTCATCGTACCGTCAAGATTCACCGAGACGTACCGGGCCGGCTCTGCGATCGAAGGCCGTACCCCCGCAAGCGCAGCAAGGTGAAAGACGGCCTTCGGCCGATGCTGCTCGAACAGGTCGCGCATCGCGGCGCGCTCTCGAATGTCTGCTTCAACAATCTGAAAGCGGGTTGCGTCCTTCGCATCGGCAGGTGCCTGAAGGTCAGCAATGTTCGCCAGTTTGCGTTCGCGAGGATAGAAGTGGTCGAAATTGTCAACGCCGACGACTCGCGCATCACCATGGCGCGCAAGCAAGGCGCGACAAAGGTGCGATCCTATAAACCCAGCCGCACCGGTGATGAGAAAGGTCTCAACCATAGACGCGGTGAGTGTACGCCCCGAGTTGCGATCTCGGTCTAGTGCATGCCCGCTGTCTGCGGCATGAAGATCTCTTGCAAATCAACCCAGATGTCTTTGTAACGCTGCATCGCATTGACAGAGACATCCGCCTCAAGTTCCGGCAGGAGTTCGATGATTGCAACAAGATCACTGCGCCAGCGCACAGACATGTCGCCATAGGTGACGTTCATGCCGAATCTGTGGTTCATATCTGAGGTGGTGCGCAGGCCGTCACTCAGCAGGACGAGCGATGCTTCTCTGTGGAAGAATCGCGGCTCACGCGTCTCATCCCACTTGCGATCGCCGGTGTAGTGCATGTTGGTATAAATCACCTCGCCGCCCGGGCTCTCCCATGCATCGGCGTATCGCGTTAGGGGATGAGCGCCTTGATGGCTAGGGCAATACAGGCACTGGTACGCGCCGCAATATTCCTTCTGAAC
This sequence comes from uncultured Isosphaeraceae bacterium, assembly GCA_964523675.1. Lineage (GTDB taxonomy): Bacteria > Planctomycetota > Phycisphaerae > Phycisphaerales > SM1A02 > CAZFZT01. The sequence continues at coordinate 63,279 of CAZFZT010000006.1, forward strand.
AAGGATTCCCAGGCCGTCCCAACCCTGGGGCGCCTGCGGCGTATAGGCAGCCATAAGTTCCTGCGGCTTCCAGTTGTCATCATCAAGGTGAACCGTCCCTGGCATGTTCGCGTTGTGATCAGCCGCAAACATTCCGATCGAGATTCCGGTCTGCCGCTGGTTTGAAGCGCAAACAACCGTCTGGACGCTCTCACGGAGTTTCTTGAGCGCGGGAAGCAGCATCGAGGTCAGAATCATTGCCACCGCAATGACGATCATCAGCTCAAGCAAGCTGAAGCCGCGCCGTACGCGCTGAGGGCACGCTTCATGTGGCCATGTTGTTGAGCGACTTTTCACGGGTGTTCCCACCACATGCGTGTGCAACGTTCGGCTGAGACGGCTACTGATGAGAAGCACTTGATCTCAGAATCGACTGCTCGACATCGAGCTTGAGAAGCCGGTGAATACCGGTCCCACGACCCTCAAGTCTACACCGGATTCAGGTGAATTGCACACAAAATCTTTTGGATTCATGGAACCGCGGGTTAGACTTCGGCATGGAGGTTCTTCCAAGCGGACACGAGCGTTAAAATCCGGGACTTCGCACTATTCCGGCGGCCGATCCGGACATATCGTCACCCAACGATCTTCCTGGGTCAGCACAAGTCGCCAATCCGTGAACCCCTCGCCCAGGTCATTGCCGCACGCCCGAAGCATTTTTGCGGCTCCTAGCAACCGCAAACCACTCGGAAACGGATTATTACGTGAAGGAAGATAAGGCAACCGATCCTGGCCAGGACGACTGGATGCTGATGCACCGGGTCGCAGACGGCGACGAGCAGGCCGTCGCGGAACTGTACGACCGCTTCGGCGCACTCGTTTTCAAGGTGGCCAGGCAGCTCCTGCCGACTCAGCCGGAGGCGGAGGACGCTGTGCAGGAAGTGTTCGTTCGGTTGTGGAGGACTGCGGACCGGTACGATCCAAGGCGGGCCAAACTGGTTACCTGGGTCATGCTCATCGCCCGCAGGCACCTCATCGACCGGATTCGCCGCAACGCGGTCCGGCCGGACGCATCCACCCTTGAAGGTGACCTCACCTCCTCGGGTGATGAGCAATTCCCGGGCCGAAAGTCCCAGGAAGATGAGCGGAACGAGGCGTTGCTCAAGCGCATTGCCGAGTTGCCGGACCTTCAGCGGGAGGTCATCGAGCGGGCCTATCTCCAGGGATTCACCTTACGCGAGGTGAGCGAACAACTGGAAGCCCCGCTCGGAACAGTGAAGTCGGCCCTGTCACGCGGCCTCATGCGGCTGCGTGAGCGAGCCAAATCGGATTGGGCTGGTTAGCACAAATCCGAAAGTTTTTGACGGCTGCGTACGTGTTTCCGCGTACCTATTGAAGAGAAGAGAGAACCCGCCGGCTGCCGAGCCGCACCGTTCCGAGGATCGCCATGAATGAAGCCCCCCCTATGACCCGTGAGGAACTCCTTGAACTCGCCGCCCTCGATGCGCTAGGGCTGTTGAGCGACTACGAGGCCTCGCTGTACACGCGCTCGTTTCACTACGCCGCAGTCACCGTTCAAAATGAGATCCTCGCCCTTCAGGCGATGATCGCCTCTGACCAGTCACTGCTTCCGAATGTGGAGCCGCCCACGGATCTGCGCCGTCGCGTCCTCGAGCGTGTGGCCGCAGTGATCGAGCAGGAGTCGCCCGGCCAGAAGCCGCTGGCCCGAATCGGCAGACGAGCAGCACACGCCACAGAAACGCCCCGTGCCGAGGCCGTCGACCGGCATCGTGGGGTTGCCGGCGCGCATTCGAGCGTCGCCAAGCAGTTCTGGCGCGCTGCCACCTTTGTGCTCTGCGGCGCGATCGTCGTCGTCGCATGGTTCGCCGCCGAGACCACCAACCGCCACCATGAACTGACGAAACTCGCATTCTCGAACTACACGAGTACGCAGATCGATCTGCTGCTCGGGCCTTCATTCAAAGAGTTCCTTTTCAATGACGGCGCGACGTTCGTCCAGTTGAGCCGGACTGATGATGCGCCGGCCGCCGCTCGTGCGGTCGTCGGCCACGCTGAAGGTGACCGCCAAGCCGTCCTCGTCGTCGAAGGCCTCGATTGGAACGCGGGTTATGAGCTGCGGCTGCGAGATGCGAACGGGATTGAACATCGTGTCGCCACATTCGAGGTCTCGCAGCAACTCGCTGGTATCGCTATCGATGTTCCCGCCTCCGCCAACCTCGGCCCCGGCTCGCGGTGGGAAATCGCTCGAAACGGCGAAGTCCTGCTCGCCAGCGCGTAGTCGCTGCTCATCACACCAAGCGCCGATCAGCGCCATCGGGCAGCAGCAGTTGCCAGTAGGCAACATCGATCCATGCGCCGAACTTCCTGCCGACCTGCGGAAAGTGCGCGACTTTGCGAAACCCGATCTTCTCATGGAGCCGAATGCTCGCCTCATTCGGGAGTGCGATCCCCGCAATCAGGGCGTGCCAGCCGCTGTCCATCAGTTCGCGGATCAGGGAGCGCATGAGTGATTCGCCCAGCCCGCATCCGAAAGCGTCGGGCGTGACATAGACGCTCGTCTCCGCCGAGAATCGGTAGGCGCAGCGGTCCTTCCAGCGCGAGGCGCAAGCGTAGCCGGCCAATCCCGATTCCATCTCAGCCACGATCCACGGCAACGATGCTGCCCTCACCGCCTGGATTCGCGCCACCATCTCACCACCTGAGACTGCATCCTCCTCGAAGGTCACGGTCGTGTGGATGACGTAGTGGTTGTAGATCTGCGCGATGCGGTCGGCGTCGAGTTCCCCTGCGCTACGGATCGTGTGTGGGCGCATGTCCGGGCTAGTGTATCGGAACCCTCGAACAGGATGCCGGCAGGAACTGTAGGGGCGCCACGAATGAATCCTGAAGTTTTCCTGAGCCGGGGGCCGATACTGTCCAACTTGAACGGCGAATGGATTCGCCGTGTTGATCGTCGCGCCGGAGCGCGGTTCGCCGCACCCGGCCAGTTGAGAGGATCTCGCGTTGGCAGACGGTCTCGCCGAAAGGACTCGCCCAAGCCATGCCGCTAAGGGCAGCGTCAACCCCCCTGACCAAGCCGGCTTTGCCGGTGAAGGGTTCGGTATGGGCGAAGAATCCGTCGTCGCCTCCATCGATGAGCTGAAGCCATCGATCGCCTTGTCGGAGCTTTGGCAGGTTCCAACGATCATTGCGAGCATCCTGCTCATCGCAGCAGGACTGATCGTCGCCATGAACAGGGCTCCGCAGGAAGACTTTGGCGGGGCACTCGCACATGTGGAGCGCCAACTTGAAGCAGGCGAACTGGAGCCCGCTGGCCGTGGTCTCGCGGATGTCCTCGAGCCGAACCTCGACCTCGCAACCGTGCCCGAACGGGCGCGCTTTCACGCCTGCGTCGCAGATTGGCTCGCCCTTGCCCAGCGAGCCGAAGGCGTTGACCGCGAAGTCAATAATCTCCGAATCCACGAGCAATACGGACGAGCTCGTGACCTTGGGCTTGATCTGACACCTGACCGAATTGAACGCTGGGGACATGCCGTTATCTCGCTCGACATGCTTGAGGAAGGGCGAGCGCGCATTGCGGATCTAGAACTCATCGCGCGCCGCGACCCTGATGCGGAAGTTCGCCCCATGCAGGGCCGCCTGTTCCGGCGCGTCATTGCTCGGATGTTGAGCCGAAGCGAATTCGACGAAGCACTCGTCATGGGGCTGCTTGATGAGTACCGAGCGGATCGCAGGGCCAGTGCCGAGGATCAGGCATGGGCCATCGCCCGCCAAGCGGAGGTTCGCATTGAATCCGGCCGCGCGCAGGAAGCCGTGGATCGCCTGCTCATTGACATGCGGCGACTTGAAGTTGAGGCAGGCGATGATCAACCTGCGGTCAGCGAACTGTACGCCCTCCTCGGTCGGGGCTACTTCGACCTCGGCCGCTTCGAGCTCGCCGTCAAGCACCTTGATCGGGTGACGAATGACCTGCACGCAGAACCGGCGGCTCTGGCCCTCGCCCATGATCTGCGCGGCCGGATCGCGGCCTCCGAATCAGACATCGAACGTGCGTTCGAACACTTCGACTTTGTAGTGCGCGAACTCACTGGAACGCCCAACCACCTCACGGCCTTGCTCGGCCGGGCCGAGTCACTCAGCGCGCTGGGCGATCATGAAGCAGCTCGGATCGACTACACCCGCCTGGTTCAACTTCTTGCGGCTTCTATAGATCGCCGAAACATCAGCCCTCAGCAGGTGGCGCGAAGTCTCATCGATCGACATGATTCGTCGCTTGCGCGCGGCGATCTCAAGACCGGCCTTTCGTATGCGAAGATTGCTGAAACGCTTTTCGAGCCAAAGCTGGTTCCCGTCGATGTCCTCATGCGCATCGCCATGACGAGCCGCCAGCTCGCGGATAATCTGGCCGCGGAGGCCGAATCGCTGCGCTTGACGGTGGATAAAGAGACAATCGTGCGTTTGCGGCACGAGTCGAACATGCACTACCGCCATGCAGGGGAGTATTACGTCCGTCACGCGCGTGGGCTGATCGCCTTGCCTGGTCGCGACAGTGATTGGGCCGAATCACTCTGGAATGGCGCTGACAGTTACGACCTCGGCGGTTTCCATGACCTCGCCATCTCGCACTTCGACGAATATCTCGCTGGTCGTTCTGAGAACGATCCGCGCCGAAGCGAGGCCACATTCCGGCTGGCGCAGTGTCACCACGCCCTCCTGCAACACGCCACCGCTGCGGCTTACTACGAAAAGGTCATTCAGGCGCATCCGCGCAGCGTGGTCGCGACACGTAGTCATGTGCCCCTTGCCCGGTGCTATGTCGCGCTTGATCGTCGCTCGGAAGCGGAGCAGGAACTCAAGCAGGTGCTCGCGGGCACACTGCCGGTGCAGCCAAACGCGTCGGACTTCCGCGAGGCCCTGCTCGAACTCGCGAACATCTACTACCGCGCGAACGACTACACCGATGCGATCGCTCGCTTTCACGAGGCAGTGGAGCGCTACCCCGATGACCCTCGTGGATTGGAAACGATCTTTCGACTCGCAGACAGTTACCGCAACCTCGCGCTTGATCTTTCGGAGCAGTTGCAGATTCCGTCGTCAGACTCGCCCGGTGAGCGCCGGCGAATGAGCGAGCAGCGCAGGGCGCATCTCATGACGGCAAGCGAGCATTTCGCGCAGGTCAGCAAGGGGTACAACCAACGCGATTCGATGACGCTTGAGCCACATGAGCGCGATGTGCAACGGCTGGCCGATCTCTACCGCGCTGACTGCGAATACTTCCTCGACAATTTCGAAACCGCCATCACGCTCTATGACCAGGCAGCGCGCCGATACGCCGAGCACCATTCATCGCTCCACGCCCTCGTGCAGATTGTGAACGCATACAGCGCGCTCGGTGATGACGAACGCGCCCGTATCGCTCATCGCCGGGCGCTGGTTCGCCTTGGACAGTTGCGCGAGAACGCCTTCAACGCGCCTGATGCACTTTTGGATCGACAGGCCTGGGAGCGCTGGCTGGCCAACGCTCCCATCGCTGCGCAGGACCTCTCCGCCGTGAGCCCTGATTAAGGAATCCCGACGTGTCCCTCGACCTGACAGAACCATCCCAACAACACGACGGTCGCCTCCTTACGCTGCTCAATCGACAGAAGTTTCTGATCGATCAGCTCGGCGAGTTCGCAAGCCGGCAGGATGCAGCAGTGCGCAGTGAAGATGCTGAATCGCTGCTTGAGCTGCTCGGCCAGCGCCAGGAACTGATTGATCGCATCCTCAAAGCGCAGCGCGAAATCACGCCACTCCTTCCCCAAGTTGCGGTCGATCCCAAATCGAAACAAGAACTCTCCTCCGGGGAGCGCCACGAGGCAGCGACACTCATCGAAGCCATCGAAAGCGGACTCGCCGAAGTCATGAAGCGCGATGACGAAGCACGCAGGATGATTCAGGCCATTCAGGATCGAGCAAGGGCGGACATGAAGTCCTTTGGAAAAACGCAGCAGGCCCGCCGCGCATACGTCCCGCAGCGCTCCGGGTCAGTTGACGCGCGCTTTTCGGATCGCAAGGGATAACGCATGACCACCCTGACCAAACATGCGCAGCCGCCGATGGAACTCGATGACCTGCGCGATCTCATGCGCTCAGTCTCTGAAACCACCGAGCGGCTTGAAGCCACTCATGTCGCCTTGCAGAATCAGGTGCAGCAGCTTCAGCGCGAACTCTCCGAGGCGAACGCGCAGCTCCAGCGCTCGCGCTCCCTTGCCGCGCTGGGTGAAATGGCGGCCGGCATCGCACACGAGATACGCAATCCGCTCGGCTCGATTCAACTCTACGTGCAGGCCCTGGCTGAGGATGTCCGAAGTCAGCCGGAGCCGGCACAGCTGTGCGGCAAGATTGAGCGAGCTGTGGTCGGGCTCGACGCCATCGTGCGTGATGTCCTCTCGTTCGCGCGAAACACCGCGATTCATCCTCGACAGACGAACGCTGCAGATCTCTTTGATCGCGCTGTGCGCTCGTGCGAAACCATCCTTGTGGGGACAACGCTCCACGTTGAAGGAGAGCCGGAAGAATGCCGTTTCGAAGCGGATGCAGCGCTGCTCGTACAGGTTCTGGGAAATCTGCTGCGCAACGCGGTCGAGGCAATGAGCGCCATGACCTCCTTGAGGTCTCATGACTGCGAGCGTGTGATTCGGCTCAGCGCGAGCCGGCGAACCGTTCGCTGTCCCGACGGCTCTCGCGCATCACGGGCCGTGCTCTCCGTTGAAGACAATGGTCCCGGCATTCAACCGGAGGTCGTGAAGCGCATGTTCAATCCATTTTTCACCACACGCAAGACCGGCACTGGACTGGGACTGGCGATAGTGCATCGGATCGTTGATGCGCACGGCGGTCACATCAATGTCGCTTCGGTTCGGCCCACTGGGACCCGATTTGAGATCTGTCTGCCGCTCGAGGTCGCGGCTCAAACTCGACATGGACGCGCCGATGACATGGACGAATCCGTTCAGCAATGGGAGGTAATGAAGTGAACCGCATTCTGGTCGTTGACGACAAGGAAATGATGCGCGACAGCGTTGCAACAACGCTCGTTCGCAAGGAACACGCGGTCGTGACCGCCACTGGCGCACGCGATGCCCTCGAGAAGATCGCCAAGCGGACATTCGACCTCATCGTCACAGATCTGCAGATGCCGGAGATGGACGGCCTGGAATTGCTCGCGGAGATTCGAAAGGCCGACGAACACTTGCCGGTCATCTTCATGACGGCCTATGGCACCATTGAAACTGCCGTCGCAGCCATGAAGCAGGGGGCCTTCGACTACATCACCAAACCCTTCAGCGGCGATGTGTTGCTCATGACGGTTGAGCGCGCGCTGCGCCATTCCAAATTGATCAAAGAGAACCAGATACTTCGCGCTGCGACGCAATCTCCACCGCGCGGCAAGTCGGCTCATGGGTTGGTTGGCAGTGGGGCGTTGATGTCAACACTCCGCGAGCGATTGGCGCAGATTGCAGACAGTCACGGCACGGTGCTGATTACAGGTGAATCGGGCTCCGGCAAGGAGGTTGCGGCGCGCGTGATCCATGCACAGAGCCCGCGCGCTTCGATGCCGTTCCTCGCCATCAACTGCGCAGCCCTTTCAACGAATCTGCTCGAATCGGAACTCTTCGGGCACGAGAAAGGCGCATTCACAGGCGCGGACAAGCTGCGCAAGGGCCGCTTTGAACTTGCGGACGGCGGCACGCTGCTGCTGGATGAAATCAGCGAGATCGCGCCGGAGATTCAGGCCAAGTTGCTGCGCGTCCTTCAGGAACGCAGCTTTGAGCGCGTCGGCTCAAGCGCCAGTCGCTCCGTCGACGTTCGCATCATCGCGACCACCAATCGCTGTTTGCCGGATGAAGTTGCCAACGGAACGTTCAGGCAGGATCTGTACTTTCGTCTCAACGTCCTGCCGCTCGAAATGCCGCCTTTGCGGGAGCACGCTGATGACATCGTCGAACTCGCAGAGCATTTCCTCGGCGAAGTCGCGGTTCGCGAAGGGCGGCCGGTCAAGAAACTAGAGGCCGAAGCACAGGATCTTCTCCGCTCATATCAATGGCCGGGCAACGTGCGCGAGCTTCAGAACATCTGCGAGCGGGCGGCAGTGCTCACGCAGGGCGAACTCATTCGCGGCTCGCTGCTTGAGCCATGGCTCTGTTTCGGCGACAGCGCCCGCAAGCTGAGCGCAGCGTCCGGGTTGTCGCAGCCGGCTGCGCTCAGGAACGGAACCGCATCAACTGGCCACCCCGAACCCAAGCCCGAACGGAAGCTGCCCGCCGTCATCTGTGATGGTGACTTGACGCTCGATGACGTTGAACGAAGAACCATTCTTGCGACGCTTGAGCATCACGACGGCCATCGTGGGCGCAGCGCAAAGGCGCTTGGCATCGGCGTGCGGACGCTTGGTCTCAAACTCAAACGCTGGAAGGATCTTCGCCTTGTCGATCAATCCGTTTGATACCCGCAAGGTGCAGCGCAATTGGTGCGCCCTGCGCAGTTTATGCGCATCGCCTGCGCCTCCTGGGGCAGCGCGCCGGACTTTGGCTCTTGGTGCGCCGTTTGCTGCGATGACCTTCGACGTTCAGGATGCGGCCGGAGTTCGCCGCAGGGCAGGATGCCCGAATTCGGCAGGAGGCCGGACAACACGATGATCCAAGGACTTACCAACGCAGGCGCGATTCCGGTGCTGGAGCGCGTGATGCAGTTTGCCGGTCAACGGCATGAGATTCTTTCGCACAACATCGCGAACATCTCGACGCCGAACTTCAGGCCGGTTGATGTCTCGGTCGAGGGCTTCCAGGAAGCGCTCGGTGAAGCCATTGATCGCCGCCGCTCCCAACACGGCTCTGGCGGCAAGCTCGTCCTGCCGGAAAATGAGCATGTTGCAACACAGGGGGAACGCCTGGTTCTCAACCCGGTTCCCATGAACGAGAACCTGCTCTTTCACGATGGCAACGATCGGAATATTGAGCGAATCATGCAGGGGCTCGTGGAGAACTTCATGACCTTTCGAGCTGCGTCGCAGTTCATTCGCAGGGATTTTGAAACGTTGAAAACCGCGATGCGCGAGCGCATGTAACAGTAACAAGTAACCCCGCTTTCTACTCATGTACGGCTCCCTTGACATCTCAACCTCCGGCCTGGTCGCGCATCGCACGCGCCTCGACATCATTTCGTCGAATATCGCCAATGCGAACACCATTCTGAATGCTGATGGTGAGCATGAGCCGTTTCAGCGCCGCTTCGCCACACTCGCGGCCGGCAACCCGGAAGACGGTCAACCGCTCGGCGTGCGTCTCCTTGATATTCAAATCGATCACAGTGAGCCGCGAATGGTCTTCGAACCGGGCTCGCCATATGCCAATCAGGACGGCTACGTCGCCTACCCGAACATCAATACTGTGAGCGAACAGGTCAACGCGATGGAAGCGGCCCGTGCGTATGAGGCCAATATTGCGGCCATTGAAGCGACGAAGTCGATGATCAGCGTTGCGCTTCAGATTCTTGGCTGATGAAGACTCGATTCACCTTCACCCTTCACCATGACTGATCCACTTGGACTTCTTGGAAACGTACAGCCGCTGCGGGATGCTCCGTCGGCGGCGAACCGCGCGGGCGGCGCGCAGGACGCAAACGCACCGGCGTTCAAGGACTTCCTCAAGCAGCAGATCGCGGATGTCAACGCACTTCAGCAGGATGCGAAGCAAGCCGTTGAGGATCTGGCTGCCGGTCGGCGCAACGATCTCGAGAGCGTGATCCTTGCCACGGAGAAGGCCGACGTTGCGTTCAAGATGCTGCTTCAAGTTCGAAACAAGGTGATGGACGCATACGAGGAGGTGAAGCAGATTCGCGTATGATGTTGGTCTTGCACGCTTGATCCGCGAAGCCAGGAGGGCTGGCGGTGAAGCAAGGGAGGTGGCGTGCATCACGCAAGAGGCATGGAGGCCGAGCTAATGCAGCCGTTACAAACGACACTCAACACCATTGCGACGCACCTTCGCGGCCTTTCTTCAACGGCGAAGATGCTGTTAGGCGCGCTCATGGTGATTCTGATGCTGACGTTGTTCCTCGTCGCGCAGTACGCCGGCAAATCATCGATGGAGCCGCTGGGTCTCCGCGCGGGAATGGGAACCGACGCCATGGGACAAGCCATCGCTTATCTGCAGAGCCGCAACATTCCGCATCGCCCGGAGGGCTCGGACATCCTCGTTCCTCCCGATCAGCGCTACGGCATCATTGCGGAACTGACTGACGGCGAGATCATCACGCCGGATCAAATCAACTTTGACACGCTCATCGCGCAGGACAGCCCGTTCCTGAGCAGGCGGCAGAACGATCAGCGCTGGATCGTCGCCACGCAGAACGTCCTGAGCAGAACCATCTCACGGATGAGCGGCATCGCCCGGGCGGTGGTCATCATTCATGAGCGTGACGGAGGCATGGGACTCGGCCGGGCGCACGTCCCTGCATCAGCGTCGGTGACGGTCTGGACGCGCGGCGGGCCGATGTCACAGAGCAAGGTTGACGCCATCGCGCAAATGGTCGCCGGTTCCCATGCCAATCTGCCCCTGGACCGAGTGAGCATCATCGACAATACCACGGGCACGGCTTACCGCGCGCGAACTGACGAAGCCAGAGCCGCTGCGGAAACACTGGAGTTTCAGCGCGAAACCGAGCGAAACATTCATCAGAAGCTCTCCGATCTGCTGTCATACATCCCGGGCGTGTCCGTAGCGGTGCGTGTCACGGTTGATACGAAGCAGATTGTTGAAGAGCGGCGAGATTTCGATGAGCCGCGCATCGGCGTCACTTCAGAATCGAGCCGTGCGATCAACTCCACGCAGCAACTCGCTGGCGGTGAAGCAGGCGTTCGGCCGAATACCGGCGCGAGCATCACCGGCGGCTCAGGGCGGCGTTCATCATCGATGTCCGATGAACGGACCAGTTCCTCCATGATCCCCGTCTTTGGCAACAGAACATCCCGCATCCACGAGCAGCGGGCCCACGCGCTTCAGATTAATGCGACGATCGCGGTGCCACGATCCTACTTCGTGCGTCTGCTAAGCGAACAACAGGGCGATACGGATGTCGAAGTCGACCCCGCTCAACTCGATGCGCTCGTCGCAAACGAGTCGGCCCGTATTCAAGCGCAGATTGAACCGCTGATCGATACGCGCGCTGTCGATGGGGCGGTCAGCGGCGCTGTGGTGGTGAGTATGGTGCCGGACTTCGCGTTGCCGCATGTGATCGGGGCATCGAGCGTGCATGAAGCCGGCGGGGGTGAATCGATCTTTAACGTCGCCTCTGAAGGTCTCGTGAAGCATATTGGCCTCGCAGCCCTGGCACTTTTGAGTCTTGCCATGATGTTCCTCATGGTGCGAAAGGCCACCGTGCGACAACCGCTGCCCACCGCCGATGAACTCATTGGCATTCCGCCGACGCTTTCCGAAAGCGATTCCGACCTGATCGGCGAAGCGGCTGAGTCTGTCTCCTCACTCGAAGGCGTCGAGCTTGACGATGAATCAATCCGCCGGCAGCAGATGCTGGATCAGATTAACGAGATGGCGAAGACCTCACCGCAGGACGCGGTTTCGCTCATCAGACGATGGATCAAGGCCCCCTCCTGAGGTCTGCAACACGAATGACCTCTGGACGCATGAACGATTGGAGTTGACATGGCGCTGCGCATGGGGCAAAGACTGTCCAACAACATTGAGGAACTCGACGGCGTGGCGAAGGCCGCCATTTTACTGCTCCTGCTTGAACAGGATGCGGCGCGGCAACTGCTCAAGGAACTCCCCCCGGAGATGGTTGAGGATGTGACGCGCACACTCGCTTCGCTCGGTGAAGTCCCCAGTGAGCTCGCAACCGCTGTGGTTGAAGAATTCTACACGATGCGGCTGGCGAGCAGCTACATGAAGGAAGGCGGCCTTGATGTTGCAACAATGCTGCTCAAGGAGTCGCTGGACCCGTCCATCGCGGGCAAGATGATCGCGCAAATTCAGACACAAGTGCAGAAATCGCCGTTCTCATTCCTCCAGAAGGCGGAAAGTGAAAACCTGCTTACCTTCATTCAGGATGAACATCCACAAACGATTGCGTTGATCGTCAGCCACCTGCCGCACCACAAGGCGTCAGAAATCCTCGTCGGCTTGCCGGAGCAGAAGCAGATTGAAGTCGTCCGCCGCGTGGCGAATATGGAGCAGACGAACCCGGCGGTGATTCAGGAAGTGGAAGCCGGCCTTGAATCGCGACTGTCCAACATGCTGATGCATTCGATGGAAAAGGTGGGAGGCGTCGAAACAGTCGCCGAGGTGCTCAACCTTGTTGATCGCGCGACTGAAAAGTCGATCATGGAGGGGATCGAAGCGGAAGATCCCGATCTCGTCGAGCAGATCAGGCGGCTGATGTTCGTCTTCGAGGACATCATCCATGTGGATGACAAGGGCATTCAGACGGTGCTCAAGGAGGTTGACAATGACGAATTGGCCCTCGCGCTCAAGACCGCGAGCGAGCCGCTCAAGGAGAAGATCTTCTCGAACATGTCGTCGCGCGCTTCGGAGCTGATCAAGGAAGACATGCAATACATGGGACCGGTGCGATTGAGTGATGTCGAATCCGCGCAGCAGCGCATCGTGGACATCGTCCGGCGGCTTGAGGACGCAGGTGAGATCATCATCTCCGGCCGCGGCGGTGATAAGGACCTCGTGGTGTAATGCCGATTCTCAAAGGTGAGAAAAGCAAGTCAGTTCTGAAGAACGCCATCGTACTCGACATGGGCGATCTCGATCGGCAGGCGCGGGACATTCTCGCTCAGGCGCGACGGGATGCTGCTTCGGTTGTGGCCGAAGCGCGCGATGAAGCGAAGAAGTTGATTGCCGAGGCCGCCGACATCGGTCAATCGCAGGGATTCGAACGGGGGCGCGCAGAGGGCTTTGAACAGGGCCGCGCCGAAGGTCGCGAGGAGACGCTGAACACTCTCAAGCCGCAGTTGGAGGAGATGCTGAAGAGCTGGAGCGACGCCCTCGATCGCTGGGAGAGCGATCGCGCTGACATGCTCCTTGCAGCGCGGCAGGATGTGCTTACGTTCGCCGTTGAGATGGGCAGGAAACTGACGCTGCGCTATATGGCCCTCAACGAAGATGCGGTCGTCGATCAGGTCGCCGAGGCGATCTCTCGAATCACACGACCCACGGCGGTTTCGATACTGGTTCATTCTGATGACCGCGCATTGATCGAGGATGCACTGCCCGATCTCCTGGCGAAGTTCACCGGATGCCGTGAAGCGGTCATTCGAGAAGAACCGAACGTCGAACGAGGTGGCTGTATCGTCAAGACATCTGGAGGTGAGATCGACGCCACGCTCAAGACACAGATCGAGCGCATCATCGAAGCGCTGCTGCCCGCACCGTCACAGCCGGAGAAGGAAGGCGCATGAGCGTCCTTGTCGGTCCGATTGAAGCGCTCTCGCGAATCGAGCCGCGCAGAATCGCGGGCTCAGTCGCCGCGGTGCGTGGCCTGAGCATACTGGTTGATGACCTGCCGCTACCCGTGGGCGCGCTAGTGCGTATCGAGCGCGAACAGTGCTCCGGTCATGTCGCCGGGCTCAACTTGATCGGCGAGGTCATCGGCTTCGAAGGCGAACACAGCGTCGTGATGCTCTACGGCGCAAACGCCGGCATCGCGCCCGGTTCACGAGTAGTCAGCGACCGCTCAGCACAGGTGATCGAAGTCGGCAGGCGCATGCTCGGCAGGGTGGTTGACGGTCTTGGTCGCCCGATTGATGGCGGACCACCTCTCTGTGATACCGTCGCGCGCGAACTTGAACCCAGTCCCGCATCGCCGCTGGATCGGCGCCGTATCGACGAGCCGCTGCCGACGGGCGTCGCGGCCATTGATGCAATGCTCACCATCGGCAAGGGGCAGCGCATCGGCATCTTCTCAGGGCCAGGCGTGGGCAAATCGTCGCTCCTTGCGAGCATCGCGCGCAACACAAGCGCTGAAGTCAATGTCATCGCCCTCATCGGCGAACGTGGCAGAGAAGTGGGGGACTTCATTCAGACAACCCTGGGTGAGAAGGGTCTTGCCCGATCAGTCGTCGTGGTGGCGACGGGTGACGAATCACCACTCCTCCGGGTGCGGGCCGCTCTTGCAGCGTGCGCCATCGCTGAGCACTTTCGTGAAGGCGGCGCGGATGTCTGCCTGATGATGGATTCAATCACGCGCTTCGCGCAGGCGCAGAGGCAGATCGGTCTGACCGTCGGCGAGCAGCCGGCCATGAAGGGCTACACGCCCTCAGTATTCGCGCTCCTCCAGCGCATCCTCGAACGAGCCGGCACCATGCGCAACGGCGGCTCGATCACCGGACTCTACACCGTGCTGGTTGAAGGTGATGATCTCACAGAGCCAATCTCCGATGCGGCCCGCGGCATACTCGACGGGCATATTGCTCTCTCACGCCGGCTCGCATCGCGAGGCCACTTCCCCGCGATTGATTTGCTCGAATCCATTTCACGTGTCGCTGACGATGTGTGCGATGAGCATCACGTGCGCGCCCGTCGGGTGCTTCTTCGGTTGATCTCCGCCTACACCGAGGCCGAAGAACTCATCCAAATCGGGGCATACGCCAAGGGCTCGAACATTGATTGTGATCTTGCGATTGCGATGAAGGAGGAGATCGATGCGTTCCTGCAACAGGGAACAGCTGAACGCGCAAACTACCCGCAAACCTGCCGCCGGCTGCTCGAACTCGGCTTCGCTGTTGATCAGGCACGAAAGAGCATGCAGGCGAACGCGCGGCCCGTAAAGGCAAGCGCCTGAAGGCGACATGGCGAAGTTCACGTTCAAACTCCAGCCGGTCCTGAACGCCCGCCTTGCGACTGAGCGGGAGCGGCAGCGCGTGATCGCCGCTTTGCATCGCCAGCGACACGAGCTGGAGGAGCGTCTGCGCCAGCAGCATTCAACGATTGACGCTGAGCGCGAAGCGCTGCGGGTGGCGCTGACTGGCAGGGTCGATGTCCCACGTCTGCGCAGCCACGCTGCCGCCTCCATGAGAATGATGCGAGATGCGCAGGGTATGGCAATTGAACTTGCGCGGCTTTATGAAAGGATCGAGAAGGCGCGTGCCGATCTTGCTGAGGCAGCCACTGCACGCCGCGCCATGGAACTGCTGCGAGAGCGTCGATTCGCGCAGTGGAAGCGGCTGCAGGAAAAGCGCGAGGTCGCAATGCTTGATGACCTTGCCGCATCGAAGGCAGCCAGGCGTCGCGCCCATGAGGAGATCATGCCATGAAGACCATCTGGAACGTATTGAGCTTCCTCGCGATCGTGCATCTACTTTCACTGACGATCTTCGGATTGTGGCTTTGGCAGTCGGGTCGCCTGAGCGCCGAGCGCGTACAGACCACTCGCCGACTGTTCGCCCCGACAATCGCGCAAGCGGTGGAAGCGGAGCGCCAAGCCCAGCGCGACGCTGCAGCCAGACAACTTGAGGCCGAAGAAGAAGCCCGCCGCACCAATCCGCCTCATTCAAGCGAAGTGCGTCTGCAACAGATTTCACGGATGGAGGATGTGGAACTGCGCACCATCAGGCGGATGGAGGATGAGCGCAGCATGCTTTTCAGCCAATTAGAGGAGGAGCGGCATCGCCTAGAACAGCGGGAAGCAGCGCTCGAACGCGAGCGCGAGTCCTGGCTCGCGCGGGTCGAGGCGGCGGAGCAGCGCCGTGCGAGTGAACAGTTCGCCAAGACGGTTCGTCAGTACGAATCGGTACCACCCAAGCAAGCCAAGAACATGATGCTTGAGCTGATCGATGCCGGTGGTATGGATCAGGCGGTGGAGTACCTCAATGCGATGAACGCGCGCTCGGCAAGCAAGATCATGGCCGAGTTCAAGGATCCGGTTGAGATCGAATTGGCAACGGAATTGCTGGAACAGCTTCGGACACTTGGTGCGGATGGGCCGCAACCGAGTGGTCCTCAGGAGCAGGACCATGCAGCCGGCAACGTTGCCGACACCCCTTGAAGCACGCCTTCCCTTCGCCTTGGGCCAGTCCGAAGGCGGCTTGCGCGCGAATCGTAGCGGCAATACGACACATAAATCGCCGGCCAGTGGCTTTGAATCCGCCTTCACCGTCGCGCAAGCGGCAGGCGTTGAAGCGACCGCACCCACCAGTCCCCTATCAACGCAGTTGGAGAACGCTCCAACGGAATCCGGTCCGGAACCCCCTGCGAACGAAGACGCGCACAAGCATGCGCAAGAAGATGCAGACACTGCGCAGAACCTGCTGCTGAGCGACCACAGCAAGTCAACAGCCACCATCCCTCAGGAACAGGCGCCGGCCTCGGCCACCGCAAAAATTCCGCAGCCGCCTCTGCATGTGAAGCAGCCGACACCCGCTGCGGAGCGGCCAGTCCCAAAAGCGCCAGCCCAGGTTGATCACCAGAGTAGCGCGGCTGGTTCAGCAACAACGGGCGCGGAAGGCGCCGGGGAAACCACCGCTCCGCCGCCAACCTTCATGAATGAGGTCATCGAGGCGCCGGACGCATCCCGCGAGTCACCGGCGCAACGTGCTCCAGTCGGCCGCGCCGAGGAGAAGGCGCCTCAGCAGTCCCAGCTGGAAGGGCCGGCACAGTCACCAGCTGCGCCTTCACCTACATCGAATTCGTTGCATCATGAGACACCTCAATCGGATCGAAGCGATGACCGAGCCGCCGCAAGCCCTCCGGCGCAGCACGTTTCGCAGGAACCACACATCAGCCGCGAGCCCTCGAATCTCAAGCGCGATCCGGCTCAACTGCAAGTGAAGCAAGACGTTGAGCCGATACGAGGTCGGCGCGAGCCGGAGTTGATTCCCCGGGACCTGCTCGTCAACCGCACATCAGGCGACCAGCGCGAGAGGCCCGCCGCTGGCGGTTCGCCGGCTGCTCAGGCGCACACGCAAAATGAAGGCCAGACCTCATCAGGCAGGCATTCACCTCACGATCGCACGTTGCCGCAGGCCGGCCGTCATGAAGCAATGGCACCAGCTGCTGCGCGAGCAGAACAGATCGATCAAGCCGTTCGTCTTGAACAGGCGACCGCGCAGCCGCCTGCAGGGGAAAGTTCGCGCGCAGCTCAGGGAAATGCAGCGCAACCTTCAGCGGCGTCAACTTCTACGCCTGAGCCAACCCTGCGCATCGGACCCGCACTTGATCGGCAGATCACAAACGCGCAAAGCACGCTGTCGAACACTGCGCCTGCCGTGGGCATCGAGCACTTCGAAGCCGACGATGCACCACTCACTCACCGGATCGTGCGCGGATTCACAGCAATGGTCAATCAGCGCGGCGGCTCTCTCACCATGCGCCTGGATCCACCCGAACTGGGATCGCTGCGCGTGCAAATGACGCTCCACCAAGGCAATGTGACTGCACAGCTCTTTGCCAGCACCGCACAGGCACACGGTTTGCTTGAGAAGAACCTTGCGATGTTGAGAACTGCGTTGGAAAGCCACGGTCTTTCGGTTGAGCGGTTGTCGGTTCAAGTCAATCAACCCGCGCAACAGAGCCCGAACAGCCAGCAACATCACCATCACGACGGCAGCAGGTCCGCGCAGCAGGATGCATATGCGGATGCGGGCGACGGCCAGAGCCGCGGCAGACGCGAGCATGAGCCAGACGCTCAGGGTGGAGCCATGCCGACTGATCCAGAATGGCGCGACTTTGCGCGGCTCGCCACCGATGAAGCCCTGGCACTGGAAGGAGCGCTGGACCAATGAGCGTCATCGACACCACCAATCCTTTCGGCGTGCCCACCAGCCCGCTGCCGAGCCAGTTCAGCGAGATGTCCTCTGAGGACTTTCTCAAGGTCATCTTCACTGAACTGACCAATCAGGATCCTCTCGCGCCGAGTGATTCCGCTGCGCTGCTTCAGCAGCTCAGCACGATTCGATCCATCGAGTCGGACATGAAGATGATGCAGCACCTTGAATCGCTGGTGCATGGGAACCAGCTTGCCGCTGCCGGCAATCTTGTGGGCAAGTTCATCGGCGGCATGACGAGCACCTTTCAGAATGTTGCGGGCTGGGTCGTCGCCCTTGTCAAGGAAGGCAACTCGATTTACCTCGAAATGGATACTGGCTATCTCGTCCCACTTGAGAACGTCACCACTGTCATTGACCCGTCCCTCCTGCCTGACGATCCAGGAGTGGAGGATCCAGGCGACAACGATGATGTGGACCCCGGCGACGAAACACCTGAAGAAGAGCCGCCCAACGACCAGTACGACGAGGACGGCTACGACCAGGGCGCTGACCCGGATTGAAACGAACTGCATGCAGGCGCTCGCTCCTTTCAACATCGCACATCACAACTGACATTCATTTCCTGATTTCTTCATTCATTCACTTTGGAGCACACCATGGCTTCTATGACCTCCATGTTCACCGGACTTTCGGGGCTATCCACGAATGCGCGTCGCCTTGACGTGATCGGCAACAACATCGCCAACGTCAACACCACTGCGTT